>NZ_JBVITR010000015.1:48638-61197 GCF_055574875.1 Streptomyces sp. NPDC034670
GCGCCACGGCTTCGCTTTTTCTTGTGTTTCTCTTCGCCCCCCCCCCCCCCCCCCCCCCACCCCCCCCCCCCCCCCCCCCCCCCCCCCCCCCGGGGGGCCCCCCCCCCGGCCGTTTTCCGGCACCTATCCTTGTCCTCATGTACTTCACGGACCGTGGCATCGAGGAACTGGAGAAGCGGCGCGGCGAGGAGGAGGTCACCTTCGAGTGGCTCGCCGAGCAGCTGCGGACGTTCGTGGACCTCAACCCCGACTTCGAGGTGCCGGTGGAGCGCCTGGCGACGTGGCTGGCCCGGCTGGACGACGAGGACGACGAGTAGGACACCCCCCCCCGGGCGGCCGGTCCCGCCGCACCGGCCCGGCTCCGGGGCGTCGGGCGCGCGGCCGGGAGGGAGCGGGGGCCGCGTGGTCCGGTGGGTCGCGGGCCGCGCGTGGGCCGGCAGGAGCGGGCCCGCCGCGGGTCGGCCGCGGTCCGGACGGCCGGGGCGGTGACCGCCGTACGAGCCGCCGGCCGGGGAGGGCGCCGGACTTCTCCGCCGCCCTCCGCTCTCTCCCTCCCGGGGACCGGCCTCCGGACCTCCGCTCTCCCCCTCCCGGGGACCGGCCTCCAGGCCGGTGACGGGACGGACGGTGAACCCGGCACGGTCGGGGCGTGCCGCCACAGGACGCCCGCGGGCCGGGAGGCGCCCGCGGCGAGCGCCGCGGGCCGGACGGGTGCCGGCCCGGACCACCGGCTCGGCACCGTCCGGCCGGGGACCGCTTCCCCGAACCAGCACACCCCGCCCGTCCCTCACCGCCCGTCCCTCACCACCCGTCCCTCACCACCCGTCCCTCACCACCCGTCCTCCACCGGCTCCGACGAGCAGCACGCGTGCGCGCGGCAGTCCGGCGACGGGTGCGACGCCCCCGCGGTCCGCGCGGCACGGCGGCAGCTCCGCTCCCCCTCCGCAGAACGGGCCCGGCGTCCGGCCCGGGGTTCTTCCGTCGACAGGGCCGCACGCCGGGCGGCTTCGCCTGCTTCACCGGATTCATCCGCTTCATCCACTCCCTCCGCTGCGAGCGACCGCCGATCACCGGGACGAGTGTCTTGACTTTCCCGGGGCGCGATATATCGTGAATCACGTAAGACGCGATATGGCGCGTCGTCGGGTTCGTTCAGGAGGCCGTCCCATGCCCGAGTGGTCCGTCGCGGAACCGACCAGGCTCACCTTCGACACCCCCGTGAGCGAACTCCGCATACGCATCGTCGACGGAACGGTGAACGTCGTGGGGACCGACGAGGGTTCCGCCCGCCTGCAGGTGTCCGAACTCGAAGGGCCGCCCCTGGTGGTCACCCAGAAGGACGGCACGCTCACGGTGGCCTACGACGACCTGCCGTGGAAGGACTTCCTCAAGTGGCTGGACCGCAGGGGCCGGTGCCGCAGCGCGGTGGTCTCCCTGGCCGTTCCGGCCCGGACCCGGGTGGAGGTCGGCGTGGTCGGCGCCGGTGCCGTCGTCTCCGGGATCCAGGGCCCGGCGGTGGTGAAGGGGGTCGCGGGTGACATCACCCTGGTCGCCCTCTCCGGTCCGGTCCGGGCGGAGACGGTGTCCGGGAACCTGGAGGCCCAGTCGGTCACCGGCGACCTGCGCTTCGCCTCCGTCTCCGGCGACCTCACGGTCGTGGAGGGATCCGGTTCCTCCGTGCGGGCGGACTCGGTCAGCGGCTCCATGATCGTGGACCTCGACCCCGACGGCCCCACCGACGTCCGGCTGACCAGCGTCTCCGGCGAGATCGCGATCCGGCTGCCGGATCCGGCGGACGCCGAGGTGGAGGCCAACACCGCGAGCGGCGCCGTCTCCAACGCCTTCGACGACCTGAGGGTGCACGGCCACTGGGGCGCTCACAAGATCACCGGCCGTCTGGGCGCGGGCAGCGGCAAGCTGCGGGCCACCACCGTCTCCGGCTCCATCGCCCTGCTGCGCCGCCCGGCCGGAGAGGACGAGCCGGCGGACGCGCCACCCCCCGCCGGACACACCCCGGACGCCGCCCCGCACGACCGGGACGGGGGACCGCGGGGCGGCTCGGGAACCCCTTCCCCCACCGGCCGGAGCGAGGGCCCCTCCGACGCCCCGGCCGACGGCACGACCGACAAGAAGGTGCTCTGACATGCCTCCCGTCTTCGCCCACGGACGTCTCCGCCTGTACTTGCTGAAGCTGCTGGACGAGGCGCCGCGCCACGGCTACGAGGTGATCCGCCTCCTCGAGGAGCGCTTCCAGGGGCTGTACGCGCCGTCGGCCGGCACGGTCTACCCGCGCCTGGCCAAGCTGGAGGCGGAGGGCCTGGTCACCCACGCCACCGAAGGCGGCCGCAAGGTCTACTCGATCACCGAAGCCGGGCGCGCCGAGCTGGCCGACCGCAGCGGCGAGCTGGCCGATCTGGAACTGGAGATCCGGGAGTCGGTCGCCGAGCTCGCCGCCGAGATCCGGGCCGACGTCAGCGGCGCGGCGGGCGACCTGCGCCGCGAGATGCGGGCCGCGGCGAGCAAGGCCCGCCAGAGCCACCGGAACGGGACCTCCGGCGAGGAGGAAGGCGCCGGCCCCGGCGACTTCACGGCCCTCGGCGACAAGGACGTCTGGCGCGCCGCCAAGGAGGAGATGCGCCGCGCCAAGCAGGAGTGGAAGGAGCAGGCCCGGCGCGCCAAGGACGAGAGCCGTCGTGCCCGCGAGGAGGCCCAGCGCGCCCGCCGCCAGGCCAAGGAGGCCCAGGACCGGGCGCAGGAGGAGGTGCAGCGCATCGCGCGACGGGTCCAGGAACAGGTGCAGGACCACTTCGCCCGGGGCGACTGGCCGACGGGACTGCGCGAGGGTCTGAGCGAACTGGCCAGGGAAATGGGCGAGTTCGGCAAGGACTTCGCCTTCGGCCGCACCGGCGCGGGAACCGACGCCCAGACCTCCCGGCCGTCGTACTCCCGGACCCCCGAGGACTTCCCCGCCGACTACACCCCGGCCTGGGCGCACGAGGGCGCCGCGGAGTCCACCGGCGACCCGGCCCGCGACCTGGACCGGCTGCTGGACCGCTTCCGGGACGACATCCGCGACGCGGCCCGCGACCACGGCGTCACCCCGGACCAGCTCGACGACGCCCGCCGGCACCTGTCCACGGCGGCGGCCCGGATCGGAGCGCTGCTGCGCACGCCGAAGCCCTGAGCCCGACGGCGGACCGGGCCCCGGCGATGCGGCAAAGCCCCGCCCCGTGCGGCCGGGACCCGTCGCCCGGCGTCCCCGGGCCTCGGCACCACCGGGGCCCGGGGACACGGCCGAGGTTTCTCACCGTGTCGCCGCACGGGCCGCGTCCGCCTCAGGCGCACGCCTCCCCCGCACCGCCGAGCACCCCGGTCAGCGACTCGTGGGTCACCCCGTGGTCGGCGAGCACCTCGGCGGGGACACCGGGGCGGAGGGTCAGGGCGAGGAGGATGTGCTCGTCCCCGATGTGCCGCTCGCGCCGGGCGAGGGCGACGCGCAGGGACTTCTCCAGCACCTCCTTGGCGCCCTTGCCGAAGCCGGGGCGCCCCGACCACCGGTCCCCGCCCTTCCGGCCGCCGGACATCGCCCCGACGCCGTGGGTCTCCTCCACCCGGGCGACGATCTCCCGGACGTCGATCCCCAGTCCGGCGAGGGCTTCGGTCTCGGCCCGCGACAGACCGGCGCGGCGCCGCGCCTCCTCCAGAGCCCGCCGTACCGACTCCCTGCGCTCGCCGACCCCGAGCAGCGCCGCCAGCGCGAAGGAGGCGCGGCTGCCCTCACGGTCCAGCAGGGCGAGCAGCAGGTGCTCGGGGTCGACGGTCCCCGCCCGCGCCCCTGTGGCGTGCTCGACCGCCCCTTTCACCACCGCGCGGGCGTCCTTCGTGAACCGCTCGAACATCACTGCCTCCCGTACTTCTTGTGCACGGCCTGCCTGCTGACCCCGAGTTCGGTGGCGATCTCCTGCCACGACCAGCCCTGATGGCGCGCACTGCGTACCTGCACGGCCTCCAGTTGCTCCAGCAGCCTGCGCAGCGCGGCGACGGCCCGCAGGCCGACCCGCGGGTCGCGGTCGCCCGCACGCTCGGCGAGGTCGGTTGCCTCAGTCATGATGTCAACCTACGTTGACACCCCCAGGGTGTCAACACCGATTGACAAAGCGACGGCCGGCCCGGAGATCCGGACCGGCCGTCGGGAGGTGGGCCGCACCCCGTCGTCAGGGGTTCGTGAGCACGATCTTGCCGAACTGCCCGCCGCTCTCCATCCGCTCGAACCCCTCCCGGGCCCGGTCCATGGGCAGCACCTCGTCGATGACGGGGCGCACACCGGTGGCGGCGCAGAAGGCGAGCAGGTCCTCCAGCTCGTCCTTGGTCCCCATCGTCGACCCGACGACCTTGAGCTCCAGGAAGAAGATCCGGGTCAGCTCGGCGTGCGAGGGCCGGTCCCCGCTCGTGGCCCCGGAGATGACGAGCGTGCCGCCGGGCCGCAGCGACTTCACCGAGTGGGACCAGGTGGCGGCCCCCACGGTCTCGATGACCGCGTCGACCCGCTGCGGCAGCCGCGCGCCGGACTCCAGCGCCTCCACGGCCCCCAGCTCCAGCGCCCGCTTGCGCTTGGCCTCGTCCCGGCTGGTGGCGAAGACCCGCAGCCCCGCGGCCTTCCCCAGCACGATCGCGGCGGTGGCGACTCCCCCGCCGGCCCCCTGCACCAGCACCGAGTCCCCCGGGCGGACCCCGGCGTTGGTGAACAGCATCCGGTAGGCGGTCAGCCAGGCCGTGGGCAGGCAGGCCGCCTCCTCGAAGGACAGCTCCTTCGGCTTGGGCAGGACGTTCCAGGTGGGCACGGCGACCTGCTCGGCGAAGGTGCCCTGGTAGCGCTCGGTCAGGATGGAACGGGGCTCCTCGGGCCCCACCCCGTGACCGCTCTGTCCGATCACCGAGTGCAGGACGACCTCGTTGCCGTCCTCGTCGATCCCGGCGGCGTCGCAGCCGAGGATCATCGGCAGCTTGTCCTCCGCGAGGCCTACGCCGCGCAGGGACCAGAGGTCGTGGTGGTTGAGGGAGGCGGCCTTGACCGTGACGGTGCTCCAGCCGGGGCGGGTCCCGGGAGCCGGACGCTCCCCCGTCTCCAGTCCGGCGAGCGGCCGGTCGCGGTCGATTCGGGCGGCGTAGACAGCGAACATGACCTTGACCATAGGGTCCCCGCCCCGCGGAAGGAACCACGGCCCGCTGTGAGACACGCCCTCTTGCCAGGAGGCCGGACGCCCCACCGGGCCTCGGCAGAGAACCGGCCCCGTCCCTTCGGGGACGGGGCCGGCGGGGTACCGCGCCTCAGCGGCGGGCGACTCCCTCCGCCCGGGCGGCCGCGGCCACCGCCGCCGTCACCGCGGGGGCGACCCGCTCGTCGAACGGCGAGGGGATGACGTAGTCGGCGGCGAGGTCGTCCCCCACCACCGCCGCCAGCGCCTCGGCCGCCGCCAGCTTCATCCCCTCGGTGATCCGGGAGGCCCGCACCTGCAGCGCCCCCGCGAAGATGCCCGGGAACGCCAGGACGTTGTTGATCTGGTTCGGGAAGTCCGACCGCCCGGTGGCCACGACCGCCGCGTGCTTGTGCGCGACCTCCGGGTGCACCTCCGGAGTGGGGTTGGCCATGGCGAAGACGAACGCGCCCTCGGCCATCGACGCCACCGCCGGCTCCGGCACCGTGCCGCCCGAGACGCCGATGAAGACGTCGGCCCCGGCCAGTGCCTTCTCCAGCGGACCGGAGATCCCGGCCTTGTTGGTGAACGACGCCACCTCCCGCTTGATCGGCGTGAGGTCCTCGCGGTCCCGCGACACGACGCCCTTGCGGTCGGCCACCGCGACGTCCCCGATCCCGGCCTCGATCAGCATCTTGGCGATCGCGACACCGGCCGCGCCCGCACCCGAGATCACGGCCCGCAGGTCGCCCAGCGCCCGCCCGCTCAGCCGCGCCGCGTTGCGCAGCGCCGCCAGCGTCACGACCGCCGTGCCGTGCTGGTCGTCGTGGAAGACCGGGATGTCCAGCCGCTCCTGCAGCCGCCGCTCGATCTCGAAGCACCGGGGCGCCGAGATGTCCTCCAGGTTCACCCCGCCGAAGGAGGGGGCGAGCCGGACCACGGTCTCGACGATCTCGTCGACGTCGGTGCAGTCCAGGGCGATCGGAACGGCGTCCACGCCCCCGAACTGCTTGAAGAGGATCGCTTTGCCCTCCATCACCGGGAGGGAGGCCTCGGGTCCGATGTCCCCGAGCCCGAGCACGGCCGTACCGTCCGTCACGACGGCGACGACCGACGACTTCCACGTGTAGTCGTGGACGAGGTCCGGCTGCTCGGCGATCGCGCTGCACACCTTCGCGACGCCGGGCGTGTAAGCCAGGGACAGGTCGTCCTTGTCGCGGACCGGCACGGTGGCCTGCACGGCCATCTTGCCGCCGCGGTGCAGCGCGAACGCCGGGTCGAAGGATTCCAGGGGCTCTGCCCCGCTCTCCTGCTCCGTATGACCCTGCGGGCTTTCGCTGTCGCTGCGAGGATTGACAATCTCCGCTGCCACTTGGTTTTACCCCTTAAGTGTTTCGGTTTGAGGGTTGCCGCTCCGGGTGAGGAGCGGGCGGGACCGCGCAAGGCCCGAAGGGTGGATGCGTACGAGCCGAACACGACGGGCGCGCCGCACACGCGCCCTGAGCCCCGGATGAGGGGTGTAAAGAACCTTCTTACCGGACGGATGCCGTCGGCGACGAGTCCATAACGCGAAGGTCACATCACCGGACTCCGCGTCATCGTCCGATATCAGGACAAGACCTGGACGAACTCCCAGCAAGCCCGCAAGCGCCGCAAAGGACTCGGTGAACACGTCCGCATCCTGGGACGCACCGAAGATCTTCCGGCCGGAATGATCCATTCCCGGAGAGTCTGCGGTCACGATGGACCGAAGTGATGCGGTTCGAGTGGGACCCGTTATCCGATTTTGACATGGCGGGCCCCCTGAATAGCTCAGTCCGAATGGCAAGATGCGGTCATCACACGAGGTCGCGACACTCGAAGGCGTGTGCTCCCGTCGACCCGCGGCGACGCCGCGCAGGCAGTCGCCGATCCCATCGGCAACTCCACCCATCCGCCGGAGGAACCCACCATGACCGCAAGCACCACCCGTCGTACCACCGCCGCGCACTCCCGGCTAGCAGCGGTCGGTGCGATCGCGGTCGCAGGCGCGCTGCTTCTCACCGGCTGCGGTGACCAGACCCAGGACAACGGCTCGGGCAGCGGCGACACCGCGTCGGCGAGCGCCGCCCCGCTGGCCGGCAAGCTCCCCCAGGCGATCCGCGACAAGGGCGTCGTCAAGGTCGGTTCGGACATCGCGTACGCCCCGGTCGAGTTCAAGGACGACTCCGGCAAGACCGTCGGCATCGACCCGGACATCGCCGACGCCCTGGGCAAGCAGCTCGGCGTGAGGTTCGAGTTCGAGAACGGCACCTTCGACACCCTGCTCACCGGTCTGCGCTCCAAGCGGTACGACATCGCCATGTCCGCGATGACCGACAACCCGGACCGTCAGAACGGCATCGACTCCGAGACCGGCAAGAAGGTCGGCGAGGGCGTCGACTTCGTCGACTACTTCACCGCCGGTGTCTCGATCTACACCAAGAAGGGCGACGACCGGGGCATCAAGACCTGGTCCGACCTGTGCGGGAAGAAGCTCGTGCTGCAGCGCGGCACGGTCTCCGAGGACCTCGCCAAGGCCGAGAACGAGAAGTGCCCGGCGGGCAAGAAGATCGCCATCGAGGCCTTCGACAACGACCAGCAGGCCCAGACCCGGCTGCGCGCGGGCGGCGCCGACGCCGGCTCCTCCGACTTCCCGGTCGCCGCGTACGCCGTGAAGACCTCCGGCGGCGGCAACGACTTCCAGCTGGTCGGCGAGCAGGTCGAGGCCGCTCCGTACGGCATCGCGGTCGCCAAGAACAACACCCAGCTGCGGGACGCCCTCCAGGCCGCGCTGGACGCCATCATCGAGAACGGCGAGTACCAGAAGATCCTGGAGAAGTGGGGCGTCACGGAGGGCGCCGTCGAGGAAGCCATCATCAACGGCGGCAAGTGACCGCGTGCCGGCGGCACTGAAAGGCAACATCCGTGACTGTTGACATCGACAAGACGACGGGGCCGGCCGACACGCCCCCGGCCGGGCCGGAGGCCATCAAGGCCATCCCGGTCCGGCACTACGGGCGGTACGTCTCCGCCGTCGTCGCCCTCGCCCTGCTGGGCGGGGTCGTCTACGCGTTCTCCCAGGGCAGGATCAACTGGGATGCGATCCCGGACTACTTCCTCGACAGCCGCATCCTCGAGGGTGTCGGCAAGACGCTGCTGATGACCGTGCTGGCCATGGCGATCGGCGTCGTCGGCGGCATCATGCTCGCCGTGATGCGCCTGTCGAGGAACCCGGTGACCTCGGCGATCGCGTGGTTCTACATCTGGTTCTTCCGCGGCACCCCGGTCCTGGTGCAGCTGGTGGTCTGGTTCAACCTGGGCCTGGTCTTCGAGTACATCAACCTCGGGCCGTTCTACAAGGACGAGTGGTCGGACTTCATGACCCCGTTCCTGACGGCGCTGCTGGGCCTCGGCCTCAACGAGGCCGCGTACATGGCGGAGATCTGCCGGGCCGGCCTGCTCTCGGTCGACGAGGGGCAGACCGAGGCGTCGCACGCGCTGGGCATGAGCCACGCGAAGACGCTGCGCCGGATCGTCATCCCGCAGGCGATGCGCGTGATCGTGCCGCCGACGGGCAACGAGGTCATCAACATGCTGAAGACGACCTCGCTGGTCTCGATCGTGCAGTACTCCGAGCTGTTCCGGGTCGCCCAGGACATCGGCCAGACCTCCGGCGCCCCGGCCGAGATGCTGTTCCTGGCGGCCGCCTGGTACCTGCTGCTGACCTCGGTCTTCAGCGTCGGCCAGTACTACCTGGAGCGCTACTACGCGAAGGGCTCCACGCGCCAGCTGCCGCCGACGCCGTGGCAGAAGGTGAAGACGAACATGCTGTCACTGGGCCGTCCGAAGGGAGGCATGGCATGAGCGAGAAGACCCTCACGCCGGACGCGTCCGTGAAGGACTCCGCCGCTCCCATGGTCAGGGCGGAGGGCGTCCACAAGTCCTTCGGCCTCGTCGAGGTCCTCAAGGGCATCGACCTGGAGGTGAGGACCGGCGAGGTGTTCTGCCTCATCGGCCCCTCCGGCTCCGGCAAGTCGACCTTCCTGAGGTGCATCAACCACCTGGAGAAGATCAACGCCGGCCGTCTGTACGTGGACGGCGAGCTGGTCGGCTACCGCCAGAAGGGCGACAAGCTGTACGAGCTCAAGGACAGCGAGGTCGCCCTGAAGCGCCGGGACATCGGCATGGTCTTCCAGCGCTTCAACCTGTTCCCGCACATGACGGCCGTCGAGAACGTCATGGAAGCGCCCGTGCAGGTCAAGGGCGTGAGCAAGGCGCAGGCCAAGGAGCGCGCGATGCAGCTCCTGGAGCGCGTGGGCCTCGGCGACAAGGCCGGGAACTACCCCTCGCAACTCTCCGGCGGCCAGCAGCAGCGCGTGGCGATCGCGCGGGCGCTCGCCATGGACCCCAAGCTGATGCTGTTCGACGAGCCCACCTCGGCCCTCGACCCGGAGCTGGTCGGTGACGTCCTCGACGTCATGCGCGACCTGGCCGAGTCGGGCATGACGATGGTCGTCGTCACCCACGAGATGGGCTTCGCCCGCGAGGTGGGCGACAGCCTGGTCTTCATGGACGGCGGCGTGGTGGTCGAGTCGGGCGACCCGCGCCAGGTGCTGACCGACCCGCAGCACGAGCGGACCAAGTCGTTCCTGTCGAAGGTGCTCTGAGGTGGTCTGACACCGCCCGCGGGCACGCACGGCCTACCTCAGCGCCAGCAGCAGGGTGTCCGACGGCGAGCACCACACCGGGCGGACCTCGGCGAACCCCTTCTCGCGCAGGACGCGCGCGTGCCAGGCCGCGGACGGCATGTCGCCGTCGGCGTGGTCGCCGTAGATCTCGAAGCGGCGGGCGGTGGGCCCGGCGAGGACGGGGTCCTGGGCGGCGAGCCGCCACCACTCGGCCCAGTCGAGGGCGCCGTCCCGCTTGGCCCGGTCCTGGCGGGCGTGGCGCAGGGCGCGCTCGGCCGCGTTGATCCGGGGCGTGGTCTCGTCGATCATGTGGTCCGCGTTCATGAAGACACCGCCGTCGCGGACCAGGCCCGCGACGTGCCCGTAGAGGTCCGCGAGGGGTTCCCGGTGCAGCCAGTGGAGGGCCGTCGCGGTCAGCACGGCGTCGTAGGAGTCGTGCGGCAGCGCCGCCGCCCAGTCGGGGTCCGCGAGGTCGGCGGTGACGAGGGTGACCCGCCCGTCGCCGGCGAAGGTGCCCTCGGCGATGGCGAGCAGCGCCGGGTCCAGGTCGACGCCGGTGCTGGTGGCGTCCGGGAACCGGGCGAGCAGCCGGGCCGTGATGCTTCCCGTCCCGCACGCGAGGTCCAGCACCCGCGGGGCGGTGCCGACGAGGGCCTCCACCATGTCGAGCATGATCCGGAACCGCTCCTCGCGGTCGGGCATGTACCACTCCTGCTGCCGGTCCCAGCTCTCCTGCCAGGCGTGCCAGTCGGTGGTGGCCGTGGTGGTGTCCGCGTTCGCCATGGAACCCCTCCTCGCGTACGTCACGTAATACCCTGAAAGCACGATCGTCTGTTACCCGACCGCACGCACGACCCTAGAGCCCCTGCGTAAGGACTACAAGTGGAACTGGCCTATTACTCGGATTACGCCGTCCGTCTCGTCAACACCGAGGAACCGGCGCGGGGCAAGGACGTCCTGACCTCGATCGAGGCCGTGCGCGACCTGTTCGGCGGCAACCAGTCCGCCGCGCGCCGTGCGACCGAGGCGGACGTGACCCGGTTCCGCTCCGTGCGGGCCCGGCTGCGCGCGGTCTTCGAGGCGGCGGACGGCGGGGACGAGACGCTCGCCGTGGACCTGCTGAACTCGCTGCTGCTGGAGTTCCCGGTGAGCCCGCAGATCTCCGGCCACGACTTCCGCGACGACGACGGCCGGCCGCTGTGGCACATGCACCTGGCCGACCACCCGTCCAACGCGACCGCCGGATACGCCGCCATCGCGGCGATGGGCCTGGCGTTCCACCTCACCGAGTACGGCGTGGACCGCCTCGGCCTGTGCGAGGCGCCGCCCTGCCGCAACGCCTACCTGGACACCTCGACCAACCGCTCCCGGCGCTACTGCTCCGACCGCTGTGCCACCCGGGCCAACGTGGCGGCCTACCGCGCCCGCAAGCGCCGGGAGGCCGAGCGGCCGGAGAACACCGGCCGGGCCGCCGACAGCGCCCAGCCCACCACGGCCGGCACGGAGCGCCGGTCCGGCCTGCGCGGCCGGTAGCGGAAGCGGACCCGGCCGAGCACCAGCTCGTCGGGGACGACCCCGTAGTCGGTGCTGTCGCCCCCGGCGTACGTGTTGTCGCCGAGTACCCACCAGCCGCCCTCGCGCCGCTCCACGGCCCGCTTCACCACGAGCAGGTCCTGCTGGAACGGGTGCCGCAGCACGATCACGTCGCCCCGTCTGATCCGGGCCCCGTAGTGCACCAGGAGCCGGTCGCCGTGGTGCAGCGTGGGCACCATGGACGGCCCCGTCACCTCGGCCACCCCGAAGGGCAGCGGCGCCCTCACCCGCCCGGCGTCCTGCGACGGCTCCGGCATCACCCGGCACCTCCCCGGTCTTTCCTCCACCGGTCCCAGTCTCACCCGGGACTTTTGTCCTAAGCCCATGGGGGCACCCGAGAAAAGCGCTCCGCCACGGAGTAATGTCCCCTCTGAGAAGACGATCACGAGGAAGGAATGCTCCATGCTTTCCCGCCTGTTTGCCCCCAAGGTCAAGGTCAGCGCGCACTGCGACCTGCCCTGCGGCGTGTACGACCCTGCCCAGGCCCGCATCGAGGCGGAGTCGGTGAAGGCCGTCCAGGAGAAGATGGCCGGCAACGACGACCCGCACTTCCAGGCGCGTGCCACGGTCATCAAGGAGCAGCGCGCGGAGCTCGCGAAGCACCACGTCTCCGTGCTCTGGAGCGACTACTTCAAGCCCCCGCACTTCGAGAAGTACCCGGAACTGCACCAGCTGGTCAACGACACCCTGAAGGCCCTCTCGGCCGCCAAGGCGTCGACCGACCCGGCGACCGGCCAGAAGGCCCTGGACTACATCGCCCAGATCGACAAGATCTTCTGGGAGACCAAGAAGGCCTGACCTGCCGGTCCCCTTCACCACGACCGCCGATCCGCGCGTCCCCGCGGGTCGGCGGACATCCCGCGGGGGCCCGCCCGGCCGGAGTCGGCCGGGCGGGCCCCCGCGGCGTCCCGCTCCCCGCTCCGCCGCCGCGCCGGACCCGTCCGGGGCCTTTTGGGGGGGGGGGGGGGGGGGGGGGGGGGGGGGGGGGGGGGCGGGGGGAGGGGGGGGGGGGGGGGGTGGGGGGGGGGGTGGGGGGGGGGGGGGGTTTTTTTTTGCTGTGAA
>NZ_JBVITR010000015.1:61207-125682 GCF_055574875.1 Streptomyces sp. NPDC034670
CCTTGCCTCCCCCCCCCCCCCCCCCCCCCCCCCCCGCCCCCTTCTTTCTCTTTTCGTTGACCCCCCCCCCCCCCCCCCCCCCCCCCCCCTCCCCCCCCAAAAGGCGCTAAGGGATCCTGACCAGGCAGGCGTGGGCGATCGCGCCGTCCTTCTCGCCCGGCAGCGGCTCGGGGACCGGACACCGGGACTCCCCTCCCTCCGGGAGAGCGGGCGCCGGACCCGGCCCGGCCTCCTCCCAGCCGACGGGCGGTGGCGGCTCACCGGCTTCCTGCAGCCACAGGGCGAGTCCGCCCCCGACCGTCACGGCTCCCGCCCACAGGCCCACGGCCCAGCGCCACGCCCTGCGACGCGGTCTCCCCCCGCTCCCCATGCCCCCCACTCTCACCGGCCCGGTCCGTCAGGTCTCCTCCGCGGCTCCCCGGCGGCCCGCTCCCCAACCGGTGACACCGCTCCCGGTGCCCCTCGTCCGGCCGGGTTCCCGGGCGGAGCGGTCCCCGCACTCGGGATTGCGGCACGGGCCGGGCACCCACACCGGCACCCACGCGCCCATCGTCTTGTGGCGCCGGACCACCGTCTCCACCGGCTGTCCGCACGTGGGACAGACGGGTTGCTCGCTGCCCATGCCCTCAGGGTAGGCCCGGCAGCGGTTCGGCGCCTCCTGCCGTGCGCGCGGGCGTACGTCACCAAGTGGGCCGTGGCGTCACGGCCGTCGGAGGGGGAGCCGTCCCAGACGGCCAGGAGCAGACCGCTGGAGGCGACGAGCCGTTCGTCCGCGCCGACGCAGGAGTCACGGTCCAGCGGGTCGTACGACAGCAGACGCACCTGGTCGGCGAGGGTCAGCAGCTCGCCGGTCGCCATCCGGTCGCGCGGGGGCGGCATGGCGGGCACCCCGTTCCGCGTGGGGATCACCACGGCCAGCGGGCACCCCGCCGCCCGCGCGGCCCGGCCGGAGGCCAGCGGCGCCCCGGCACCGGAGCGCACCATGGCCATGGTCCGGACGGTGCGCCGCGCCAGCCGCGCCCGCAGCGCGGACTCCACCAGGGGGAGCGCGTCCGGGGTCAGGTCGGCGTGCCCGACCACCGCGATGTCCCCGTGCGCCGTCCCGCCGTCATCCGCCGTCGTCCTCATCCCGCCCCTGGCCGCCCTCGTCGCCCGACGTCCCGCCGGCCTTCCGAAGGCGTCGGCGGGCGCTCCCCGCGAGGCCAGTGAAGTCGGAAGGCGCGTCGGCGGCCAGGGCCGAACGTCCCTGTCGGGGCGCGGACGCGCTCCGACAGGGGGAGTCACCCCTCCAGGCCGGCCCGTGAGCCGGTGGTACGGGGCTCGCGCCACATCGGCCACATGCGCGGGCCGTCCGGGAGGAGCAGGGGGTCACCGGCCGGTGCGAAGCCGAGGCGCTCGTACAGCCGGCGGCTCCGTTCGCTGCTCGCCTCGAGGTAGGCCGGCAGCCCCTCCCGGTCGCAGCGGTCGAGGACCGAGCCGATCAGCGCGGTGCCGAGTCCCTCGCCCTGGCGGCCGGGCGCGACGCCGATCATCCACAGGTACTCGTGGGCCCGTCCCGAGGGATGGATGCCCTCCGTCAGCCGGCCGATCAGCTCCACGCGCTCGTTCCCCGGGTCGACGGCCCGGCGCACCCGTGCCGGGCCGTCGTCGTCCGTCTCCCCGTCGTCATGGTCGTCCGCGGGTACGGACATCCACAGGGCGCACGCCGATCCGTCCTCGGTGACGTCGATCCGCCCCTCGGCGAGCACGATCCCGGTGAACGCGGCCATGAGCCGGTGGTGCGTCGCACGGCGGTACTCCTCGCCGGGGAAGACCCAGCCGCTCACCGGATCGTCCTGGAACGCCTCGTCCAGGAGCCGGACGATCAGCTCCCGGTCCCCGTCCCCAGCCGTCCGGATCGCCACGCCCATGTCCGCCCCTTCGAGTCAACTTCCCTTGATCGTACGGGGGTTGAGCCTAGCGGGGCGTCCCGGCGGCCGCTTCCCCGAGGAGGCGCGGGCACGCGGAACCGGCGGGGCGCAGGGGGCGGGTCCCGCACACCGTGGGGAAGTGCGGGACCCACCGGGCCGGAGCCGCGGTGACCGCGCGGGGTCAGGAGCCGCGCGGTCCCGGTGGATCCGGGGACGGGGGCGACGGTCGCCGGGGACGGCCGGGGCACGCCCTCCGGCGTCCCGGCCGTCCCCGGCGATCCGTCAGGTGCTGCGTCGGGTCACGAACTCGGCCAGGGACAGCAGTCCGCCCGCCGCCTCCGGGTCGGGCACCGCACGGGCCACCTCCTGCACCGCGCGGGCCATCCGGTCGGCCGCCTGGGCCTGTGCCCAGTCGCGGCCGCCCGCCCGCTCCACGGCCAGGACGATCCGCTCCAGATCCTCCTCCCGGTGCGCGGTCGCGTACAGCGCGGCGAGTTCGGCGGCGGCCGGGGTCCCCGAGGTGAGCGCGGCGACCACCGGCAGGGACTTCTTGCGGGCGGCCAGATCCGCCCCTGCCGGCTTGCCGGTGCGGCGGGGGTCGCCCCATATGCCGATCACGTCGTCGATGAGCTGGAAGGCCAGCCCCGCCTCACGGCCGAACGCGTCCAGGGCCGCCACCTCCGCGTCCCCGGCGTCCGCGTACAGCGCACCGATCGCGCAGGCGCACCCGAGCAGCGCCCCGGTCTTGGCCTCGGCCATGGTGAGCGTCTCGGCGAGGGTGACCTCGCCGGGTCCGCGCCGCTCCATGGCCGTGTCCGCGTGCTGTCCCGCGCACAGTTCGACGACGCAGTCCGCGAGCCGGGCCGCCGCGGCCGGGGCCGCCGGATGCGTGTCCTCGGCGAGCAGCCGCAGGGCGAGCGCCTGGAGGGCGTCCCCGGCGAGGATCGCGTCGGCGTCGCCGAACACCGTCCACGCCGTGGGCCGGTGGCGGCGGGTGGTGTCCCGGTCCATCACGTCGTCGTGCAGCAGCGTGAAGTTGTGGACCAGTTCCACCGCGGCCGCCGCCCGCACGGCCGCCGCCCGGGCTTCGGGCCCGCCCAGGGCGGAGGCCGCGGCGAGCACCAGCGCGGGGCGGATCGCCTTGCCCGAACCCTCCTCGGCCGGGGTGCCGTCCGCGTGCTCCCAGCCGAAGTGGTAGAGCGCGATCCGGCGCATCGGGCCGGGCAGCGAGCCGAGGGCGGCCCGCAGCACGGGACCGGCCTCGGCCCGCGCCCGCTCCAGCAGGAGCGTCGCCTCGTGTCCCTCGCCGGCGTGCTGCTGCGGATCCGTCGCCTGCGGTGGCACGCGTGGTGCCGAGAGCCCCGTCGCGGTCCTCGGTTCCGGCTCCGTCATGGACTCCGTCATCGGCTCACCCCCGGGACCGGTTCGTGGAGCGGAGGGACGGCGCCTGCGCCGCCGTCCGGACGCGTACCCCCAGGGTGTACCCGCCGGGGCGGACGGGGACACGGCGGGTGCGCCGGGATCTCGCGGACGGTCACCGCCAGCGGCCGATCTCGACGTTCTCCAGGACACCGAGCGCGTCCGGCACCAGGACCGCGGCCGAGTAGTAGGCCGTGACCAGGTACTTGATGATGGCTTGTTCGTTGATGCCCATGAACCGCACGGACAGGCTCGGCTCGATCTCGTCGGGGATGCCCGCGGCCCGCAGCCCGATGACGCCCTGGTCCTCCTCGCCGGTGCGCAGGGCGATGATGGAGGTCGTCCGGGCCTCGGTCACCGGGATCTTGTTGCACGGGAAGATCGGCACGCCCCGCCAGGTGGGGATGCGGTTGCCGCCCATGTCGACGGTCTCCGGGACCAGTCCCCGCCTGTTGAGTTCCCGGCCGAAGGCCGCGATCGCGCGCGGGTGGGCGAGGAGCAGCCGGGTCCCGCGCCGCCTGCTGAGCAGTTCGTCCATGTCGTCGGGGCCCGGCACGCCGTCGTGCGGCTGGATCCGCTGGTCGTACTCGCAGTTGTGGAGCAGGCCGAAGTCGCGGTTGTTGACGAGTTCGTGCTCCTGGCGCTCCTTCAGCGCCTCGACGGTCAGCCGGATCTGCTGTTCCGTCTGGTTCATGGGCTGGTTGTAGAGGTCGGCCACGCGCGTGTGGATGCGCAGGACGGTCTGCGCGACGCTGAGTTCGTACTCGCGCGGCCTGGCCTCGTAGTCGACGAAGGTGTGCGGGATGTCGGGCTCGCCGGTGTGACCGGCCGCGAGGTCGATCTCCTTCTCCCCGTACCTGTTCGTGCGCTGGCCGGGGATCGTGCGGATCCCCCGCAGGTGCTCGCGCAGGGTCTCGGACCGCTCGGCGAGCTGGACGACGGCCTCGCGGGGCAGGGCGAGCACGGTGCAGGCGGTGAGCGTGCGCGCCGTGTACTCCCAGATGGCGTCCTCGTCCAGCAGCGCCTGCTCGCCGAAGTAGGCGCCGTCGGCGAGGACGCCGAGGGACTCGTCCTCGCCGTAGGGACCGGTGCCGATCTTCTCCACCCTGCCGTGTGCCAGCAGGTACACCTCGTCGACCGGACTGCCGAACGAGGCGATCACCTGGCCCGCCCCGATCTCCCGCTGCCGGCAGCGGGCGGCCAGCTCGGACAGCACCTCCTCGTCCTCGTACGACCGCAGGGCCGGCAGCTCGCCCAGTTCCGCGGGGATGATCTCGACGCGGTCGCCGGTCTTCACGAACGTCATCCGGCCGTCGCCCACGGCGTACGTCAGCCGCCGGTTGACGCGGTAGGTGCCGCCCTGCACGTCGACCCAGGGCAGCATGCGCAGCAGCCAGCGCGAGCTGATCTCCTGCATCTGCGGCACGGACTTGGTCGTGGTGGCCAGGTTCCGCGCGGCCGCCGTGCCCAGGCTCTGCTGCTGCCTGGTCTGCTCCGCGCCGACCTCTTCGCCTACCGACATAGAGAATTGCCCTCCCCTGTGGTGACCCGGCGTCCGTCGGACCCGGACTCCGGATTGCGTGATCAAGCGTTCCTCACGCAACGCGCTCGCACCATTACCCGAACGAGCGGGAATGGATCTTGGGGGGGCTGGGCACAATGGGACGCCGCCGGGCGGCGTCCCACCGGATGAACGGAAGGAAATTGTCCGGATCGACTCGCACAGGAGCCGCACGAGTAGTTGAACGCGCTCCTTTTAGGTATGAGGCCCGGTAGCAGGCGGTTGCGGCAGGCGGCCGCCGCTCACGGCACGAAGGAGGGCGGTCATGGCCCCACCCATGTCCGCAAGCGCGTTCCTGCGCGCTCTGAAGGCGGAGGGACTCACGGTCGTCGAGGTCGGCGCCTGGCGGACCCACAACCGCAACCACAAGGGCCCCTGGGGCCCGGTCCACGGCGTGATGATCCACCACACGGTGACCAGGGGCAGCGCCCGGACCGTGGAACTGTGCCGCACGGGCTACGCGGAGCTGCCGGGCCCGCTGTGCCACGGCGTCATCACCAAGGACGGCCGGGTGCACCTCGTCGGTTACGGCCGGGCCAACCACGCGGGACTGGGCGACGACGACGTGCTGCGCGCGGTGATCGCCGAGAGGGCCCTGCCGGCGGACAACGAACAGAACACCGACGGCAACCGGCACTTCTACGGCTTCGAGTGCGAGAACCTGGGCGACGGCAAGGACCCCTGGCCGGCCGTGCAGCTGGAGGCCGTCGAGAGGGCCGCGGCCGCGGTGTGCCGCCACCACGGCTGGAACGAGCGGTCGGTGATCGGCCACTTGGAGTGGCAGCCGGGAAAGGTGGATCCGCGCGGGTTCACGATGAACTCGATGCGGGGGCGGATCCGCGACCGGCTGAAGTGATCCGGCGGCGTCCCGCGGTGCCCGCGGGGGGAGCCGTCCCAGGCCGGCCCCTTCCGCGGCCGCGCACCGCCGCGACCGCGGGACCGGCCGGCCGGCGGCCGGCCGGGGCACCGCCCGAAACCGCACCCCCGCCGGGTGACAATGGCCCCGTGACCAGCTCCGACGACCCCGGCCCCACCGCCCTCACCGGCCTGCGCCCGCGGCTGCCCTCGCCGCTGCAGGAGGTGACGGACGGACGGTTCGCGCGGCGCGGGGTCCGGCTGCTGCTGAAGCGGGACGACCTGATCCATCCCGAACTGGTCGGGAACAAGTGGCGCAAGCTGGCCCCGAACCTCGCGGCGGCGGACGGGCGGACGGTGCTCACCTTCGGCGGCGCCTACTCCAACCACCTGCGGGCCACGGCCGCCGCCGGGCGGCTGCTCGGCCTGCGCACCGTCGGCGTGGTGCGCGGCCAGGAACTCGCCGGCCGGCCGCTCAACCCCTCGCTGGCCCGGTGCGTGTCCGACGGCATGCGGCTGCACTTCGTCGACCGGTCGACGTACCGCCGCAAGAGCGAGCCGGGGACCCTCGCGGCCGTCCTGCGCGCGGCGGACGCCGGGACCGCGTACGTGGTGCCCGAGGGCGGCAGCAACCCCCTCGCGGTGCGGGGCTGCCGCGCGCTCGGCGCGGAGCTGGCCGGCCGGGCCGACGTGGTCGCGGTGGCCTGCGGCACCGGCGGCACCCTCGCCGGTCTGGCCGCCGGGCTCGGCACCGGCGGGCGCGCACTGGGCGTCCCGGTGCTGAAGGGCGGTTTCCTGGCCGACGGGATACGGGCCCTGCAGAGCGAGGCGTTCGGCGGCCCCCGCGGCGACTGGAGCCTCGACGAGCGCTTCCACTTCGGCGGTTACGCCCGTGTCCCCGAGGAGCTCGACACGTTCGCCGAGGACTTCGAGCACCGGCACGGCATGCCCGTCGAACGTCTCTATGTCGCCAAGTTGCTCTACGCCCTGGTCGCCCTGGTGGAGGAGGGCGCCTTCCCGCGCGGGAGCACCGTCGCCGCCGTGATCACCGGCCGCCCCTTCCCCTGACCGGCCCCGGGCCACGGCCGTCCCTCCCCTGACCGGCCCTAAGCCGTCTCCCGGTACGCCGCCGCTTCCTCCAGGTCCAGCCGGCGCAGCAGCGTCCGCAGCATCTCGTCGTCGATGTACCGGCCGTCGCGCAGCCTGACGAACACCTCGCGCTCCGCGCCGATCATCTCCCGTGCCAGCCGCCGGTAGGTGTCGTCCACCGTCTCCCCGGTGACCGGGTTGGCCTGGCCGAGCCGTTCCCAGACGGCGTTGCGGCGGCGCTCCAGGACGGTGCGCAGCCGCTCGGCGAGCGGTGCGGGCAGGGCGTTGCGCTCGTCGGCCAGGAGCTCTTCCAGCCGCTGCTCGGCGACCCGGGAGGCCTGTGCCTGGGCGTTGGCCTCCGCCAGGGTCTCGGCCTGCGCGTCGCGCCCGGGGAACCTCAGCGCGCGGATCAGCGGGGGCAACGTCAGTCCCTGCACCACCAGGGTGCCGATGACGGTGGTGAAGGTCAGGAAGAGCAGCAGGTTGCGGTGCGGGAAGTCCTCGCCGCCGGCGCCGACCGGGATCGAGAAGGCGATGGCCAGCGAGACCACCCCCCTCATCCCGGCCCACGCGATGACGAACGGCTTCCTCCAGCCGGGCCTCCCCTCGCGTCCCCGGATCCGCGCCGACAGCGCCGGCGGCAGCCAGATCGCCGGGTAGACCCACACGAACCGGGCGACGACGACCACCGCGAAGACGGCGAGCGCGTACCAGACGGCGTCGACGCCCTGGTGCTCCGCCCCGAGGCCCCTGAGGACGATCGGCAGTTGCAGCCCGATGAGCGCGAACACCGCGGACTCCAGCA
The DNA here is from genome assembly GCF_055574875.1 of Streptomyces sp. NPDC034670. NCBI lineage: Bacteria > Bacillati > Actinomycetota > Actinomycetes > Kitasatosporales > Streptomycetaceae > Streptomyces > Streptomyces sp. NPDC034670. The sequence goes on from NZ_JBVITR010000015.1 coordinate 68,847, forward strand.
CGAACGCGACCATCTTCCACACCGCCTCCTCCTGGAGGCGGGTGGCGAAGTCGACCTCCCACGCGCGGTGCCCCAGGTAGAGGGCGACGACCACGACGGCGATGACGCCGGAGGCGTGCACCTGCTCCGCGGCCGCGTAGGCGGCGAACGGGATCAGCAGGGAGAGCGTGTTCTGCAGCAGCGCCTCCTTCACGTGCGTGCGCAGCCAGTGCAGGGGCGCCATCAGCACCAGGCCGGTCACCACTCCGCCGACCGCGGCCAGCAGGAACGCCCCGACGCCCCCGGCCCAGGACGCGCCCTCGCCGACCGCCGCCGCGGCGGCCACCCGGAACGCGGTGATCGCGGTGGCGTCGTTCAGCAGGGACTCGCCCTGGAGGATGGTGGTGACCCGGGACGGCAGTCCGACCCGGCGCGCCACCGCCGTCGCCGCGACCGCGTCCGGCGGCGCCACCACGGCGCCGAACACCAGGGCCGCGGTCAGTGGCAGGTCCGGCACCAGCAGGTACAGGGCCCAGCCGACGACGAAGGTCGCGAACAGCACGTACCCCACCGACAGCAGCGCCACCGGCCGCAGCTGTGCCCGCAGGTCGAGGTAGGAGCTGTCGATGGCCGCCGTGTACAGCAGCGGGGGCAGGACGAGCGGCAGGACGACGTGCGGGTCGAGCGTGTAGGCGGGCACCCCGGGGAGGTAGCTGACCGCCAGGCCGGCCGCGACCAGCAGCAGCGGGGGCGGCACCCGGGTGCGCCGGCCGGCGGCGGCGATCGCGGTGCTGCCCGCGACCAGCAGCAGGAGGGGAATCACGTCCATGTCCGGCCCGCCCTCGGTTTTCCGCGCGGTCTTCCGCGCGCCCGTCGTAATCTGGCCATCATGAAACAGTGCACGCATGCCGGCGCGCTGCCGCATCCGGAACCCGTCCCCCTCAGCGAGACGTGTCCGGAGTGCCTGCGCGACGGCACGGACCCGGTGCAGCTCCGCCTGTGCCTGAGCTGCGGCCATGTCGGTTGCTGCGACTCGTCGCCGGGGCGGCATGCGACGGGGCACCACAAGGAGTCCGGCCACCCCGTGATGCGGAGCCACGAGCCGGGCGAGGACTGGCGCTGGTGCTTCGTCGACCACGTACTCGTGTGACCCGACGGGACTCCGGTGCCGGACGGTTCGACCGCCTGACGTCTGGGTACGTCAATGCGGCGCGCGCTCTTCCCATTTGGGCCCGCAGACCCCTAGCCACGGAGCGTATTCATAGTTTTACTATGAGTGACAGCAGTGGCCGGGGCCCCGGGACAGGACCGCCCGGAGCGCGATAGCGTCACCGCTGAACCACGTAGCGCGTTGCCCGGGGGGCGCCCCCGGCCCTGAAACGCTTGTACCACCTTGGAGGTGAGGGTGTCCCAGATCGCAGGCGAGCCCGCGACCCAGGACTTCGTGGAAGTCCGGCTGCCGGCCGCGGGGGCCTACCTGTCGGTGCTGCGCACGGCCACGGCCGGGCTCGCGGCCCGTTTGGACTTCACCCTCGACGAGATCGAGGACCTGCGCATCGCGGTCGACGAGGCCTGCGCGATCCTGCTCCAGCAGGCCGTGCCGGGGTCGGTGCTCAGTTGCGTCTTCCGGCTCGTCGACGACTCGCTCGAAGTCACCGTCTCGGCGCCGACCACGGACGGCCACGCCCCCTCGCGGGACACCTTCGCCTGGACCGTCCTGTCCGCGCTCGCGGGCAAGGTCTCCTCGGCCGTGGACGAGGACAAGACCGTTTCGATCAGCCTCTACAAACAGCGCGGCGCGGGACCCGGGCCGGCGTGAGGAACGAGGACGGGCCGGTGCGGGACGAAGAACGCGGTACGAGGGAGCTGCCGGCCGAGCGCGTGCCGGACGGCATCGACGGCATCCCCGAGCAGGCCCGCCCGCATCCGGAGGACGATCCGGCGGGGACCGGCCCGGTGGGCGGCGGGCAGCCCGGCGGCGCCGTGCGGAGCACGCCCGGGGGCGGGCCGGCCGGGATCGCTCCCGGCCACGGGGGCGCCTCCGCCCGGCCGAAGCCGGCGGCGGAGGACGGGGCGAGCGCTCGGAGAAGGGCGACGGGCGGGACGATGAGCGAGCACGAGCGACATGCCGAGGACGAGGCGCCGCGGGCGGCCGGCGCCCGGGGCGCCGGGAGCACACCGGGCCCCCGCAACGCGCACGGCGCGCGGCACGACGCGCAGGACCGCAGCGGGGCGCGCGCCCTCTTCCTCGAACTGCGCTCGCTGCAGGACGGCAGCCCCGAGTACGCGGAGCTGCGCAACCGGCTGGTCCGCATGCACCTGCCGCTCGTCGAGCATCTCGCGCGCCGCTTCCGCAACCGCGGCGAGCCGCTGGACGACCTCACCCAGGTCGCCACCATCGGGCTGATCAAGTCGGTCGACCGCTTCGACCCGGACCGCGGCGTGGAGTTCTCGACGTACGCGACCCCTACGGTCGTCGGCGAGATCAAGCGGCACTTCCGCGACAAGGGCTGGGCGGTGCGCGTGCCGCGCCGGCTGCAGGAGCTGCGCCTGTCGCTGACCACGGCCACGGCCGAGCTCTCGCAGTTGCACGGCCGTTCCCCCACGGTCCACGAACTGGCCGAGAAGCTGGCGATCTCGGAGGAGGAGGTCCTGGAGGGCCTGGAGTCCGCCAACGCGTACTCCACGCTGTCCCTGGACGTCCCCGACACCGACGACGAGTCCCCGGCGGTCGCCGACACCCTCGGCGCCGAGGACGAGGCGCTGGAGGGCGTGGAGTACCGGGAGTCGCTCAAGCCGCTGCTGGAGGACCTGCCGCCCCGCGAGAAGCGGATCCTGCTGCTGCGCTTCTTCGGCAACATGACCCAGTCGCAGATCGCGCAGGAGGTCGGCATCTCGCAGATGCACGTCTCCCGGCTGCTGGCCCGCACCCTGGCCCAGCTGCGGGAGAAGCTGCTCGTGGAGGAGTGAGCCGGCGCGGCCGCCGGGGCTACTTCCCGCCGTCCCCGGCGTTCCCGGGCCCCCGGATGCCGAGGGCCCGGGTCGTCTCGGGGTTGAGCAGCAGGACGAGTGCGGTGACGGCCACCGCGGCGAGCACGATCCCGGCCGGGATGGCCACGCTGTCGGCCCTCAGCAGGGTGTAGGCCACCGGCAGCGCCATGATCTGCGTGATGACGGCGGGACCGCGGCTCCAGCCGCGCCGGCCGAGCAGTCCCCGGGCCGCGATGAGCGGCAGCAGCGCGAGCACGATCAGCGTCACCCCGCCGGTGACGGCCTGCCGGCGGTCGTCCGGCTCGCCGGTGATGCCGAGGACCAGCATCCAGACGCCGCCGACGACCAGCGCGAGCCCCTCCAGGGCGGCCAGCGCCGCGGCGTACGTCAGACGGCGCGGACGGGGGCCGGCGGTGTCCGGACCGGTGGGGGTCTGCTCACTGCTCACCCCTGAAGGGTAGCCCTCGCCGTACGCGCCCCCGTGCCGAGGTTCGCGTCCCCTCCCGGCTCGATCCGCCCCTCGGCCTGTGCCCGGTACCACCCAGTAGGTACCCTGCACGTCATGCGTGCACTTCTCGTGGTCAATCCGGCGGCAACCACCACGAGTGCGCGTACGCGCGACGTGTTGATCCACGCGCTCGCCAGCGAGGTGAAGCTGGAGGCGGTCACCACCGAGTACCGCGGCCACGGGCGCGACCTGGGCCGGCAGGCGGCGGAGAGCGAGGACATCGACCTGGTCGTGGCCCTCGGCGGCGACGGCACGGTCAACGAGGTCGTCAACGGACTGCTGCACGCCGGGCCCGACCCGGATCACCTGCCCGGTCTCGCCGTGGTCCCCGGCGGCTCCACCAACGTCTTCGCCCGCGCCCTGGGGCTGCCCAACCAGCCCGTGGAGGCCACCGGCGTCCTGCTGGACGCGCTGCGCGAGGGCCGCGAACGCACCGTGGGCCTCGGCCTGACCTCGGGGACCCCGGGGTCGGAGGACGAGGCGGTGCCGTCCCGCTGGTTCACCTTCAACGCGGGCCTGGGCTTCGACGCCGGTGTGGTCGGCCGGGTGGAGCAGCACCGCGAGCGCGGCAGGAAGTCCACCCACGCGCTGTACGTGCGCCAGGTCGTGCGCCAGCTGTTCGGCGAGCCGCACCGCCGGCAGGGGGTGATCACCCTGGAGCAGCCGGGCGAGGACCCGGTCACCGGCCTGGTGCTCTCCATAGTCTCGAACACCTCGCCGTGGACGTTCCTCGGCAATCGTCCGATCTACGCGTCCCCCGCGGCCTCGTTCGACACGGGCCTGGACGTCTTCGGCCTGAGCCGGCTGTCCACCGCCGCGGTTGCCCGGTATGGCACCCAGTTGCTCGCTTCGTCCCCGGAGCGCGGCCCGCACGGCAGGCACGCCGTCTGCCGACACGATCTGACGCGGTTCACCTTGCATTCGAAGGTGCCACTGCCCCTTCAGATGGACGGTGACCATCTGGGACTGCGTACCAGCGTGACGTTCACAGGCGTACGCCGTGCACTGCGTGTGATTGTGTGAGCAGAAAGGGCTAAAGTCCTTTCACTCGAACGTTTAGGCCAGGATCCACCCCATGGAAGTACGGCTGTGACCTAGTCGACACCGAAGAATCAAAAAAAACTTTCCGGAAGGGGTTGTATCCGCCGCCGAGGTTTGCGAGTCTCTACGTGGCGATCGGGACGGCCCACACACCGGCCTCCACAGGTCACCGGAACCCCTCTTCAAACCCAAGGACCACGCCAGGGAACCTGGCGGTCGGCCCTTCACTTGTTGAGGGATTCGTGAAAGCGTTCACATTCACAAGCAACCCCGCAGTAATACCAAGGAGAGGTAGCAGCCATGGACTGGCGTCACAACGCCGTTTGCCGCGAGGAAGACCCCGAGCTCTTCTTCCCCATCGGCAACACCGGTCCCGCGCTGCTGCAGATCGAGGAAGCCAAGGCCGTCTGCCGTCGCTGCCCGGTGATCGAGCAGTGCCTGCAGTGGGCGCTCGAGTCCGGCCAGGACTCCGGCGTCTGGGGTGGTCTCAGCGAGGACGAGCGTCGCGCGATGAAGCGCCGCGCCGCCCGCAACCGGGCCCGTCAGGCCTCCGCCTGACACCCCTGCCCCTGCTGACAGCCTGAGCTTGGCGGCGCGTGCAGCGCGCACGCATCCCCCGCCCCGAGCCGCAGCGCGCAGTTCCCCCCCGAGCTCTCGACCTCGCTCGAGCAGGGGGTGACCCCATCGCATGAGCGTGAGCCCCGGCCGTTCCACCGGTCCGGGGCTCTTCGCTGTCCGCGTCCCCTCCGCGTGCCGCGGCGGGCCGCACGTCCTGACGGGTCGTCAAGCTTTCCGGGCCCGCGGGAGACCGGCTACTTGTCCGCCTGCACCGGGATGTCGAGGATCACCCGGGTCCCCCGCTCCGGGGCCGGGACCATGTCGAAGGCTCCGCCCAACTCGCCCTCCACCAGGGTCCGTACGATCTGCAGGCCGAGGTTGCCGGTGGTGTGCGGGTCGAAGTCCTCGGGCAGGCCCACGCCGTCGTCCTGCACGGTGACCAGCAGACGGGCCTCCCTGGTGGTGCCGCCGCGGACCGCGGACACCTCGACGGTGCCGGTCTCGCCCTCGCGGAAGCCGTGCTCCAGGGCGTTCTGCAGGACCTCGGTCAGCACCATCGACAGCGGGGTGGCGACTTCCGCGTCGAGTATGCCGAAGCGTCCCGTGCGCCGGCCGGTGACCTTGCCCGGGGAGATCTCCGCGACCATCGCCAGGACCCGGTCGGCGATCTCGTCGAACTCCACGCGCTCGTCCAGGTTCTGGGAGAGCGTCTCGTGCACGATCGCGATGGATCCGACCCGGCGCACCGCCTCCTCCAGCGCCTCACGGCCGCGCTCGGACTCGATCCGCCGGGCCTGGAGCCGCAGCAGCGCCGCCACCGTCTGGAGGTTGTTCTTCACCCGGTGGTGGATCTCCCGGATGGTCGCGTCCTTGGTGATCAGCTCGCGTTCACGGCGGCGGAGTTCCGTCACGTCGCGGAGGAGGACCAGGGACCCGATCCGCGTCCCCTTGGGCTTGAGCGGGATCGCCCGGAACTGGATGACCCCGTTGGCCTCGATCTCGAACTCGCGCGGCGCCCAGCCGCTGGCGAGCTTGGCCAGTGCCTCGTCCACCGGTCCGCGGGAAGGGGCCAGCTCGGCGGTGGTCCGGCCGAGGTGGTGGCCGACCAGGTCGGCGGCCAGGCCCAGCCGGTGGTAGGCGGACAGGGCGTTCGGGGAGGCGTACTGGACGATGCCGTCGGCGTCGAGCCGGATCAGCCCGTCGCCGACGCGGGGCGAGGCGTCCATGTCGAGCTGCTGGTTCGCGAACGGGAAGGCGCCGGCCGCGATCATCTGCGCGAGGTCGGAGGCGCTCTGGAGGTAGGTGAGCTCCAGCCGGCTCGGAGTGCGCACGGTGAGGAGGTTGGTGTTGCGCGCGATCACGCCGAGGACGCGGCCCTCGCGCCGGACGGGGATGGACTCGACGCGGACCGGGACCTCCTCGCGCCACTCCGGGTCCCCCTCGCGCACGATCCGGCCCTCGTCCAGGGCCACGTCCAGCATGGGCCGGCGTCCACGCGGGACGAGGTGGCCGACCATGTCGTCCTGGTACGAGGTGGGGCCGGTGTTCGGCCGCATCTGGGCGACGGAGACGTAGCGGGTGCCGTCACGGGTGGGCACCCACAGGACCAGGTCGGCGAAGGAGAGGTCGGAGAGCAGCTGCCACTCCGAGACCAGCAGGTGGAGCCACTCGAGGTCGGTGTCGTCGAGCGCGGTGTGCTGGCGGACGAGTTCGTTCATGGAGGGCACGTCAGCGAGCGTACCCGGGGCCGCGCCACCCCTGGGAACACCCGCGGGCCGCGGCGCCTGGGAGGGACCCTCAACCCTCCCGGCACCGCAGCCCGGAGCAACGTCGGCCGTGGGGTGTGCGGTCCCGGTCGGCCGAGCGGTGAGGAACCGGGGCAGTCAGGGCAGAGAGCTCCGGGTCCTCGATCCGCCTTCCTGTGCGGGGAAGGCAGGCTTGTGTCCTGCTGTGCATTGTGGACTAGACCACTACCGGTGTCCATGGGCGGAACGCTGCGGGTCGGCGGCGACCGCCGGCCGTCGTGCCGTGCGGCCGGACGGCACGGGCGCCCACCACGCAGCCTAACCCGCGTGGAGCCGGACGGACAGGGCCGTGCCGGGAGGCGCCCCGGCTCCCCGGCCCGGGGCCCGCGCCCGTGACCCGGCGGGACGGTGCCACCGCACCCCCGGAGCGGACCGGGCCCGCCGGGCCTGGGATGCTGAAGGGGCGGACGGGGGGCCGCACCACGCCGCCCACCTGGGAAAACAGTACCCACTCTGTTAGATTGGTCTAAACCACATGGTCCCTTCCGGGGCCGGTTCCAGTCGAGCCCTCCCTCTCAGATCGGCAGGTCCAGCGTGGAAGTTGTCATCGTTGCGGACGCCGAGGCCGGCGGCGAACTCATCGCCGAGGCCATGGCGCAACTCCTGCGGCGCAAGCCCGACGCCCTGCTCGGCGTGGCCACCGGCTCCACGCCACTGCCCGTCTACCGGGCGCTGGCGGCCAAGGTGCGCAACGGTGCCGTGGACGTCTCACGAGCACGCGTCGCCCAGCTCGACGAGTACGTGGGGCTGCCCGCCGACCACCCCGAGTCCTACCGCTCGGTGCTCCGGCGCGAGGTGCTGGAGCCGCTCGGGATCGGCATGGACGCCTTCATGGGCCCCGACGGCACGGCCGAGGACGTGCAGGGTGCGTCCGAGGCGTACGACCGGCGGCTGGCCGAGGCCGGCGGTGTGGACCTCCAGCTGCTGGGGATCGGGACGGACGGGCACATCGGGTTCAACGAGCCGTGCTCCTCGCTCTCCTCGCGCACCCGGATCAAGACGCTGACCGAGCAGACCCGGGCGGACAACGCGCGCTTCTTCGGCGGCGACGTCGACCAGGTCCCGCACCACGTCATCACCCAGGGCATCGGGACCATCCTGGAGGCCCGCCACCTGGTGCTGCTCGCCACCGGGGAGGGCAAGGCGGAGGCCGTGGCCGCGACCGTCGAGGGACCGTTGGCGGCGGTGTGCCCGGCGTCCGCGCTGCAGCTGCACCCGCACGCCACGGTGGTCGTCGACGAGGCGGCCGCCTCCAAGCTGAAGCACGCCGACTACTTCCGGCACACCTACGCCAGCAAGCCGGAGTGGCAGGGGCTCTGATCACCGGCCCCCGGGGCCCGGGCCGGTCATGGACTAGACCAGCCCCGGCCCCAGGGGTATACAGGGGGGATCACGGAGGGTACGGGGCACGCCACGTCCCGGACCGTGCCACGATGTGAGCCGTGGCCGATGGGGTGTCGGTCGCTTCGGCACGCGGAGCCGGGAAGGCAGAGCATGAGCACCGACGTCAGCGGTACGGAGAACGAGGGCGGGACCGCGGTCCGTACGGCGCGCGTGCCCAAGTACTACCGGCTGAAGAAGCACCTGCTCGACATGACCGAGACGGCTCCCCCCGGCACCCCGGTCCCGCCCGAGCGCACCCTGGCGGCGGAGTTCGACACCTCGCGCACCACCGTGCGCCAGGCCCTCCAGGAGCTGGTGGTCGAGGGGCGCCTGGAGCGCATCCAGGGCAAGGGCACCTTCGTCGCCAAGCCCAAGGTCTCGCAGGCGCTGCAGCTCACCTCCTACACCGAGGACATGCGCGCCCAGGGGCTGGAGCCCACCTCGCAGCTGCTGGACATCGGCTACATCACCGCCGACGACCGGCTCGCCGGACTGCTCGACATCACACCCGGCGGACGGGTGCTGCGCATCGAGCGGCTGCGCATGGCCAACGGCGAGCCGATGGCCATCGAGACCACCCACCTGAGCGCGAAGCGCTTCCCGGCGCTGCGCCGCAGCCTGGTGAAGTACACGTCCCTCTACACCGCCCTCGCGGAGGTGTACGACGTCCACCTGGCGGAGGCCGAGGAGACCATCGAGACCTCGCTGGCCACCCCGCGCGAGGCCGGCCTGCTCGGCACGGACGTCGGCCTGCCGATGCTGATGCTCTCCCGGCACTCGCTGGACCGCGGCGGACAACCGGTGGAATGGGTGCGGTCGGTGTACCGGGGCGACCGGTACAAGTTCGTCGCGCGGCTGAAGCGGCCGCAGGAGTGAGCCCCGGGCCCCGGCGCGGCGGACGCCCGGCGGGGACCGCCCCACCGCTGCCGTCCGGCCGGGAGGTCTTCACAACACCTCGCCCCGACGAGGGGTTACGACCGCGCCGCTCCCTCCTCTAGATTTCCTGCGCACGATCGCCGGTGATCAGTGAGGGGACGGAACCGTCTGATGTCGCAAGCCCCGGAAACCGGCAGGGAGCCGGTGGTGACGCCCGTGCGCGTCGTCATCGCCCTCTGTCTCGTCGCACCCTTCGTGGCCATGCTGTGGGTCGGGTCGTACGCGAGGACCGACCCCGTCGTCATCGGCATCCCGTTCTTCTACTGGTACCAGATGTTATGGGTGGTCCTCTCGACCGCGCTGACGATGGTCGCGTACCAGCTGTGGCAGCGTGACCAGCGCGCCCGCAGGGCCTCGAAGGGCGGTGCGGGACGGTGAACGACGGCGTCAACGGCGTGGCGCTCGCCGTCTTCCTCCTCTTCTTCGTGCTCGTCACGGTCATGGGCTTCCTGGCCGCGCGCTGGCGCAAGGCGGCGAACGAGCACAGCCTCGACGAATGGGGCCTGGGCGGACGGTCGTTCGGCACCTGGGTGACCTGGTTCCTGCTCGGCGGCGACCTGTACACCGCGTACACCTTCGTGGCCGTGCCGGCGGCGATCTACGCGGCGGGCGCGGCGGGCTTCTTCGCGGTGCCGTACACGATCCTCGTGTACCCGTTGATCTTCACCTTCCTGCCCCGTCTGTGGTCGGTGTCGCACAAGCACGGCTACGTGACCACGTCCGACTTCGTGCGCGGCCGGTTCGATTCGAAGGGGCTGTCGCTGGCGGTCGCGCTCACCGGCATCCTGGCGACGATGCCCTACATCGCGCTCCAGCTGGTCGGCATCCAGGCCGTGCTGGACGTGATGGGCGTCGGCGGCGGCGAGCACACCAACTGGTTCGTCAAGGACCTGCCGCTGCTGATCGCCTTCGGCGTGCTGGCGGCGTACACCTACTCGTCGGGGCTGCGCGCCCCCGCCCTGATCGCGTTCGTGAAGGACACGCTGATCTACCTCGTCATCGCGGTGGCGATCATCTACATCCCGATCAGGCTGGGTGGCTTCGACGACGTCTTCGCCGAGGCGGGCGCCGCCTTCGCCGAGACCAACCCGGCGACGGGCGAGCCGCGCGGTGCGCTGGTACCGGGCGAGGCGGGCCAGTGGACGTACGCCACGCTGGCGCTGGGCTCGGCGCTCGCGCTGTTCATGTACCCCCACTCGATCACCGCGACGCTGTCCTCGCGCAGCCGTGAGGTGATCCGCCGCAACACCACGATCCTGCCGCTGTACTCCCTGATGCTGGGTCTGCTGGCGCTGCTGGGCTTCATGGCGATCGCGGCGGGCGTGAAGGTGCAGAACGGCCAGCTGGCGATCCCCCAGCTGTTCGAGGACATGTTCCCGGCCTGGTTCGCGGGCGTGGCCTTCGCGGCGATCGGCATCGGCGCGCTGGTGCCGGCGGCGATCATGTCGATCGCGGCGGCGAACCTCTTCACCCGCAACATCTACAAGGACTTCCTCAAGCCGGACGCGACGGCGGCCGAGGAGACCAGGGTCTCGAAGATCGTCTCGCTGCTGGTGAAGGTGGGCGCGCTGGCCTTCGTCCTGACCATGGACAAGACGGTCGCCATCAACTTCCAGCTGCTGGGCGGCATCTGGATCCTGCAGACCTTCCCGGCGCTGGTGGGCGGCCTGTTCACCCGCTGGTTCCACCGCTGGGCGCTGCTCGGGGGCTGGGCGGTCGGCATGGTCTACGGCACGGTCGCCGCGTACGGGGTGGCCTCGCCGACGCAGAAGCACTTCGGCGGCTCGGCGAAGGAGATCCCGGGCATCGGCGAGATCGGCTACATCGGTCTCACCGCCTTCGTGCTCAACGTCCTGGTGACGGTCGTGCTGACCTTCGTCCTGAGGGCCGTCAAGGCCCCCGAGGGCGTCGACCGGACGAGGCCGGAGGACTACACGGCGGACGCGGGCGACCCCGGCGTCCGGGTGGAGCTGCCGCCGGCCACGGCGGGCAGCGCGCACTGACGCCGTCCCCGAGACCGCGGGCCGCCGGAGGAATCCGGCGGCCCGCCGTCGTACCCGTCGGGCACACTCGCCCCCATGGACATCGTCATCCGGCCGGCGGAGCCCGGCGAGTACGGGGAACTCGGTGAGATCACCGCGCAGGTCTACCTCCGGGACGGACTGCTCGACTTCGGGGAGGGCGACGCGTACCTCGGCGAGCTGAGGGACGTGGCGAAGCGGGCGGCGGCCGCCGAGGTGCTGGTCGCCGCGGAGCACGGCAGGGTGCTGGGCGGGGTGACCTTCGTACCGGACGGCGGGCCGATGGCCGACCTGGCCGGGCCCGGCGAGGCCGAGATCCGGATGCTCGCGGTCGCCCGCGCGGCCCGGGGCCGCGGCGCCGGGGAGGCCCTCGTCCGCGCCTGCGTCGACCGGGCGCGGGCCGTCGGGGGTCGTACCCGGATCGTGCTGTCGACCCAGCGCACCATGCACGCCGCCCACCGCCTCTACGAGCGGCTGGGCTTCGTCCGCACCCCCGAGCGCGACTGGAATCCCGTACCGGACCTGGACGACCTCACCCTCCTCACCTACGAATTGGCACTCTGACACCGCCGAGACACAAGATATGGGCCTGCCGACAGCGCCCGGCACAAGATGTATGCTCATGCTCGCTGTCGCCGCAGGGGAATCCGGTGCGAATCCGGAACTGTCCCGCAACGGTGTACCCGTGCCCGCCCGCGTCCTCGCGCGGTGTGCACGGGCTTCAGTCCGAGGACCTGCCGACAGTGCGCCCGGCCGTCCGGTCCGGGTGCGTGGACGTCCGGGCCTCGTGGAATGGGCCGGTGGACGCGACGCCGCGTGCGCTCGTGTGCTGCCCCCTGCCCTCGACGAGGCCCCGTGCCGAGCGAGGGAGAGCCCCACGTGACCATCGCGCCAGCCGATCCGGCCTCAGCGGCCGACACGACCGAGCGGAGCGACGGCCCCGGTGCCGCGTTGCTGCGGACCCTGACCGAGCTGACCGCCGACCTGCCCGACACGGACCCCGGACGGGTCGCCGCCGCCGCGCTGCGCGGCCGGTCCGCCCGCGCCGACGAGGCGGAGCTGCGGGAGCTGGCCACCGAGGCCGCGGCCGGGCTCATCTCCGAGGACCCCGCCTACTCCCGGCTCGCCGCCCGGCTGCTGACCATCGGCATCCGCGCCGAGGCCGCCTCGCAGGGCGTCACCACGTTCACCGAGTCCGTCGCGACCGGGCACCGCGAGGGCCTGATCGCCGACCGCACCGCCGCGTTCGTCCGGCTCCACGCGGACCGGCTCGACGCGCTGATCGACCCCCGGGCCGACGACCGCTTCGGCTACTTCGGCCTGCGCACCCTGCACAGCCGGTACCTGCTGCGGCACCCGATCACCCGCAGGGTCGTGGAGACGCCGCAGCACTTCCTGCTGCGCGTCGCCGCCGGCCTCGCCGAGGACGACGGCGCCCGGTCGGTGGACGGGGTCGCCGCGCTGTACGGGCTGATGAGCCGCCTGGACTACCTGCCCTCCTCCCCCACCCTGTTCAACTCCGGTACGCGGCACCCCCAGATGTCGTCCTGCTACCTCCTGGACTCCCCCGCGGACGAGCTGGACTCCCTCTACGACCGCTACCACCAGGTGGCCCGCCTCTCGAAGCACGCCGGCGGCATCGGCCTGTCCTTCTCCCGCATCCGCTCCCGCGGTTCGCTGATCCGCGGCACCAACGGGCACTCGGGCGGCATCGTCCCGTTCCTGAAGACGCTGGACTCCTCGGTCGCCGCCGTGAACCAGGGCGGGCGGCGCAAGGGCGCGGCGGCGGTCTACCTGGAGACCTGGCACGCCGACGTCGAGGAGTTCCTGGAGCTGCGCGACAACACCGGTGAGGACGCCCGCCGCACGCACCACCTGAACCTCGCGCACTGGGTGCCGGACGAGTTCATGCGCCGGGTGGACGCCGACGGCCCGTGGTCGCTGTTCTCCCCGGCGGACGTGCCGGAGCTGGTCGACCTGTGGGGCGAGGAGTTCGACGCGGCCTACCGGGCCGCCGAGGAGAAGGGACTGGCCCGCAGGACCCTCCCCGCCCGCGAGCTGTACGGCCGGATGATGCGCACCCTCGCGCAGACCGGCAACGGCTGGATGACCTTCAAGGACGCCGCCAACCGGACGGCGAACCAGACGGCGACGCCGGGCCACGTGGTCCACTCCTCCAACCTCTGCACGGAGATCCTGGAGGTCACCGACGACGGGGAGACGGCGGTCTGCAACCTGGGGTCGGTCAACCTCGGCGCGTTCGTCGACCCGGCGGCCGGGGACCTCGACTGGGAACGGCTGGACGCGACCGTGCGCACCGCCGTCACGTTCCTCGACCGGGTCGTGGACATCAACTTCTACCCGACCGAGCAGGCGGAGCGCTCCAACGCCCGCTGGCGCCCGGTGGGCCTCGGCGTGATGGGTCTGCAGGACGTCTTCTTCCGGCTGCGCCTGCCCTTCGACTCGCCCGGGGCCCGGGCCCTGTCCACCCGGATCGCCGAGCGGATCATGCTCGCCGCCTACGAGGCCTCCGCCGGCCTGGCCGAGGCCAAGGGCCCGCTGCCCGCCTGGGAGAAGACCCGCACCGCCCGGGGCGTGCTGCACCCCGACCACTACGACGTGGACCTGACGTGGCCGGAGCGCTGGACGGCGCTGCGCGGGCGGATCGCCTCCACCGGCCTGCGCAACTCCCTGCTGCTGGCCATCGCGCCCACCGCCACCATCGCCTCGATCGCGGGCGCGTACGAGTGCATCGAGCCGCAGGTGTCCAACCTGTTCAAGCGCGAGACGCTGTCCGGCGAGTTCCTCCAGGTGAACTCGTACCTGGTGAGCGACCTGAAGCGGCTGGGCGTGTGGGACGAGCGCACCCGGGAGGCGCTGCGCGAGGCGGCCGGCTCGGTGCAGGGCTTCGCCTGGATCCCCGAGGACGTGCGCCGGCTGTACCGCACGGCGTGGGAGATCCCGCAGCGCTCGCTGATCGACATGGCCGCCGCCCGCACCCCGTTCCTGGACCAGGCGCAGTCGCTGAACCTGTTCATGGAGACGCCGACCATCGGCAAGCTCTCCTCGATGTACGCGTACGCCTGGAGGCAGGGCCTGAAGACGACGTACTACCTGCGCTCGCGCCCGGCGACCCGCATCGCCCGCGCCGCGCAGGCCCAGCCCCAGAACCAGACCACCGTCCCCGCACGGCAGCCGGCCCCCGACGAGGCCGTCGCCTGCTCCCTTGAGAACCCCGAGTCCTGCGAGGCCTGCCAGTGACGACCAGCACCACCCGTACCCAGAACCTGCTCGACCCGGGCTTCGAGCTCACGCTGCGCCCCATGCGCTACCCCGACTTCTACGAGCGCTACCGGGACGCCATCAAGAACACCTGGACCGTGGAGGAGGTCGACCTCCACTCCGACGTGGCCGACCTCGCGAAGCTGAGCCCCGCCGAGCAGCACCTGATCGGCCGGCTGGTGGCGTTCTTCGCCACCGGCGACTCGATCGTGGCGAACAACCTCGTGCTGACGCTGTACAAGCACATCAACTCCCCCGAGGCGCGGCTCTACCTGAGCCGGCAGCTCTTCGAGGAAGCGGTCCACGTCCAGTTCTACCTGACCCTGCTGGACACCTACCTGCCCGATCCGGACGACCGGGCGGCCGCCTTCGCGGCGGTGGAGAACATCCCCTCCATCCGGGAGAAGGCCGAGTTCTGCTTCAGGTGGATGGACTCGGTGGAGAAGCTCGACCGGCTCGAGACCCGGGCGGACCGCCGGCGCTTCCTGCTCAACCTGATCTGCTTCGCCGCCTGCATCGAGGGACTGTTCTTCTACGGGGCGTTCGCCTACGTCTACTGGTTCCGCAGCCGGGGCCTGCTGCACGGCCTCGCGACCGGCACCAACTGGGTCTTCCGGGACGAGACGATGCACATGTCGTTCGCCTTCGACGTGGTCGACACCGTCCGCAAGGAGGAGCCGGAGCTGTTCGACGAGCGGCTGGGGCAGCAGGTCACCGACATGCTGCGGGAGGCGGTCGAGGCGGAGCTGCAGTTCGCGCGCGACCTGTGCGGTGACGGGCTGCCGGGCATGAACACCGAGTCGATGCGGCAGTACCTGGAGTGCGTCGCCGACCAGCGCCTGGTCCGGCTGGGCTTCGCTCCGGTGTACGGCTCCCAGAACCCGTTCTCCTTCATGGAGCTCCAGGGCGTCCAGGAGCTGACGAACTTCTTCGAGCGGCGCCCGTCCGCGTACCAGGTCGCCGTGGAGGGCACGGTCGACCTGGACGAGGACTTCTAGGGGTTCTCCGCCCTCCGGGGGTCCTTGGCCCTCCGGGGTTCTCCGGAGGGCCGGCCGGACGCCGCCCCGCCTCACGCCGCCCGCGCGGTGCGGTGCGGGGCGGTGTCCCGCGGGGTGCGGGACGGCGTGGCGTCCCGCGCCGTGCGCTCCGGCGCGGCGGGGGCGCCCCCGCGGGCCGGCGCGACGGGACGGCCCGTCTCCGCCCGCCTGATCTGCCGGTCGATCCACCGGTCGCGCACGATGCCGGTCACGGCGGGGAGGACCATCAGGACCAGCAGGCCAAGAACGGCCAGCATGCCGAACAGTGCTTGCAGGTGTGTCGTATCCATGGACACCACTGTCGCGCCGTACGCTCCTTACCGGCAGTGGCAGGACTGCCGTACACCCTCGATTTACTGCCACGGACGGGGCACACTGGAGCCATGCTCCGGAACGTGGCCGCCGTCCTCCTCGACGGTGTGAACCCCTTCGAGCTCGGCGTCGTCTGCGAGGTCTTCGGCACCGACCGCAGCGACGAGGGCCTGCCGGTCTACGACTTCGCCGTCGCCTCGGCCGAGGGCCGCGCGCTGCGCAGCAACACGGGCTTCACCCTCCAGGTCGAGCACGGCCTGGAGCGCCTGGAGACGGCGGACCTCATCGCCGTGCCGGCCGGCGCCCGCTACGAGTCGCGGGACTTCCCGCCCGAGTTGCTGGACGCCCTGCGCCGGGGCGTGGACCGGGGCGCCCGGGTGCTCAGCGTCTGCTCCGGGGTGTTCGTGCTCGCCGCCGCCGGACTCCTCGACGGCCGCCGCGCCGCCGCCCACTGGCGTCACGCCCAGGACCTGACCAGGCAGTACCCCCATCTGACCGTCGAGCCGGATGTGCTCTACGTCGACGAGGACCCGGTGATCACCTCCGCCGGCACCGCCGCCGGCATCGACGCCTGTCTGCATCTGGTGCGCAAGGAGCAGGGCCCCCAGGTGGCCAACAAGATCGCCCGGCGGATGGTGGTGCCCCCGCACCGCGACGGCGGCCAGGCCCAGTACATCGAACGCCCGCTGCCGCGGCCCGGGGGCGACACCGTCTCCGAGGTGCTGGTGTGGATGGAGCGGCACCTCGACGAGGAGGTCACCGTCGAGCAGCTGGCCGCCCTCGCCCACATGTCCCCGCGCACCTTCGCCCGCCGCTTCCGGCAGGAGACCGGGACCACGCCCTACCGCTGGATCCTGCGCCAGCGCGTCCTGCTGGCCCAGCACCTGCTGGAGGCGACGGACGAGACGGTGGACGCGATCGCGGGCCGCACCGGCTTCGGCGACGCGGCCGCCCTGCGCCACCACTTCGTCCGCACCGTGGGGACCACACCGCACGCCTACCGGCGGACGTTCCGCGGCCCCGAGGCCGCCTGAACGCCCGCCGGCGGCCGGTCTCACCGCGCGACCGGCCTCAGCAGCAGCCGGTTCGGGCGCAGTGTGATGCCGACGCGCGTGGTGCTGTCCGAACCGGCCGCCCGCTCGAAGCGGAACCGGGTGGCCGCCGCCGCGGTGATCAGCGTCAGCACGGCCATCGAGAAGTGGTCGCCCGGGCACTTGCGGTTGCCCACGCTGAAGGGCCGCATGGCGTATTTCGGAACGTCCTTCGAACGTTCCGGACGCCACCGGTCGGGGTCGAACTCCAGAGGGCGCTCGTACGACTTCGGGTCGCGCTGGATCGCGTACGGGCTGTAGACGATGTCCGCCCCGGCCGGAATGCTGTAGCCACCGAGTTCCGTTTCGGTCACCGCCCGGCGGGTCAGAATCCAGACGGCCGGGCGCAGACGCATTGCCTCGACGACGACATTGTTGGTGTGCGTGAGATCGCGGACGTCCCCGAATGCCACCGGGCGCCCACCGGTCACGGCTTCCACTTCGTCGCGCACCTTGTCCCCGTGTTCCGGGTGTGCGGTGAGCAGTTCGAGCAGCCACATGATCGTGGACGCGATCGTCTCGCTGCCGGCCGTGAGTATCGCGACCACCTGGTCGTGAATCTCCTGTTCCCCCACGGGGTCCCCGTCGTCGTCCTTCGCCTCCAACAACAACGTCAGCAAATCGTCCGGCTTTTGACCGGATGCGCGGCGCTCGGCCACGATCTCGTCGACGAGGAGATGCATATCGGCCAATGCCCGGTTGAATTCTCGATTGGCCGGAAAGGGCAGCTTGTACAGCGGCCCCAGCGGCACCACCATCCGCCGGTACATCCCGCAGAAGACGGTGGTCAGGGCGGCGCACAGCCGCTCCGCCCGTCCGTCGATGAACCGGCCGCGCAGCAGACAGCGGGCCGCGACCCGCACGGCGACCCGGAAGGCCTCGGCGGTGCAGTCGACGGTCCGCAGGGAGGACCACCGCTCGGTCAGGGCGTGCGCCTCCTCCTCCATGACCGGGCCGTAGGCGGGGAGGGCGTCGAGCCGGAAGGCGGGCTGGACGGTGCGGCGCTGGCGCCGGTGCAGCGGGCCGTTGGCGGTGGCCACGCCCTCCTTGCCGAGCAGGCCCTCCAGGGACTCCCACAGCGGGCCGGAGATGATGTAGTCGGGACTCAGCGCCACCGCCCCGGTGAGGGCGGGGGTGGTGACGGCGTACACCGTCTTCGGTCCCAGCTTCAGGCGCACGACGTCGCCGTGGTCACGCAGCCGGGTCATGAAGGCGAGCGGGTCGCGGACCAGCTCCCAGCCGTGGCCGAGGACGGGGACACCGCCGCCGGCCAACGGCGGGACACGCGATCCGGTCGCCGCGGACGCTCCGGGTTCCACCGACTCGATGGTCATTTCCCACCTGCCGCTTCGTTGTCGACGTACGGGGGCGTGGACCGGTCGTCCCAGCTGTCGACCCGGTACCGACCGGACTCGTGGTGAAACCAGTAGACGGAACTGAACCAGTTCCGCATGTTGCCGAGGCAGGAGCGCACGGCGGCGCTCATTTCCTTTCCTCGCACCGTGCCGTCGTCGAGGCCGTCGGCGAACCGTAACGCCTCCTTCTCCACCTCCAGGAATTCGCTGATGCATTCCTCGACGCGGCGCCTCACTTCCACGACGGCTTCTTCGAGCGTCAGTCCTTCGTGAGCGACGAGACTGATTCCCAGATTGTGCACCTCATTGCCCGCTATTTCCTTCGGAAGTGAGCACAGGTCGTTGTACCAGGCGGCGAATTCCTGACTGAGCAGCGCCGCCCTCCGATAGGCCGGGTTCTTCCGCACCGCGTCCGGGAGTTCACATCCCGCACTGGGTTCCAGGAGATCGGTCCAGATCCAGTGCGCGAAGGTCAGCCGGCGAAGTTCCAGATACTCCTCGACGGTGGGGACGATTCCCTCCGTGCGGTTGTGGAACTCCCGGTCGTACGCCTCGATCACCGCGTGGAAGTGTCGTGCGAACCGGGCGTTCCAGGTGCCGGACAGGAAGGCGTACAGCCGCTGCACGCTGTCCGCGAGCCCCGCCACCACCGGGTCCTCGTGACCCAGGTGGTCGGCGGGGCCGTCGAGGGCCGAGTGCAGCCGCTCCTTCAGCCTCCGCCAGGCGGCGGGGCGGCCGTGCACGATGTCGCGGTCGTGCCGGTCGTCCCAGACGAAGAACCACGCGCTGTAGTCCGCTATCGCCTGCAGGACCTCGTCGGGGGCTCCCGTGTAGTAGCCCGCCATGAGATCGGTGTAGCACAGCTTGTCGGCGTGCTCCTCCACCTTGTCGGCCGCCATGAGCCGCTTTTCGAGCAGCCACGTGCGGGTCGTCACCTGGAGCTTCGGCCAATACGGGTGGAGTTGACGGGGAAACGCCGCCTCGATCACCGGAAGGGACAGCGCCGGTGGAACCGCGATGGTGGTCGGTGTCGATGTGGTGCCGTGTGTCAAAGCATGCACGAACAATCCCCTCTCAGCCGCCAGTTGCCGCACGCGCCCGCCCCCCGCACCACGCGTGCGCCGGTGCACATCCCCGTACCTCCATTCAGCACCACAACTGACCGTTCTGGGAATGGATTTGCCTCTTTCACTGCCCCCGGTCGCCGGGATTCCCCCCGGCGTGTCTGATTCGGGATCAGAACGGGCCGATACGGCATCGAACACATGACGGACAGACGAACGGCGCCCGGTCCGGGGACGAGCCCGGTCGGGCGCCGTGCGGGCTGAGGGGCGGCGGCCCCGGCGGCCGGGGCGTCAGTCGTTGGCGACCACGGGGTAGCGCGGCTCGTTCTCGGCCATCTGCCGCAACGCCTCCTTGCGTTCCCGCTTGGACAGCCGGTCGATGTAGAGGGAGCCGTAGAGGTGGTCGGTCTCGTGCTGCAGGCAGCGTGCGAAGTAGCCGGTCCCGCGCACCTTGACGGGGTTGCCCCACTCGTCCTGACCGGTCACCTCGGCGTAGTCGGGGCGGGCCAGCGGAGCGTACGCGGTGGGCACCGACAGACAGCCCTCGTTGCTGTCGTCCAGCCGGCGCTTCTCGGCGGGCAGTTCGACCAGCTTCGGGTTGCAGACCACGCCGACGTGGCGCACGCCCTCGTCGTCCGGGCAGTCGTAGACGAAGACCTTCAGGTCGACGCCGATCTGGTTGGCGGCCAGGCCCACGCCCTCGGCGGTGCGCTGGCTGGCGAACATGTCGTCGACCAGCCGGCGCAGCTCGTCGTCGAACTCCGTGACGTCCCTGCACTCCTTGTGCAGCACCGGATTGCCGACGACCGTGATCGGACGGGAGGTGCCGCGCTCGCGGTAGGCGGCCTCGCGCTCCTCGCAGTCCTCCGTGTCGATGACGTACCCCTCGTCGTCGACGGGGAGCACGCCCGCGTGCTGCTGATCGGTGTCCTGCTGAGCCATGACCGACGTGTGCCTTCCTGGAAAACATGGGGTGTGGTGCTGATACAGGGTACGGCGACCGGTGTGCGGGCCCGCGCGCTAGCAGACCTCTTCCAGGTCCCGCCAGTCCCGTGAGTCCGGACTGTCCGCCACCCACCCGTCCAGCAGGCCCCGGACCAGCGACGCCGGCGCGGCCACGCCGCACTCGCGCTCCGGCACCCACGACTGCCCGTCGGTGCGGTGGCCGAGCGGCCCCGGGTGCCCCGGCTCGCTGTGGTCGTGCGGGTCGAGGTGCTCGCCCTCGCCCTCGTCGGACGGCATCCGGGACTCCGAGCACATCCGGCACAGCAGCCGCACGGAGGACGACCAGTCCTCGGCGGCGAAACCGGCGTCGGAGGCCAGCTGCTCCAGCGCGTCCCGGTCGGCCTCGGACGCGGCCTCCAGCAGCACCACCCAGGTCGGCACCGGGGAGGGAGCCCACAACTCGATCTCGTCGAAGACCGGGTAGGTGTGCCCGGCGGCCGTGCTCCGCTCCCCGTGCGGCACGCCGTCGTGCAGCACGACC
Organism: Streptomyces sp. NPDC034670; assembly: GCF_055574875.1. Classification (NCBI taxonomy): domain Bacteria; kingdom Bacillati; phylum Actinomycetota; class Actinomycetes; order Kitasatosporales; family Streptomycetaceae; genus Streptomyces; species Streptomyces sp. NPDC034670. The sequence goes on from NZ_JBVITR010000015.1 coordinate 89,696, forward strand.
TCGCCCCAGCGGCGCCCGGAGGACGGCAGCGGGATGGACAGCACCTCGATCCGGGCGGGGTCGAGCCGCCGCCCCCACACGACCTCGGCCTCCCCCTCCGGGGACAGCCGTACGGCCGCGCTGCCCAGGTCCATGCCGAGGGGCTCGCCGGAGTCGGTGGCCGGGCCGGGGACCTTGAGCCCGTAGGCCTGCCAGGCCCGCCGGGCCAGCGGCCAGTCCTGCAGGGCGGTGGCGGCGATGCCGACGTTCCACCAGTCGGGGGCCCCGGTGTCCCGGTCGAGCAGCGCGACCGCCCGCAGGCCGGCCGCGCGCGCCTGCTCCCAGTCGTGCCGGAACTTGTGCAGCAGGGCCAGGTTGAACCACGACTCCGACAGCCAGGGTTCCAGATCGGCGGCCCGTGTCAGCAGCGCGCCCGCGTCCTCGTACCGGCCGTCGCCGATGAGCGTGAACGCGCGGTCCGTGGCCTGCCGCCAGGAGGCGGAGGGCCGGTGCCGTCCCTTGCCGAAGATCCTCACGATTCCCGCCTGCCAGTTCCGTGCGGTGGGCTGGCCGTGTCTTTCCGCGCCCCCGGACACCCTCTTCCTCGCATCCAACCACGTACGGCCGGAGAGGCGCTCATTACCCATGGGTTACCCATCCCCGGGCGGGGTCAGACAGTCCCGTTCACGGCTCCGGCCCCGCCCGGCCGCCGGACGCACGCGGTGCTCGACTCCGGTACCCACGTACCACCTCCGTGTTCCGCGACAGCACCCGGGCCAGCGCCTCGACCACCTCCGGGGCGTACTCCCCGGCGGTCGCCAGCCGGAGTTCCTCCAGCGCGGTCAGCGGCCCGCCCGGCCCTCCTTCCCGGGACTTCTCCTCGTACGCGTTCACCACCCGGACGATGCGCGCGGCGAGCGGCTGCTCCCGGTACGGGTCGGCCTGCCGTTCGACGATCCGGGCCACCCGGGGGTCCACCCCGGTCTGGCGCACGACCGCGCCGCCGAGCAGGGCGATCCGCCGCTGATCGGCGGCCGGCAGACCGGCGGTGGCGCCCGCGGGGACCGGGTCGACGAGGCTGAGCTGGCCGATGTCGTGCATGAGGGCCGCGTACTCGAGCACGGTCAGCTCGGGCTCGGTCAGCCCGAGGTCCCGGCCCACCGCCTGGCCGAGCGCCGCGACCCGGTGGGCGTGCCCGGCCGGGGTGTACCCGGCGATCTCGGTGGCCCGCGCGAGGGAGGCGATGGTCTGCCGGTAGGTGGCGCGCACGGCGGCGTACCGCCGGTAGGACAACTGTGCGAGCAGCAGCGGTACGGAGAAGACGGGCAGCGCCCACAGCCCCACGACCGCGACCCCGAGCGCCATCACCGCGCCCGTCGCGACGACGGCGGCCCCGATGCCCGGCACGGACCGCAGCTCGTCGCGCAGCATCGGCGGGAAGGGCCATCCGGTGCGGGAGCGGGCCAGCGCGGCGGCGAGCACGGTGTCGCACAGCGCGGTGAGGAGGAGCAGGGCGAGCAGCAGCAGCGCGTGGGCCGGCCCGCTCCAGTCGTCGAACGTGCCCCGGCTGTACAGGGGTTGGAAGCAGACGGCGACGAAGCCGACGGTCAGCACCCGGCGGGCCAGCGGGTCGAGGGTGGGGCCGTGGCCGCGCCCGACGTGCGGCACGCTGCCGAGCAGCGAGGCGGCGAGCACCACGGTGACGACCTGGGCGGCGCCGTGGTGGGTGGGCCGGCCGCCGGCCTCGCCGAGCAGCGCGTACGACAGCGACCCGGCGGCGGCGAGCGGCGCGGCCTGCCTGATGCCCGTCCCGTTGCGCCGGGTGAGCTCACCGACGGTGACGAGCAGTCCGAAGGCGAGGGCGGTGCCGCGTTCCTCGACGCCGTGGTGGAGGGTGCTGACCAGGGAGCCGGCGGCGAGGACGGCGGCGCACGCGTGGACGAGGACGTGGAGGCCGGGCCTCACCGTCGTGCCCCGGGCCGGCCGGTGACCGGGGCGGCGGGCGCGGGCACGGCGCGCGCGTCGTCGGCGGTCACCGCGGGACGCCATCCGGCCCGGCCGATCACCTGCACCAGGGCGGCCACCATCCGCGGGTCGAAGTGGGACCCCGCGCACCGCTGGAGCTCCTTCAGGGCCACGGGCACGGGCCGGGCCCGGCTGTAGGAGCGGGTGGAGGTCATCGCGTCGAAGGCGTCGGCGACGGCGACCACCCGTGCGGACTCCGGGATCTGACTGCCCGCCAGCCCGTAGGGGTAACCGGTGCCGTCCAGCCGCTCGTGGTGGTGCAGCACCGCCTCCCGGGCCTCGCCCAGGAAGGAGATCCCCCGCACCATCTCGTGCCCGTACTCGGGGTGCAGTTCGATCACCCGCCGCTCCTCGGGGGTGAGCGGGCCGTCCTTGGTGAGCAGCCGGGTGGGCACGCCGAGCTTGCCGACGTCGTGCAGGATGCCCGCGAACCGCAGCACCTCGACCCGCTCGTCGTCCATCCCCAGCTCCCGCGCGATCATCATGGACGCCTGCCCGACGCGCTCGCTGTGCCCGCGGGTGTACCCGTCCTTGATGTCGACGGCCTGGACGAGCGCGCGGATCGTCGCCTGGTGCGCGGCCCGTTCCCGGTGGTACTGGGCGAACGCCCACCAGGAGACGCCCATCGGCAGCAGCACGAGCAGCGCGGCCACGGGACCGTAGGGGCTGCGCCACAGCAGGGCCATCATGAGTCCGGCGAGGCCGTGCACGGTGATCGGTGCCAGGGACCGCAGGAACAGCCGCCACCGGGCGACCGGCCCCGCCGCCCGTTCCCCGCGCCGGAGCGGCACACCCGCCGTCAGCGCCGGGACGGCGCCGTCCAGCAGGGTGAGCACCAGGCAGAACACCAGCACCGCGGCCCCGGCCGTCCCGAGCGCGAGCGGGACGTCGCAACCCGCCACCGCCTCCCGGCCGCCGGCCGCCCGGTGGACCCGGCTCGCGGCCCACACCGCGAGCACCAGCCGGCCGGCCCGCCAGAGCCGCCGGACCGGGTACGGCCGCCGCGCCAGGGGCACGAGCAGCGCCCCGGGCAGGACGGCCAGCGCCGCGGCGGACGGCGGCAGGACGAAGGCCCCGGCGAGCAGGACGGGGTAGAAGGCGCCGCCCGGGTGCGGGGTGCCGACGAGGCGCGACCGGGCGAGGAGTTCGCAGCCTCCGTACAGGGCGGCGAGCAGGGCGACCGCCCACCAGAGGGCGGGGGTGTCCGGGAGGGGCAGCAGACAGGACAGGCCCGCCAGGGCGACACCGGCGACCAGCGCACGGGCCCGTCCCGGTAACGCCTCCATGAGCCCCTCCCCGACCGTGCCCGCCGTGCTCGACCCGCCCCGCCTGTCAGGCTCTGGAGCCTAGGACGGCGAGGGGCGCCGCCACGGGTCGATGACCCGCGGATTAGCACGTACGAGTGACGGCGACCCCCGTGCGGGGCGCTCGCGGGCCCCACGGGGACGCGGGCCGGGGCGTCAGGACTCCTGTGGTGCGGCCGGTGCGGCCGACGGCGCCGGTGCGGCGGTGACGTCCTGCTCGGGCACGGCCTGGCCGGAGCGGATCAGCTCGATCCGCCCCATGACCTTGGACCGCAGGTCGCCCGGCACGTCGTCGTGCCCGCAGCACCGCTTGACCAGCTTCTTCACGGCCTGCTCGAGCCCGTACTTCTCCAGACACGGCGAGCACTCCTCGAAGTGCTGCTCGAACTTCACGCAGTCGGTGTCCGGCATTTCACGGTCGAGGAACTCGTAGAGGTGGTCAAGGACCTCGCTGCAATCCGTCTCGTGCGGCTCTCCGCAGCTCATGACCCCGAGCCTTTCGCTTCGTTCGACTCTCCGGCGCCGGCCGGGACCAGCCCGCGCTCGCGGGCGTAGTCCTCGAGCATGCCGCGCAGTTGACGACGGCCCCGGTGCAGCCGGGACATCACCGTGCCGATGGGTGTCCCCATGATGTCGGCGATCTCCTTGTAGGCAAAGCCCTCGACGTCCGCGAGATACACGGCGATGCGGAACTCCTCGGGGATCGCCTGGAGCGCTTCCTTCACGTCCGAGTCGGGCAGGTGGTCCAGCGCCTGCGACTCCGCGGAGCGCAGACCCGTGGACATGTGCGACTCGGCACGCGCGATCTGCCAGTCCTCGATCTCCTCGGCCGCGCTGCGCTGGGGTTCGCGCTGCTTCTTGCGGTACGAGTTGATGAAGGTGTTGGTGAGGATCCGGTACAGCCACGCCTTGAGGTTGGTGCCCTCGCGGAACTGGTGGAAGGACGCGTACGCCTTGGCGTACGTCTCCTGCACCAGGTCCTCGGCGTCGGCCGGGTTGCGCGTCATGCGCAGCGCGGCCGAGTACATCTGGTCGAGGAACTCGAGCGCGTCCCGCTCGAAGCGCGCGCTGCGCTCCGCGGCCGACTCCGCGCCCGTGCTGCTGCCCCGGCCCTCGGGCTGCTCCGCCTGGCCGTGTTCGGTCCCTGCGTCGGTACCGGGAACCGGACCCACCTCCTCCAGAGTTGTCGTGAGACCGAGACCGGTCCCACCCGAATCGGAGGATAGACGACGATCCGGTCCGCCCGCCGCCCGAACGGGGACGGTCCTGGCCGCGTGCAGCACGGTCCAGTCGAGGTCCGCGCGGCTGCTGCGCCCCGGGCAGAAGGTGGAACCCATGCGGGGACTTCCTCTCCTACGACGGCGGTGCCGGTGACCGGCACGTACGTCCGCCTCAACAGCGCGGGGGGTCCGGGCATTCCCGGCCCCGCGCCGAGGGGTCCTCACCCGAGGGAGCCGGTCCACCGCACGACCGCGTCCGTGACGACCGCCACGGCCTCCTCCTGTGTGACGCCCGCCCGCCCGGGCACGGCGAAGCCGTGATCGCCGTGGGCCACCTCCACCAGCTCGTACTCCCACCCGTCCCCCACCACCACCCGCGCACCGCCGCCCTGCGGGCGGCCCCGCTCCCACCCGGGGAACTCCCCGGGCCTGCCGAACGGGTCGTTGCCGCCCTGGACGACGAGGGCGGGCACCCCGGCGCCGAGCAGCTCGTCGGCGCGGGACCTCTCGGGCCGGCCCGGCGGGTGCAGGGGGAAGCTCAGGGCGAGCACGGCACGGGCGCCCAGCTCGCGGGCCGTGCGGCAGGCGACGCGGGCCCCCGCGCTGCGCCCGCCCGCGATCACCGGCAGGCCGGGCCCGGTCAGCGCGGGCCAGACGCCGCGCCAGCCGGCGTCCAGGGTCTTCGGCGCCGGGGCCACCTTCTTGCCGGCCACGCGCCAGGGCTGTTCGACGAGGGCCACGGTCACCCCGTGGGCGGGCAGGACGCCGGCGAGGGCCTTCAGGTCGCGGGCCTCGATGCCGCCACCGGCGCCGTGGCCCAGCGCCAGCACCAGGCGCGCGCCGCGCCCGGCACGGTGCCAGGTGACGCGGGCGGGGCCGGCGTCCGTCCCGACGGTCTCGGTGCTTCCGGCGGGCGCGACGGGGCCGGTGGCCGCGCCGGGGGCTTCGGGGGTTTCGGGGGTCACGTCAGAAGAGTGTGCCCTCCTCCGGCGCGGCCAGCTCCGTCAGCAGCTCCGGACCGTTGTTGCGGACGTTGCTGACCGTCGTGGCGACCGGGTAGGCGCGCATCAGTCCGGGGGGCGGCGGGGCGAGGAGGCCGCGCACGTCCTCCGCCTCCGTGCGGGAGGGGTCCAGCCAGCCGTCCCAGCGGTCCGGCGTGAGCATGAGCGGCATCCGCGGGTGGATCTCGGCCAGGGTGCGCGGGCCGTCCTCCGGGGACGCCGCGAGCGGGCTCGTCTCCGCCTCGGTGGTGATGACGGAGCACGTCGCCCACCAGGCCCGCGGGTGGTCGTCCGGCAGGGTCCGGTCCCGCCAGAACTCGTACAGCCCGGCCATCGCGAAGACCGAGCCGTCCGCCGGCGTCACGAAGTACGGCTGCTTGCGGGGGCGCTTCTTCTTCCCCTCGACCTCCAGCTCCCGCTCCTGCCTGCCGGTGACCCACTCGTAGTAGCCGTCGGCGGGCAGGATGCAGCGCCGGGTGGCGAAGGCACGCCGGTAGGACGGCTTCTCGTGGACGGTCTCCGCGCGTGCGTTGATCATCCGGGCCGCGCCCTCGGGCGTCTTCGACCACGAGGGGACCAGGCCCCACTTCAGCCTGCGCAGCTGCCGGACCGGCCGCGGGTCGTCCACGTCCTTCAGGGGGCGGTCGAGCACGGCGTAGACCTCTTTGGTGGGGGCCACGTTGTAGTCGGGTCCCAGGGTCTCCTCCGGCTCCCACTTCTCGATCTCGAAGATTCCCGCGAGTTCCTCGGCACTGCGACTCGCTGCATACCGTCCGCACATACGTGCAACACTGCCAGACTCCGCACGCGCAGGCAGCGGGAAACCGACGGGAACACAGGGAGAGCACCGCCAGCATGGTCAGCACCGCGTCCGCCTCGCTCGCCTCCCTCTGGGACGAGATCGCCGGCACCCAGCCCGATCCGGACCTGTGGGTGGTCGTCGCCACTCTGGCCGCCGCGCTCGTCGTCGTCGTGCCGCACGGGCCGTGGCGCCTCTCGCGCAACGCCATCACCATCGCCCACGAGGGCGGCCACGGGCTCGTGGCCCTGCTCACCGGCCGCACCCTGACCGGCATACGCCTGCACTCGGACACCAGCGGCCTGACCGTCAGCCGCGGCAAACCGCACGGCATCGGCATGATCCTGACCGCGGCGGCCGGCTACACCGCTCCCCCGCTGCTGGGCCTGGGCGGCGCCGCACTGCTCGGCGCCGGGCGCATCACCCTGCTGCTGTGGCTGGCGACGGTGCTGCTGGTCGCGATGCTGGTGATGATCCGCAACGCGTACGGGGCGCTGACCGTGCTGCTCACCGGCGGCACGTTCGTGGCCGTGTCCTGGCTGACCGGTCCCCAGGTGCAGGCGGCGTTCGCGTACGCCGTGGTGTGGTTCCTGCTGCTGGGCGGGGTCCGCCCGGCCTTCGAACTGCAGGCCAAGCGGGCGCGCGGGGGCGCGGGGGACTCGGACGCGGACCAGCTGTCCCGGCTGACGCACGCGCCGGCGGGGGTGTGGTTCCTCCTGTTCCACGCGGTGTCGCTGTGCTCACTGGTCGGCGGGGGCCGCTGGCTGCTGGGGCTGTGACCGCCGGACGGGGCGTGCGGCCGGGTCGCGCACGGCTCCGCCCCGGGGCTCGACCAGCCACAACGCTGCCGCACCCGATCCACCGCCGCCCACTAAAGTGGGGCGCATGACCGTTAACCCCGCGTCCACCGCCCCCTGGCCCGCCCCGCACGCAAGCGGAGCCGTCAACGCGACGGTCCACGTGCCCGGGTCCAAGTCGGTCACCAACCGTGCCCTCGTGCTCGCCGCCCTCGCCTCCGAGCCGGGCTGGCTGCGCCGCCCGCTGCGCTCCCGCGACACCCTGCTGATGGCGGGCGCGCTGCGGGCCATGGGGGTCGAGATCGAGGAGGGCGTGGGGCCGGACGGCACCGGGGAGGCCTGGCGGGTGCTGCCCACGGGCCTGCACGGTCCGGCCACCGTCGACGTCGGCAACGCCGGCACGGTGATGCGGTTCCTGCCCCCGGTCGCCGCGCTGGCCGACGGCCCCGTCCGCTTCGACGGCGACCCGCGCTCCTACGAGCGTCCCCTGAACGGCGTCATCGACGCGCTGCGCCACCTGGGTGCCCGGATCGACGACGACGACCGCGGCGCGCTGCCGATGACCGTGCACGGCGGCGGCGCCCTGGACGGCGGCACGGTCTCGGTCGACGCGTCCTCGTCCTCCCAGTTCGTCAGCGCCCTGCTGCTGTCCGCGCCGCGCTTCAACCAGGGCGTCGAGGTCCGGCACACCGGCTCGGCGCTGCCCTCCCTGCCGCACATCCGCATGACCGTCGACATGCTCCGCGCGGTCGGCGCCCAGGTCGACACCCCGGAGTCGGGCGGCGAGCCCGACGTCTGGCGGGTCACCCCGGGCGCCCTGCTCGGCCGGGACCTGACCGTCGAGCCGGACCTGTCCAACGCCCAGCCGTTCCTGGCGGCGGCGCTGGTGACCGGCGGCAGGGTCGTCATCCCCGACTGGCCGGCCCGGACCACCCAGCCCGGCGACCGCCTGCGGGAGATCTTCACCGAGATGGGCGGCTCCTGCGAGCTGACCGACCGCGGGCTCGTGTTCACCGGTTCCGGGTCGGTCCACGGCATCGACGTGGACCTCGGCGAGGTCGGCGAGCTGACGCCGGGCATCGCGGCCGTCGCGGCGCTCGCGGACTCGCCGTCCACCCTGCGCGGCGTGGCCCACCTGCGGCTGCACGAGACGGACCGCCTGGCCGCGCTCACCAAGGAGATCAACGAACTCGGGGGCGACGTCACCGAGACCGCCGACGGCCTGCACATCCGCCCGCGCCCGCTGCACGGCGGGGTCTTCCACACCTACGAGGACCACCGCATGGCCACCGCCGGCGCGGTCATCGGCCTGGCGGTCGAGGGGGTGCGGATCGAGAACGTCGCGACCACGGCGAAGACCATGCCGGACTTCCCCGAGCTGTGGACCGGGATGCTCGGGGCATAGGGGCACACGACCATGCGCCGCTACGGCAAGCACACCGACGAGGACGACATCCGCTCGCGCCCCAACCGCAGGGGCAACCGGCCGCGCACCCACATCCGGCCCAAACACGAGGACGCGGCCGAGGGCATGGTCCTCACCGTCGACCGGGGCCGGCTGACCTGCCTCGTCGAGGACCGGACGGTGGTGGCGATGAAAGCCCGCGAGCTGGGCCGCAAGGCGGCGGTGGTCGGTGACCGGGTGGCGATCGTCGGCGATCTGTCCGGGAAGAAGGACACGCTGGCGCGGATCGTGCGCATCGAGAAGCGCACGTCGGTGCTGCGCCGTACCGCCGACGACGACGACCCCTACGAGCGGGTCGTCGTCGCCAACGCCGACCAGCTGGCCGTCGTCACCGCCCTCGCCGATCCCGAACCCCGTCCGCGGCTGATCGACCGCTGCCTGGTCGCGGCGTACGACGGAGGGCTGACGCCGCTGCTGGTGCTGACCAAGTCGGACCTCGCGCCGCCCGACAAGTTGCTGGAGCTGTACGGCGACCTCGACATCCCGTACGTCGTCACCAGCCGCGCCGAACTGGAGAGCGGCACGGCGGCCGAGCGGGTGCTCGAGCAGCTGGACGGCCGGGTCACGGCGTTCGTGGGACATTCCGGGGTCGGCAAGACGACACTGGTCAACGCGCTGGTGCCGCAGGACCGACGGCGCACGACGGGACACGTGAACGCGGTGACGGGGCGGGGCCGGCACACGACGACCTCCGCGCTGGCGCTGCCGCTGTCGGGCGCGGACGGGTGGGTGATCGACACCCCGGGCGTGCGGTCCTTCGGGCTCGCCCACGTCGATCCCTCCCGGGTCATCCACGCCTTCCCCGACCTGGAGCCGGGCACGGAGGGCTGCCCGCGCGCCTGCAGCCACGACGAGCCGGACTGCGCGCTGGACGCGTGGGTGGCCGGGGGCCACGCGGACCCGGCGCGGCTGTACTCGCTGCGGCGGCTGCTGGCGACGCGGGAGCAGCCGGAAGGCGACTGAGGCGCGGGGCCGGGGGCGCGCTCCGGGAAAGCGGCCCCCGCGTTGTTTGTCCGGGCATGCGGACGGTAAGTGCATAATCGCACCCAGCCGGACCCGAACCCGTCGAACCCGGCGAAGCGGTCACCGTGCGTGGCGAGAACACGGGAGGACGACACATGGCGTGGCTGCTGGTCATCGTGGCCGGGCTGCTCGAGACCGGTTTCGCCGTGTGCCTGAAGCTGTCGCACGGCTTCACCCGGCTGTGGCCGACGATCGCCTTCTGCGCGTTCGCGCTGGGGAGCTTCGGGCTGCTGACCCTGGCGCTGAAGAAGCTGGACGTGGGCCCGGCGTACGCGGTGTGGACGGGGATCGGTGCGGCGGGTACGGCCGTCTACGGGATGGTGTTCCTCGGCGACCTGGTGTCGACGCTGAAGATCGTGTCGATCACGCTGGTGATCGTCGGGGTGATCGGTCTGCAGCTGTCGGGGTCGGCGCACTGAGCGTTCGCGCCCCGCGGCGCGGTGCCACGGCACACCGGTCCCGCGGCGCCGGCCCTACGGCACCGGTTGCCGGCGCAGGGCGCTGCGGACCAGGTCGGCCACGCCGCCCTCGGCCGGTGGGGCGGCGACGCAGGACAGGGCGAGGCGGATCACGAGTTCGCAGGAGCGGGCGAGGTCGAGGACGTCGGTCCGGGGTGTGCCGGGTCCCGCCAGGGCGGCGACGGCACGGTCGCGGACGAGGACGACGAAGTCGGTGGGCGAGGGCAGCGGGCCGTCGGCGCGGCGCTGGGCGGGGACGGCGGAGCCGGACCGCGCGGGTGCGAGGGCCGGGGCGGGCAGGCGTTCGCTCCAGCAGCCGGTGAGCATGGCGCGGACCAGGGCGTTCCCGCGGGCGGCGGAGGCCGTCCACTCGGCGGTCGCGGTCAGCCGGTCGCGCACGTCGGCGGAACCGGCGAGGGCGCGGTCGACGCCGGCGAGGTAGCCGTCGGCCTCCCTGCGGACGAGGGCCCGCGCGAGGCCGTCCTTGCTGCCGAACTCGTTGTACAGCGTCTGCCGGGAGACTCCGGCCGCGGCGGCCACGTCCACCATCCGCACCGCGGACCACGGCCTGCGTGCCAGCGCCGCGCAGGCGGCGTCCAGCAGAGATTCCCGCGCTGCGGGCATCATCGCCTCCCTCGGGGCGAGCGGCCGGTCCTGCGGTTCAGGTTTGACGCGCCCCCGGGGGCTGTCAAGGGTTCGCGAGCCCCCTGTGGCCCCGCCCCCGCCTCGGCGGATACCGTTCGTTGCATGCCCGACTACCTCGACGACCTGCGTCTCGCCCACGTCCTCGCGGACGCCGCCGACGCCGCGACGACGGACCGTTTCAAGGCCCTCGACCTCAAGGTCGAGACCAAACCGGACATGACACCGGTGAGCGAAGCGGACAAGGCCGCCGAGGAGCTCATCCGCGGCCACCTCCAGCGCGCCCGGCCCCGGGACGCGGTGCTCGGCGAGGAGTACGGGGTGGAGGGCACGGGCCCGCGCCGCTGGGTGATCGACCCGATCGACGGGACGAAGAACTACGTGCGCGGCGTCCCCGTCTGGGCCACCCTCATCGCCCTGATGGAAGCCGGTGAGGGCGGTTACCAGCCCGTCGTCGGCGTCGTCTCCGCCCCTGCCCTCGGCCGCCGCTGGTGGGCCGCGAAGGGCGGAGGCGCCTTCAGCGGGCGCAGCCTGTCCTCGGCCTCCCGGCTGCAGGTCTCCCGCGTCCCCCGGCTCTCCGACGCCTCCTTCGCGTACTCCTCGCTCAGCGGATGGGAGGAGCGGGGGCGCCTCGACGGCTTCCTCGACCTCACCCGTCAGGTGTGGCGCACGCGCGCGTACGGCGACTTCTGGCCGTACATGATGGTCGCCGAGGGGTCGGTCGACGTGTGCGCCGAACCCGAGCTCTCGCTGTGGGACATGGCCGCCAACGCCATCATCGTCACCGAGGCCGGCGGCCGTTTCACCGGGCTCGACGGCCGTCCCGGACCGCACAGCGGCGACGCCGCCGCGTCGAACGGCCTGCTGCACGACGAACTGCTGGGGTATCTCGGCCGGCGCCGCTGACGCCGGCCGGGGCCGGACCGCGCCCCCCTCTCCCCGGGTTCCCCCGCGTGCGGACCGGGGCGCCCCGGGTCTCCCCCGGCCCGCGTGCGCGCCCCGGCCGGCCGCACGCGCCCCCTTGTTGCCCCCCGCCTTGCCTGCCACTCTGAGGGTCCCCCCACTTGTGAACTTGTGAAACCGTGCACGAGCGGGCGCCCCGTCCGTGGACGCGGTGTCCGCGAGCGCCCGGTTTCCGGAAGGAGGTGGCTCCCACCATGCTCGTCCGTGACGCCATGAGCACCGTGGTCCTCACCGTCGGCCCCGCCCACACCCTCCGCCAGGCCGCCGCCCTGATGTCCGCCCGCCGGGTGGGCGCGGCCGTGGTCCTCGACCCCGACGGCACCGGCACCGGCATCCTCACCGAGCGGGACGTCCTCGACTCCGTGGGGCTCGGCCAGGACCCGGACACCGAGCGCGTCCACGCCCACACCACCACCGACGTCGTCTTCGCCACCCCGTCCTGGTCCCTGGAGGAGGCCGCCGCCGCCATGAACCACGGCGGCTTCCGTCACCTGATCGTCCTCGACCGGGGCGAGCCCGTCGGCGTCGTCTCGGTCCGCGACCTCATCCGCTGCTGGGCGCCGCGGCGACGACCGGACCGGCCCGTACCGGCGCAGGTGCCGGCCTAGGGGGCGCCGCCGCGGGGCGCGCGGAACGGGCCGGAGCGTCCGCCGGCGCCCGGGACCCGCCGTTTCGACCGCCGACCGCCGGGCAACCGACCTCCGTGGCAAGCGGCTCCTGCGTCACGTGCGCCCCCCGCGTCACGGCCGGACCGATTGCCCTTGGCCGAAACCGATCTCGGTCCTAGAATGGATATTGTCCAAAACAAGGAAAGATCCAAAGTCACACCCATTCGGGACCTGGTTCCCCTGCTGCTAGGCTGGTGCCCATGAGTGACCTTCTGGAACGGCTCCGCGGACGTGGATGGCGGATGACCGCGCAGCGCCGTGTCGTGGCCGAGGTCCTCGACGGCGAACACGTCCACCTGACGGCCGACGAGGTGCATGCCAGGGCTGTCGCCAAGCTGCCCGAGATCTCCCGGGCGACCGTCTACAACACCCTGGGCGAACTGGTCTCGCTCGGCGAGGTGCTGGAGGTCGCCACGGACAAGCGGGCCAAGCGCTACGACCCCAACGCCCACCGCCCGCACCACCACCTGGTCTGCGCCCAGTGCGGCGCGATCCGCGACGTCCACCCGAACGGCAACCCGCTGGCCGACCTCCCCGACACGGAGCGCTTCGGCTTCACGGTCTCCGACGTGGAAGTGACGTACCGCGGCGTCTGCCCGAACTGCGCGGCGGCGTAAGCGCCCGGCACGCGAGCGAGAGCCCCGGCACCGATGGGTGCCGGGGCTCTCGTCGTGTGCCGGCCCGCCCCCCGGCCCACCGCTCGGCGAGGGACGCGCGCCGCGACGGAGGGGCGGGCCAACGCACCGAGGGCCGGAATCCCTTCGGATTCCGGCCCTCGGCCTTCAGTAGCGGGGACAGGATTTGAACCTGCGACCTCTGGGTTATGAGCCCAGCGAGCTACCGAGCTGCTCCACCCCGCGTCGATGAATGCAACGTTACGTCAAGGGACCGAACAGAAGCAAATCGCTTTCCGCGGGCCACCGCCGCCCGGCCCCGGGCCCGTGCCGCACCGCAGGGGCGGGCCGGGGCCGCGCCGCCACCCGCCGGACGGGCGGTGCCGCGGCCCGGGTCAGGCCGACAGTTCCTGGCGCAGGGCGTCACGGAGGCGCGTGGCGCGCTCCCTGACCGCCTCGGGGCCCAGGGCCGCCGCGCGGTCGGCCCAGCGCTGGCCCTCGGCGAGCTCGCCTCGCCGTGCGTAGACCAGCGCGAGGCGCAGCGCCGCCCGGCCGTGCCCGGCGTCGGCCGCACGGGTCCACCAGACGACCGCCTCCGGCTCGCTGCCCTCCCTGGCCAGCAGCAGGCCCAGGTTGAAGGCGCCGTTGCGGGAGCCGGCCTCGGCCGCCTCGCGGTACCAGCGGGCCGCCTCGACCACGTCACCGCGGGCCGCGGCGAGCATGCCGACGCGCACCTGCGCCCGGCGGTGGCCCTGGGAGGCCGCGCGCTCGTACCACTCCTCGCACTCGCTCCGCCGGTGCACCGGCTCCCCCAGCTCGTGCGCGGGCTCGGGCGGCCTGCGGGCGTCCAGCACCGCCGCCAGGCGGTACGCGGCCTCCGCGCTCCCGCCGCCCGCCGCGCACCGCAGGAAGCGCTCCGCCTCGCCCTCGTCGCCGTCCCGCAGCCTCGCCATGCCGACCTGGAGCGCCGCCTCGGTGTGCCCGGCGGCCGCCGCCCGCTCGTACCAGCGCAGCGCGGCGTCCTCCTCGCCCCGGCCGGCGTGCAGGATGCCGAGGTTGAAGGCGGCGTCCACGCTGCCCGCCTCCGCGGCCTTGGAGAACCACGGCTCCGCGCCCGTCTCGTCGCCGGCCCGCAGCAGCAGGATCGCCAGGGCGTTGGCCGCCTCGCGGTGGCCGGCGTAGGCGGCCCGGCGGTACCACTGCTCGGCCTGCTGGGTCCGGCCCTGCTCGGCGCAGAGCAGCCCGAGGTTGTACGCGCCGTTCACATCGCCGGCGTCCATCGCCGCCCGGTACCAGCGCTCCGCGGTCTGGGTCTCGCCGCGCTCGGCGTGCAGCGCGCCCAGCGCGTTGGCGGCGTTGCCGTCGCCGTCCTGCGCGGCCCGCAGCCACCACACGGCGGCGTTCTCGGAGTCTCCCGCGTCGCGCAGCAGGAAGCCGAGCGCGCAGGCCGCCCGCGCCTCGCCGTCCTTGGCGGAGGTCAGGTACCAGCGGCCGGCCTCCTTGAGCTCGCCGCGCCGCTCCAGGATCGCCCCGAGGTGCAGCGCGGCCCTGCGGTGCCCGCGCGCGGCGGCCTGCCGGTACCACTGCTCGGCCTCGTCCGCCGACGGTGCGCGGCGGTCGTCGGCCTGCCGCGCGGCCCTGCGGTCCAGTGCCCGTGCCAGCCGGTACGCGGCCTCCCGGTGTCCCCGCTCGGCGGCGGCCCGCATCCAGCGCTCGGTGCCGTCCGCGTCCCCGCGGTGTTCCAGCAGGTCGGCGAGGGCGTACGCACCGAGGGTGTGGCCCTGCTCGGCGGACTGGCGCAGCCAGTACTCGGCGGCGGGTTCGTCGCCGCGCTCGCGGTGGTGGCGGCCGAGGGCGTGCGCCGCGGCGGCGGAGCCCGCGACGGCGGCGATCCGCCACCATCCGGCGGCCTCGTCGGCGTAGCCCCGCTGGTGCAGGAGGACGCCCAGGTTGTTGGCGGCGGCGCGATCACCCGCGGCGGTGGCGGCCCGCAGGTGGGGTTCGGCTCCGTCGAGATCACCGCGGCGCAGCAGCATGGCGCCGAGGATGCTCATCGCCTCGACGTCGCCGGCCTCCGCGGCGAGTCTCTGGCGCAGCTCCTCGGCCGCCTCGTCGGCGGCTTCCCCCGTCTCGTCGCGGGGTTCCTCCCGAACGGAGGCCTGCACAAAACGCCCTGTCCCGTACAGAGTTGCCTTGTCCCCCATAACGTCCATCGTCGCACCACCTGCAACCTGGGTACACCTGGTATACCGCAGTCAGTGAGGTCACTTCAGCGTTTTGTCGACATGCCCACAGAGAGACAAGTCAAACACAGATCCCCCAACTCCCGTCGACGGCACGGCCGTCGCCTGCCCCGGGTACATGCGTTCGCACACCACAAAGGCCCGGATTCCTTGCGGAATCCGGGCCTTTGCCGTCGCCGACTTCGCGACTTCAGTAGCGGGGACAGGATTTGAACCTGCGACCTCTGGGTTATGAGCCCAGCGAGCTACCGAGCTGCTCCACCCCGCGCCGTTGTGTGACAACCGTAGCACGGCGCGGGGCGGAACGTTCGACCGGCCTGCTCGCTAACTGCTCGGGCTCGCCTCCGGACCGGGGCTGCCGCCCCCGCCGCCTGCGCCGCCCCCTTCGGCCGACTGGGCCTCCTCAGCCCTGCGCAGCGCGTTCTCCAGGTCCTCCTGCGCCCGGCCGTAGGCCTCCCAGTCGTTGTTCTTCAGGGCCTCCTGACCGGCCTCGAAGGCCTTCTGGGCCTCCTCCAGCGCCTCCTGGACCGTGGGGTTGTCCGACGTCGGCGGCGGCGGCGTGCCCTCGTCCTCGCCGGTGCCCTCGTCCTCGCCGGTCGGCGGATCGGTGGGCGTGCCCTCCCCTCCGAAGACCTTGTCCAGGGCCTGCTCGAGGGTGTCCTCGAAGGCGGTCTGGCCTCCGTAGGTCACCAGGACCTTCCGCAGCAGCGGGTACTTGAGCCCGCCACCGCGCACGTAGACCGGCTCCACGTACAGCAGTCCTCCGTCGAGGGGGACGGTCAGCAGGTTGCCGTACTCCACCTCGGAGTCGCCGCCCCTCAGCAGCCGGATCGTCTCGGCGATGTCCTGCTGGGAGTTGAACTGGCTCTGGACCTGCTTCGGTCCGGCGACCGTGGTGCTCGTCGGCAGTTTCAGGATTCTGATCTTGCCGTAGTCCTCCGTGCCCGGATCGGCGTTCACCGCCATGAAGGCACTGAGGTTGTCACGGCCGTTCGGGGTGAACGTCGTGGTGAGCGAGAAGGTCTGCTCCTGCTGATCGGGCATCTTCATGCTCAGGTAGTACGGAGGTACCGCGTCGCCCGTCTTGTTGGTCGGGTCGGCCGGCACCTGCCACACCTCGCTGCCGCTGAGGAACGTCGTGGCGTCCTTCACGTGGTAGCGGGTGAGCAGTTCGCGCTGCACCTTGAACAGGTCCTGCGGGTAGCGCAGGTGGGCCATCAGGTTCTCGGAGATCTCGCTCCTCGGCTCCACCGTGTCCGGGAACGCCTTCATCCACGTCTTCAGGACGGGGTCCTTGGTGTCCCACTGGTAGAGCTTGACCTCGCCGCTGTACGCGTCGACGGTCGCCTTCACCGAGTTGCGGATGTAGTTGACCTGGTTCTGCTGGGCCACCACCGTCCGCTGGTCGTTGGTGGCGGTCAGCGAGTCGGCCGTCGTGTCGCCGAGGGTCGTCCGCGACGCGTACGGGTAGCCGTTGCTGGTCGTGTAGGCGTCGACGATCCACTGGATCCGGCCGTCCACGACCGCCGGGTAGGCGTCGCCGTCGATGGTCAGCCACGGGGCGACCGCCTCGACGCGCTCCTTGGGCGTGCGGTTGTACAGGATCCGCGAGCCCTCGCCGATCGCGCCGGAGTACAGGATCTGCGGCTCGCTGAAGGCGACCGCGTAGGCGGCCCGGTTGACCGGGTTGGCCAGGTTGACACCGCTGTCGCCCTGGTAGCTGTACGTCTTCTCGCCGCTGTCGTCGGAGTAGTCGATCTCCTTCTGGGGACCGCCGACGATCGAGTACGTGGTCGTCCGCTCGCCGTAGTAGACGCGCTGCTCGTACTCCCCGAGATCGCCCTTCGAAGGCAGGTCGGACTCGGTGAACACCGGACGGCCGCCGGAGTCGGCGCTGGTGCCCTCGGCGGCGACGACACCGTATCCGTGCGTGTACCGGAAGTGGTCGTTGATCCAGTTCCGCTTGGGGATGCCGTCGTAGTTCAGCTCGCGCAGACCGATGACCGTGTCCTGCTCCTTGCCGTCCTTGCTGTACCGGTCGACATCCAGGTTGGTCGGGAACGCGTAGTAGTTCCTGATCTGCTGGAGCTGCTGGAACGTCGGCGAGACGACGTTCGGGTCCATGATGCGGATGCTCGCCGCGTCGGCGACGTCGTCCCGCAGCTGGGTCTTGTCCTCGGTCTGGACCGTGCCCGGGTAGTCGCTGACCTTGGAGTCGTCGATGCCGTAGGCCTCACGCGTGGCCTTGAGGTTCTTCTCGACGTACGGCGCCTCCTTGGCCTGCTCGTTCGGCTGGACCTGGAACTTCTGCACGATCGCCGGGTACAGGCCGCCGATGAGGACGGCCGACAGCACCATCAGGCCGAAGCCGATCACGGGCAGCTGCCAGGTGCGCCGCCACAGGGTGGCGAAGAACAGCAGCGCGCAGATCACGGCGATGCAGAACAGGATCGTCTTGGCCGGCAGGTAGGCGTTGGCGTCCACGTACCTGAGGCCCGTCCAGTTGTCGGTGGCCTTGAAGTCGCTGGACTTGACCGCGAGTCCGTACCGGTCGAGCCAGTACGCGACCGCCTTCAGCGCGACGAAGACGCCGAGGAGCACCGACAGGTGCCCGGTGGCCGCGGCGGTGGCGCGCGCCCCCGGGCTGGTGAGGCGCAGCCCGCCGTACAGGTAGTGGGTGAGCGCGGCGGCGATCAGCGACAGGATCGCCGCGGCGAAGCCGAAGCCCAGCATGAACCGGTACCAGGGCAGGTCGAAGGCGTAGAAGGAGACGTCGAGCTTGAACTGCGGGTCCTTCTGCCCGAAGGGCACGCCGTTGACCCACATCAGCCAGGTCCGCCACTGGCTCGACGCCGAGGCGCCGGCGATCAGGCCCACCAGCGCGGTGATGCCGAGCAGCAGCCACTTCTTGTACGGGGCGATGCCCATCCGGTACCGGTCGAGGTTCTGCTGCTCCATCGACATGGCGCTCAGCGGCGGCCGCATCCGGTGCGCCAGCCAGACGTTGAAGCCGACCGCGAAGGCCATCAGCAGACCGAAGACGAAGAAAAGCCCGATCTTGGTCCACAGGGTCGTCGTGAACACCGACGAGTAGTCGACCGACCGATACCACAGCCAGTCGGTCCAGAACCCCGCGAACATGGTGAACACCATGCCGAGGACGGCCAGGACGCCCAGTGTCATGAGCAGGGTCCGGACCCGCCGGGACGGGCGGCCCACTCTGATCCGTGGCCCTGTCGGGCCTCCGCCGCGGTCCGGCATCTGGAAAGCCAAGGTAGGCACCTCGAAGTTCGCTGTTGATTCGTCAGGCCCGCGTTTTCCGTGGACCGGGTGGGACCCCCGTGGCAGCGGGGCCCCACCTATGCAACTTACTCACCCTTTACTCGGTTCCCGATTCCGGCCAGGAACGAGAGAGGATTGTGACCATGTCCAACACACCCATGGCGGCGAGCCCGCTCACCCGGGCCGTGCTCGAGATCGACGAGTACGTCTCCGGCCTCGGCTGGGACCAGCCCGCCCGTCTCTTCGCCCTCGTAGACACCGCCCGGCTGCGCTCCGAACAACCCTCCCTCGCGGACCGGCTCGGTCTGGACGGCGAGCAGGGAGCGACCGCTCTCACCCCGATCGAGCAGGACGAGATTCCAACGGGCAGGCCGCTGGACGAGTTCCTGGGCACCATCGCCTGGCCCGACGCGGTGGCCGGCTGCGCCCTGACCGTGGAGCGGCTGATGCTGCCGCCGTCCGCGGAGGCCGAGGTCCCCGGGGACCTGGACGAGGCCGCGCTGACGAAGTGGGTGGCCGCGCACCCGGAGCGCCAGGAGGTCCGCATGACGGTCGCGGTGCTGCGCGACGGGGCCCGCGAGTCGGCGCTGCGGCTGCGCGAGAAGGACTCCCCCACCGAGGTCCTCACCGGCTCCGGACTGGTCCCGGGCCTGGCCGAGGCCCTGGCGGCGACGTTCGAGGAGTAGCCGCCCCGGTCGGCGGGCCGCCGGTCAGGAGGCCGTGCACCTGGGCAGGTCGGCGGTGTCGCCGGAGCGGATGTCCGCCAGGGCGTCCAGGGCGTCGCGCATGGTCTTCACCTTCACGAGGGTGAGGCCCTCGGGCGTGTCCTTGGCGGCCGCCGCGCAGTTGTCGGCGGGCGTGAGGAAGTACTGGGCGCCCTTGCTGCGCGCGCCGACCGTCTTCATCTCGATGCCGCCGATCTGCCCGACCGTGCCGTCGTCGTCGATCGTGCCGGTACCGGCGACGAACGCGCCGCCGGTCAGGCTGCCCGGAGTGAGCTTGTCGTAGATGCCGAGCGCGAACATCAGGCCCGCGCTCGGCCCGCCGACGTCGGCGAGCTTGATGTCGACGGTGAACGGGAAGGTGTGGTCGGTCCCCGCGGAGATCCCGACGACGGCCCGCTCCTCACCGGCGTCGTCGGAGGTCGTGGTGGTGATCGTGACCTTCTCGGTCCTCGTCGCCGCCCGGTTCCCCTTCTCGGCGGCGGCCTGCTCCTCGGCGGGCACGATCGTGAAGACGACGTCCTCGCCCGGCTCGTGCTCGGTCACCAGCTCGGCGACGTCGGCCGGCTCCTTCACCGCCTTGCCGTCCACGGCCTTGATCACGTCGCCCGCGTGCAGCTTGCCCTCGGCCGGGGAGTCCTTGACGACCGTCGAGACGATCACCCAGGACTCCACCGGGACGTCGAGCTCCTTCAGGGCCGCCACCTTGGCGCTCTCCTGGGACTGGCTGAACTCCTCGGCGTTCTCCTGGGTGGACTCCTCCTCCGTCTTGCCGTCGGGGTAGAGGGTGTCGTGCGGCACGACCTTGTTGTCGTGCGCGAGCCACCCGTAGACGGCCTCGACGAGGTTCATCCGGTAGTCGGCGCTGGTGACCCGCACCGTGGTCATGTTGAGGTGGCCGTCCGTCGGGTACGTCCTGCGCCCGGAGATCTGCAGCACCGGCTCGCCGTCGTGCTCGCCCAGCGTGTTCACCGTCGGCCCCGGGGACATCTCCGCGTACGGCACGGGGAGGAACACCCCCGCGCACAGGAGCGCGATCAGCATCAGGGTGGAGGCGAGCATCGTCGCGGTGCGGCGTGGCATGTCTCGACAGTACGGGACACGCCTGTCAGCGCACCGTCAGGGCCGCCCGGACGGGCGGCCCTGCGCACGTCGTACGTCGTGACCTGCTGTTTCCCGGTCGTCAGCCGCCCGATCGGGGTCTTTCCATGGCCTCGCGGAAACGGGCGTAACCGATGAGTTCGGGTCCGTCGCTCCGCACCTTGCGGGTCCGGTTGGCCCAGCTGCCCCACAGCCCCGCGCCTATCGCAGCCACAAGCGGAATCAGCAACCAGGCGAGCGCCGCCATGCCGACCTCCCAACCCCATGAGCGTCCGCGACTGACTGATCAGCAGATTAACCATCCGCAGTGACAACGCTCACGTCCGGGGGGCGGTTACGCAACCGGAAGGTCCGGCCACGGCGCACCGGTCCAGCGGCCCCGCCCTCCCGTCGCCCGACCACCACCCCCCAATGACGGCACTACGCGCCGACCCGCCCTCCCGTCACCCGACCACCACCCCCCAATGACGGCACTACGCGCCGACCCGCCCTCCCGTCACCCGACCACCACCCCCCAATGACGGCACTACGCGCCGACCCACTCTTCTGTCCCGTCCGAGAACCTCTGGTGCTTCCAGATGGGCACCTCGCGCTTGAGGTCGTCGATCAGCTTCCGGCACGCCTCGAAGGCCTCGGCCCGGTGCGGGCACGACACGCCGACGACGACGGCCAGGTCCCCGATCCCGAGGTCGCCCACCCGGTGCACGGCGGCCAGCGCCCGCACGGGGTACTCGGCGACGACCTTCTCGGCGATCCGCCGCATCTCGTCCTCGGCGCTGGGGTGACACGAATAGCCGAGCCCGTCGACGTCGGTGCCGCCGTCGTGGTTGCGCACGGTCCCCACGAACAATGCCGTCCCGCCGGCCGCGTCCTCCCCGACCGCCCGGAAGACCTCGTCCACCGACAGCGGTGTGTCACGGATGCCGATCAGCTTGATCGGGTCCTGCGCCGCCTGCTCGCCCGGGTGATCGCGCGTGGATGCCATGCCCCCATCGTGCCGCACGCCGGCGGCAACGCGGAACGACGTCATTACCCGCCGCACGGCCCCTGCCGGTGCGGCCCCTCTCCCGGCGGGCCCGCGCGGGAGGGCCGGCCCGGCCCCGGCCGGGGATCCCGGCCCGCCGGCGCCGCTGCTCAGATCCGCCGCCGCGCCCGCCGGGCCCGCCGCACCACCGCCGCCGCGCCCAGCAGGGCCACCGTCGCGCCCGCGGCGCCCGCCGCCGTCGCGTCCTTGCGCCCCAGCCGCCGGCCGACGACCGTGTGCCTGCCGGAGACCTCCTCCAGCAGTTCCGCGAGCACCTCCTCGTTGGTGTACGCGGGCCGCCACCCGGCGTCGTGCAGCCGGCTCCCGCTCACCACCCAGGGGTACATCGTGTACGCCAGGTCCCCGGCCGGGGAAGGGGTGAGCCCGATCCGGTGCAGCCGGGCCGCGGCGCCCAGCGCCACCGCCGACGGAAGCTCCATCCGGCGGATCCCGGTGAGCTCCTCGACCTCCTCCTGCTCCAGCCATCCGTCGCAGCCGACGGCCAGCTCCCCGTCGACCTTCTCCAGCACCGCGTACTCCAGGGCGCTGCACAGGTCATCGACGTGGCAGAACTGCCACGCGGGCCGCGATCCGGCCACCACGAGCAGCCGGGGTGACTCGAAGTACCTGGTCAGCGCGGTGTCGGTGCCTCCCACCAGCACGGCGGGGCGGACGACGGTGACATTGAGTCCCGGATGCGCCCGCGGCGCCCGGCGCGCGAGCCGCTCGATCTCGAGGAGGTCGCCGACGCCCGTGGCCTCCGCCGTGGCCCGCAGCTCCGCGTCCTCGGACAGCGGCAGCTCGTTGTCGGGCAGCGCCCCGTAGACCATCGTCGAGGTGCACAGCACCACGCGGTGCACGCCGGCCGCCGCCGCGGCCGTCAGGACGGTCTGCGTCCCCCGTACGTTGTAGGCGGTGCGGGCCGCGGCGTCGGTCTCCAGGTCGAGGTCGAGCGCCAGGTGCACCACCGCGTCGGCCCCGCGCAGCTTGTCGG
This sequence comes from Streptomyces sp. NPDC034670, assembly GCF_055574875.1. NCBI lineage: Bacteria > Bacillati > Actinomycetota > Actinomycetes > Kitasatosporales > Streptomycetaceae > Streptomyces > Streptomyces sp. NPDC034670. The sequence continues at coordinate 112,020 of NZ_JBVITR010000015.1, forward strand.
CGATGGCCGGGTCCCGCACGTCCAGGATGTGCCAGCGGGCCTCGGCACACTCGCCGCGCCGCTCGTCGATGGCGATGACCTGCTTGATCTCCTCGGAGGCGGCGAGCCGCCCGGTGAGCAGCGCGCCCACGCCGGACGCGGCGCCGGTGACCGCCACGACGGGGCCGCGCCTCGCGGCCGTCCCGCCGGCGCGGGACACCGTGGTCGAGGGGTCGTGACCGGGCGACGGGCGGGCTGACTTGTTTCGCGCTGCGCGAACCTGCGGATCTGGGGAACTCACCGGGCGTCTCCAGCGGTTGTCTTCAGTACGAGCGCAAGTCACGCGTGCGTACCAGGTGGCATCCATCCTGCCGCAGGCCCTCTGTCGGCGAAGCACCGAGGCTCGAACCGCCTCAGGTGTCTACGCTGGGTGGTGTTGTCGGGCAGCCGTGCCGCCGGAAAGAACCGGCGGCCCTACCAGCCGAGGAATCCCGTGAGTGACACCCCATTCGGATTCGGCCTTCCGCCGGAGGAGCCGGACGACGGCGACGAGGGCAAGAAGAAGGACCAGCAGGGCGGCGGTGGTCAGGGCCCGGCCAACCCGTTCGGTTTCGGCATGCCCGGAGCCGGAGGCTTTGGCGGTCCGGGCACGGACAATCCGTTCGCCGCGATGTTCGGGTCGCTGAACCCCACCGACCTGGGTGCCGCGTTCCAGCAGCTCGGCCAGATGCTCTCCTACGAGGGCGGCCCGGTGAACTGGGACATGGCCAAGCAGATCGCACGCCAGACGGTCGCCCAGGGCACCGCGGGCGGTTCGAAGGACGCGAGCGTGGGCCCCGCCGACCGCAAGGCCGTCGAGGAGGCCGTCCGCCTGGCCGACCTGTGGCTGGACGCCGCCACCTCCCTGCCGTCGGGCGCGCACTCCGCCGTGGCCTGGAGCCGCGCGGAGTGGGTCGAGGCGACCCTCCCGGCCTGGCAGGAACTGGTCGACCCGGTCGCCGAGCGCGTCGGGAACGCCATGGGCGACGTCCTGCCCGAGGAGATGCAGGCCATGGCCGGCCCGCTGATCGGCATGATGCGCTCCATGGGCGGCGCCATGTTCGGCACGCAGATCGGGCAGGCCGTCGGCGTGCTGGCCGGTGAGGTCGTCGGCTCGTCCGACATCGGCCTGCCCCTCGGGCCGGCCGGGCGGGCGGCGCTGCTCCCGCTGAACATCGAGACGTTCGGCAAGGACCTGGGCGTCTCCCAGGAGGAGGTGCGGCTGTACCTCGCCCTGCGCGAGGCCGCCCACCAGCGCCTGTTCGCACACGTCCCGTGGCTGCGCTCGCACCTGTTCGGCGCGGTCGACGGCTACGCGCGCGGGATCAAGGTCGACACCGCCAAGCTGGAGGACGTGGTCGGCCAGTTCGACCCGCAGAACCCCGAGCAGCTGCAGGAGGCCCTGCAGCAGGGCATGTTCCAGCCGGAGGACACGCCGGAGCAGAAGGCCGCCCTGGCCCGTCTGGAGACGGCGCTGGCGCTCGTCGAGGGATGGGTGGACGCGGTGGTGCACGCGGCGGCCAAGCCCCGGCTGTCGTCGGCCGACGCGCTGCGCGAGACGCTGCGCCGCCGCCGTGCCTCGGGCGGCCCGGCGGAGCAGACGTTCGCCACGCTGATCGGTCTGGAGCTGCGTCCGCGGCGGCTGCGCGACGCCTCGCGCCTGTGGGCCTCGCTCACCGACGCGCGCGGGGTCGACGGGCGGGACGCCCTGTGGGCCCATCCGGACATGCTGCCCACGGCCACCGACCTGGACGACCCGGACGGCTTCGTGCACCGCGAGCAGATCGACTTCTCCGAGCTGGACAAGATGCTCGGCGAGGCGGCCGACAAGCCCGACCTCAGGAAGAAGGACAAGGGCGACGAGGACGACCGGGGCGGGGCGGGCGAGCACCGGGACGGCGGCCGGGGCGAGGGCGACGGCACCGCGTGAGCCTGTACGACGACGCGGTCCTCGTGCTCAAGGGGTACGAGGACCAGTCCGAACTGCGCCAGGCCTACCTGGACCACCTCGCGGCGCATCCGGACGGCATGTGGAAGGCCTGCCGCGCGGGCCACATCACGGCGAGCGCCCTGGTGGTGGACCCCGGGCGCGGCCGCGTCCTGCTCACCCTGCACCGGAAGCTGCGCATGTGGCTGCAGATGGGCGGGCACTGCGAGCCGGGCGACGCCTCGCTCGCGGCGGCGGCCCTGCGGGAGGCCGCGGAGGAGTCCGGCATCGCGGGCCTGACGCTCCTCCCGGGCGGGCCGGTGCGCCTGGACCGGCATCCGATCCCGCCGCCCTGCCACTGGCACTTCGACGTCCAGTACGCGGCCCTGGCCGCCCCGGACGCCGCGCACGCGATCAGCGACGAGTCGCTCGACCTGCGCTGGTTCCCGTACGACGAGGTCGCGGACGTGGCCGACGCGTCGGTCCTGCGGCTGGTCGAGGCGACCCGGAGGAGACTGGCCGCCTGAGGCACCGGTCGAAGGGGGGCGGCCGCCCCCCTTCGACCGGTGTCGTCCGCGTCCGGTCAGCTCCAGACGTTGCCCTGGTTCCGGCCGCGGGCGCCCTGCTGGCCCATGCCGTACTGCGCGGCGAGGCCCGAGCCGATCTGGGCGTTCTGCGGCGGCAGCAGTTCGCTGGGCTGGACCAGCACGAAGCCGCTGCCCATGAAGCTGAGCTCCCACCCCTCGCCGGTGCTGCCGCGGCGCCGCCACACCCCGGAGGAGTGCGTCTGGGCCTGCATCTGCACCCGCAGCGCGGTGGACCAGGCGACGATCGCGTCGGCGTCGCAGTTGACGTACTTGTCGGGCGTCACCTGCAGCAGCAGCGGCATGCCGGAGGTCATCAGGGCGACCCTCCCCCGGCCGGTGATGTTGAGCTGGTACTTCCCGGAGCCGGAGATGCCGTACAGGCTGTCGACGGCGATGACCTCGTGGTGCAGCGAGGAGTCCATCGCGAGCACGTAGCCGCTGTCGACCGTCAGCCCTTCCTGGTCCACCTCCATGAGGTGGATGTGCTGGGCGAGGTTGGCGAGGTAGACCGTGCCCTGCCCGTGGCAGCGCATGAGGTCGAGGCCCTCGCCGGTGTGCGCGCGCGTGCGCGCCTGGCCGTTGCCCTGGAACTCGGCGTCGAACTCGACCATGCCCTGGTAGGCGACCATGGACCCCTTACGGGCCAGGATGTCGTCGTGGCCCTCCAGGGCGACCCGGAGCATCTGCTTGTTCTGCAGGCTCCAGCGTTCCTGGGTCTGTTGGTCGTGGTGGGCGAAAAGCGGGCTCTGCATGGTGTGGTTGCTCCCCCTCAGCCCCGGATCCGGAGGCGGTCGGTGCTGTCCTCACTGGGCTGGACGACGACGATGCCCTGACCGGAGAAGGCCATCTGGAAGGCCTCTCCGCTGCCGCGGCCGATCAGCGACTGGGCCCGGAAGCTGCGCTTGCCCTTCACCTTGAGGTTCGGGGACCAGGCGACCAGGGCGTCCGGGTCGACGTACGTCTCGTCCTCGCCGCCGCCGCAGTCGACGACGATCGGCTTGCCGCGGGAGGTCAGCGCGACCCAGCCCTGCCCGGAGATCCTGGTGTTCCACAGGCCCTGCCCGGCGAACTTCGCCAGGCCCTTGACCCGCTCCACGCCCCACGTCAGGTGCGCGTCGAAGGCGAGCAGGTTGGTGGCGTTGACGGAGATGCCGTCGCCGTCGAGGTTGATCACGACGACGTTCGCGCCGTAGTCGGCCAGGTAGAGCAGGCCGTCGCCGGAGCACTTCATCAGGGGCGCGCCCTCGCCGGTCAGCCAGTCCTTGGCGATCTGGCGCACGGCCGGCGGGTTGGGCTCGTACTGGACGAATCCCTCGTAGGCGACCATCGACCCCACGCGGGCGAGGAGGTCGTTCCCGGTCCGCATGGCGACCTTCAGCATGTGGTTGCCGTGGTTCTCCATGCGGGCGGTGACGGGGGCGGGGGCGAAGCCCGCGAGCGGCTGGTTCATGACGGGCTCCCCTTAGATCTCGTACGGCTGGACGACGACGAAGTTTCCGGGTGCGCCCCGGAACTGGAGGTTGACGCTCTCCCCCGTGTCGCCGGGGTAGGAGTTGCGGCGCATCCGCACCTGGCTGGAGACGACCACCTGGGAGGCGGCCGACCAGGCGACCACCGCGTTGCAGTCGGCGAACGTGGTGGGTGTGACCGGCAGCACCACGGGCACGCCGTGCGTCTTCACCACGACGGTGCCGATCCCCTGGAACTGCATCGTGAACAGCGCGCCGCCGGGGATGCCGTGCCCCTCGATGCGGCGGACCTCGTACTGCAGTCCCTCGTCGAAGGCGAGGACGTTCTCGGCGGAGACGCACACGGCGTCACCCTGGAGCTCGATCGGGTGCAGCATCGTGGCGTCCTCGGCGAAGAACACCTGGCCCTGGCCGGTGCAGCGCATCAGCTGCATCTCCTGGCCGGTGGCGTTGCCCACGACCCGGCCGGTGAAACCGGCGCCCTTGTAGCCGAAGTCGACCTTGCCCTGGTAGAGCACCATGCTGCCCTGCCGGGCCAGGACGGGCTGGCCGCCGACACCGAGGTCGACGCGGACGAGCTTCTTGTTCTGCTGCGTCCAGCGCTGCCCGGTGGGCGTCTCCTTGAACTGCTGGAGCGCGCCGAGCACGCCCGCGCCCTGCGGGGCGCCCTGGGGAACGCCCTGCGGCGCCCCGTAGGGGGCCTGCTGTCCCGGGAACGGTCCGGGCGGCGGCTGGCCGTAGCCCGGGGGAGGCGTCGGCCCGCCGTAGCCCGGAGGGGGCGTCGGCCCGCCGTACCCCGGAGGCGGGACGGGTGCCGGGGGCGCCTGCGGCGGGACGGCGTAGCCCGGGGGCGGCGGGGCGGTCTGCCCCGGAACGGGCGGCCCGCCGTACGGCGGGTGCTGTCCCGGTCGGCCGTGGGGCGCGGGGACCGGGGGCGGGGGCGGCACCGGGGAGCCGCCGGGCGGGGTGTGCAGGGGCGCGGCGATGGTCGGCGCGGTGTGCACCGGCGGCGGGACGGCGCCCGGCGGGGGCGCGAAACCCTGGGCGGCGGGCTGGGGCGCGGGGGCCGGAGCGGGCACGGGAGCCGGAGCCGGCGCGGGAGCGGCGCCGGGTACGGCGAACGCGGGCGGCGCGGCGGCCTGGGCGGGCGGCGCGAAACCGGGCACGGCCGCGTCCGCCTGCGGCTGCTGCGGGGCGACCGGTTCGTCCTCGGCCACCTCGCCGCCGAAGTTCCTCAGCAGCGCGTCGAGCCCGCCGTCGAAGCCCTGTCCGACGGCGGCGAACCGCCACACGTCCTTGAAGTAGAAGTCACCCAGCATCACGGCCCGCTCGGTGGAGAACTCCGACCCGTGGAAGGGGTACCGGGCCACCTCCTCGCCGCCCGCGACGATGCGGATGTACCCCGGGCCGATCTGCGACATCTGGCCGGCGCCGTCGATGGTCGCCGTGAAGGACAGCTTCCTGATCCGCTGCGGGATCCGGTCCAGCGTCACCCGGAAGGACTCCGTGTCGCCGGCCTGCGCACCCAGGAGCTGGATGGACTCCTCGGGGGACTTCGGCTGGTTGTAGAAGACGAAGTACCGGTCGTCCGAGAGCCGCTCGTCGGCGTCCAGGCCGAAGCAGCTGATGTCGAAGGTCAGTCCGGGCCCGGAGATCTGCACGCCTACGTACAGATCCGTGCCGGCGGTGAGGTCACTGATCCTGGCCTTGTGGCCGCGTTGGAATTCCCTGGCCATGCGTACGACCGTCCCCCATCCCGAATGCGAGTGCGTCGCGCCAGGCTAACGGCAACCTCCGACACCGGACGAAGCCGGTGCGGGCAGTCGGTACAGACCCGGTACACAACGCGCACGGCCGCGCACGGCCCCGCGGTGAGCCCGTCCCGGCCGGGCTCACCCCTCGTGGGCGGCCGGCACACGGGGCAGCCGCCCGGCCGCGGCCACTCCTTCGAGGTAGCCCCTGGCCCGCTCGGTCCTCGGGTACGCCTCCAGCAGCCGCCAGAAGCGGGGCCCGTGCCCGGGCACCAGCAGGTGCGCCAGCTCGTGGCACAGGACGTAGTCGACGACGTACTCGGGCATGCCCTGGAGCCGGTGCGACAGGCGGATGCTGCCCTCGGAGGGGGTGCACGAGCCCCAGCGCGTGTTCTGGTTGGTCACCCAGCGCACCGACGCGGGACGGGCCCTGCCGTCGAAGTACTGGTCCGACAGACGCCGGGCGCGCTCGGCCAGCTCGGTGTCGCCGGGCGTCCGCCTGCTCTCCTGGGCGGCCAGCTTGTCGAGCATGACGGTCACCCAGCGCTGCTCCTCCGCCTCGGACATCCGGGCGGGGATGAGCACGACGGTGCGATCGCCCTCGCGGTACGCGGAGACCGTCCTGCGGCGGCGGGCACTCCTGCGGACCTCGATCGCGCTCGCCCGTGAGCCGTTCGTCGGCTGGCTCGTGCTGCGCTGTGACGTTGCGGCGCGGTGCGGTGGGTCGGCGGGCACGTCCCGACGGTACCCGCTGCACCCGGGGAAGTCCCGGCTCCGGGACGGTTCGATGATGATCCTCCCACCGGGCGCCGGATTCATGTGATGAATCACCTCGCCTGTGGAAAACTTCCGGCGGCCACCGGCCCGTGCGGACATGCTGGGACGTGCCGCCCGGGACACGAGCCGCCCCGGGCCGGACAGCACGCGGCACACCAGGACGGTCCGGGACGACGGGGGTCTGTCATGCATCCGATGGTCAAGCCGGCGCTCAGGCGCGGATGGCGCGATCTCCACACCGTGCAGTTCGGGATGACACCGGCACACGCCCTGACGCTGGGACCGGTGGACACGGCGACGGGCGGTCTCCTCGACCTGCTCGACGGCACCCGCGGCCTCGGCCTCCTGCGCGAGGAGGGGCGGCGCACGGGCCTGCCCGACGGCCACGTCGACCGGCTCCTGCGCCGGCTGTCGCGGGCCGGGCTCCTGGACGACTCCCGGGGCGGCGGCCCGGACGCCGACGCCCTGCGCGAGGAACGGCAGGCCCTCGACCGGCTGCGCCCGGACCTGGCCGCACTGACCCTGACCGCCTCCGAACCGGGCGGCGCGCTCGGGCGGCTGGCGGCGCGCGGCGGCATGCGGGTGCAGGTGAGGGGCGCGGGCCGGGTCGGCGCGGTGCTGGCGGCGCTGCTGTCGGGGGCCGGAGTGGGCGAGGTCGACGTGCGCGACACCGGACGGGTCGAGCCGTGGGACGTCGCGCCGGGCGGGCTGCCCGCCGAGGCCGTCGGCGACCGCAGGGACGAGACGGCCCGCCGCGTCGCACGCCGGGCCGCGCCGCGCCGGCCGTCGCGCCGGGCCGTCCAGTCGCCGCCGGGGGAGGCCGCCCCCGGTTTCTGCCTGGTCGTCCTCGCCCCGCGGGACGACGTCGCCGTGCACGCCCCCGACCCGTCGGCCGCCGAACCCCTCCTGGCCTCGGGCACGCCCCACCTGTACGCGGGCGTCGTGGAGGGGACCGGAGTGGTCGGCCCGCTCGTCCTGCCCGGCGAGACGGGCTGTGCGGGCTGTCTCCAGGAGGACCGCGCCGACCGGGACCCGGCCTGGCCGCGCCTGGTCGCCCAGTGGCGTTCCGGGCGGCAGCGCCGGGTGGGGGCGTGCGGGCTGACGCTCGCCACGACGGTGGCCTCCCTGGCGGCCGCCCACGCGCTCGCCTTCCTCGACGGCGGGGTCCCCTCCAGCGCGGGTGCCCGCTGGGAGGTCTCCGTTCCCGGCCTGCACTGGCGGGCCCGGCCGGTCCGGGCGCATCCCGCGTGCCCCTGCGGAGCGGCGGACAGATGTGACGGAGACGAGGCCGGACACCTCTCCGAGGACGAGGGGCCGCACGAGACAATGGCCGGGCACGGGCCGTCGGAGGAGCACCGCCGCGAGGCGGACACGAAGCGGCCGGCAGGGACTTGGAGGGCGCATGTCTGATCTTCCCCGGAAGGCGGTCACCCGGACCGCCAAGCTGGCCGCGCTCCCGCTCGGCTTCGCCGGGCGGGCTACCTGGGGACTCGGCAAGCGGATCGTGGGCGAGTCCGCGGAGATCGTCGGCCGCGAACTGCAACAGCGCACCGCCGATCAGCTCTTCAAGGTGCTCGGCGAGCTCAAGGGCGGCGCGATGAAGTTCGGCCAGGCCCTGTCGGTCTTCGAGTCCGCCCTCCCGGAGGAGGTCGCCGGCCCCTACCGCGCCGCGCTGACCAAGCTCCAGGAGGCGGCCCCGCCCATGCCGACCCGCACCGTCCACGCGGTGCTCCGGGAGCGGCTCGGCGACGGCTGGCAGGAGCTGTTCCTGGAGTTCGAGGACAAGCCGTCCGCGGCGGCCTCGATCGGCCAGGTGCACCGCGGCGTGTGGCACGACGGCCGCGAGGTGGCGGTCAAGGTGCAGTACCCCGGCGCCGGCGAGGCCCTGCTGTCCGACCTGAACCAGCTGAGCCGTTTCGCCCGCCTGCTGGGCCCGCTGATCCCCGGCATGGACGTCAAGCCGCTGATCGCGGAGCTCAAGGACCGCGTCTCGGAGGAGCTGGACTACGGCCTGGAGGCCCGGGCGCAGCGGGCCCACGCCGAGGAGTTCGCGGACGACCCCGACGTCGTCGTGCCGGACGTGGTCCACCAGGGCGAACAGGTGCTGGTCACCGAGTGGATGGACGGCATACCGCTGGCGGAGGTCATCGCGGACGGCACCGGGGCCCAGCGCGACCGGGCCGGTCAGCTCCTGGCCCGCTTCCTGTTCTCCGGCCCCGCGCGCACCGGTCTGCTGCACGCCGACCCGCACCCCGGCAACTTCCGCCTGCTTCCCGGCGGTCCGGACGGCGAGGAGGACTGGCGCCTCGGCGTACTGGACTTCGGCACGGTCGACCGGCTCCCGGGCGGACTGCCCGCCCCCATCGGCGAGGCCCTGCGGATGACTCTGGACGGCGAGGCCGAGGCCGTCTACGACAAGCTGTGCGCGGAGGGCTTCATCCGGGAGACCGTGGAGCTGGACCCCGACGCGGTCCTCGACTACCTGCTGCCGATCATCGAACCGGCGCAGGTCGACGAGTTCACCTTCACCCGCGGCTGGATGCGCAGCCAGGCGGCCCGCATCGCCGACATCCGCTCGCCCGCCTACCAGTTGGGCAAGCAGCTCAACCTGCCCCCGGCCTACCTGCTGATCCACCGGGTGACCCTGAGCACCATCGGTGTGCTGTGCCAGCTGGGCGCGACGGTGCGGCTGCGGGACGAACTCGAGGAGTGGCTGCCGGGCTTCGTCCCGGAGGAACCGGTGACCGAGGAGCCGGCGGCCCGGGCGTGACCCGTGCTTCAACCGCCCGCCGCGGCCGCCTCCGCGGGCCCGGACGGCCCCCGGTCGCACGCGGACGGCCTCGGGAGCGCGTCGCGCGGCCGTGACGGCGGGGGCCGGCCCCGGCGGCAACGCGCCGCGGGGGCCGGGCCGTTGACACGGCCCGGCCCCCGCGGAGAAGGGTCCGACCCCCGGGCGGGGACCACCGCTCCGGTGGAGTCGGTTCCCGGTGGAGTCGGTTACTGCATGACCGCCATGGCGAGCGCGCGGCGGGCGCGCCGGGAGGCGCGCTCGGCCCGGCGCTGCATCCGGCGAGCGGCCACCAGGCGGACCGCCCGGTGCTCCCGCTGCGCCTCCTGCAATCGCTCGTGCATATGCACACGAGCCATGGCTTCTGGGATGAGTTGCATCTCTCGGGTCCTGTTCTGGCGCGAGTCGTTCGCACCGCTGGTGGTGAAGTCTTCGGTCGCGGAGCCTGCGGGCTCGTGGGTGGACGGCGTCATCGGGGCCTGCTTCTGGGGGTCGTGCGTGAGGGGGCGGTCGATCGTTCCTGGGGCGTTCATGCCGTGACCGGGTTCTTGCGCGGGCGGCCGCGCGGCCGCTTCCGGGCGACGACGACTCCCTGGACGAACAGCTCGCCACCCCAGACGCCCCAGGGCTCGCGCCGCTCCTTGGCGCCGGCGAGGCACGCCTCGACCAGCGGGCAGGTACGGCAGAGGGACTTGGCGTACTCGACGTCCGCCGGCGACTCGGCGAAGAAGACCTCCGGGTCGTACGAGCGGCACGGGACGGGTACGCCGAGGTTCTCGATGGCGTCGTCGAGCGCGGTGAGCGCGGTGAGCGGAGTCAAGGTCGGGTCCTCCGTGGAGCCGGGCTTGGGGATCGTGTCGGAAGGCGGTACGGACGGGGCGTGCGCTTCGAGTTGCACGGTTCGTCTTCCTCGTCTGGTCGTGTCCGGCCGGTTGGCCGGGTTGGCGGCTGGTACCGGGTTCTTTTCTTGTCCCGAGGCGCCTTCGGTCCGTCGTCCCCGTTCGGGGAAAACAGAAGGGCCGCGGATCCCGGGTGGGGTTCCGCGGCCCTGAAGGCGCCGGCCTGATCACGTCAGGCTGGATCACTCCAGGGTTCTGGCCCACGGAAGGCCCACATCAGGTGGTGCTGCGTCGTCTGCTTCCGGAATCCGGCACCGGCCGCCGCAAAGGCATAGGCCTGCGCCTGTGCCACTACTGCTTCCAGTGCCTCGGTCGGTCGCTCGTCGCGCTCGCGGACGGCAAGAGCCGGAAGAGCAACGGGGGACGCCGGGCGCGCGGCACGAATGCCGGACAGACCGGTGCCCTGGTTCGAGGCGCCGAGCATGCACAGGGAGACGGCCGAGCGATCGGTCATTTTGACGACGGAGCTGGTGTTGATGCTGATCACTGGACTCGCCTCCTCTCGGCGCTTCGGGGACTGGGACGAACCAGTCCGGCGGATGTGCAAGTACAACACGGAATCAGGGCCTCCGAGAAGGCCTCCGTTCCCGTGCCTAAGAACCTATGGGGATCGCCGGGGCATGCGCAAACTATTTTTTCGACGAGTTCGGATCAGTCCTGTTCCTGCTCCCCGGCGATGTCCCGGCCGGCGCAGATGGCCAGGACGTCCGCCCCGTAGCGGCCCAGCTTGCGCATTCCCACCCCCGGGATGCGGGCGAGTCCGTGCTCGTCCTCGGGAACCGTCTCGGCGATGGCCATCAGCGTCTTGTCGGTGAAGACGCAGAAGGCGGGCTGTCCGCTGCGCCGCGCCTGGCCGGCGCGCCACGCACGGAGCCGCTCGTAAAGCCCCTCGTCCATGTCGGAGGGGCAGTCCTCGCAGCGCATCAGCTTCATCTCGCCCGCGTCGGTCAGCGTGCGGCCGCAGACCCGGCACCGGGCGGGGCTGCGCTGTCTGCGCCTCCCGTCCGGCACGGCCGAGGCGGACGCCGTCCTGGAGAAGGCCCCGGGGAAACCGCGCTCCACGCCTCCCGCGCCGACCGCGCCACCGCGACCGGCGGCGGTGCTCGAACCGGGACGCAGGCCGTCGAGGAAGCGGCTGGGACGCCGGTTCGGCCGACCGCCGGGGGAACGGGAGAGCGCCCAGGAGAGGTGGAGGTGCTCGCGGGCCCGGGTGACACCGACGTAGAGGAGACGGCGCTCCTCCTCCATCTGCTCGTCGGTCTTCGCGTAGGTGATCGGCATCATGCCCTCGGCCACCCCGACCAGGAAGACGGCGTCCCATTCCAGGCCCTTGGCCGAGTGCAGGGAGGCGAGGGTGACGCCCTGCACGGTGGGGGCGTGCTGGGCGCCGGCCCGCTCGTCGAGTTCGGCCACGAGGTCGGCGAGGGTCGCGCCCGGCCGGGCGGCGGCGAAGTCCTGGGCGAGGTTCACCAGGGCGGCGAGCGACTCCCAGCGCTCCCGGACCGCGCCCGAGCCGGCCGGCGGCTGGGGCGTCCAGCCCTCGCCCGACAGCACGGCACGCACCTGGGAGGGCAGGTCGGGGGCGTCGTCGAGCAGGGCGTCGTTGCCGCCGAAACGGGCCGCTCCCCGCAGCGCGATCCCCGCCTTGCGCACCTCGGGGCGGTCGAAGAACCGCTCGGTACCGCGCAGCTGGTAGGGCACCCCGGCGTCGGCGAGGGCCTGCTCGTAGGTCTCGGACTGGGAGTTCGTGCGGAACAGGACGGCGATCTCGCTCGCCGGCACCCCGGAGTCGATCAGCTCGCGGATGCGGTGCGCCGCGCCCTCGGCCTCCGCGGGTTCGTCGGGGTACTCGGTGAACACCGGTTCGGGCCCCGCCGCCCGCTGGGAGACGAGTTCCAGCCGGTGGTCGGCGGCACGGCCGCGGGCCTGTGCGAGCAGGCCGTTGGCCAGGCGGACGACCTGGGGGGTCGAGCGGTAGTCGCGGACCAGCTTGACGACGGTGGCCCCGGGGTGACGGGTGCGGAAGTCGAGCAGGTGGTCGGGGGTCGCGCCCGTGAACGAGTAGATGGTCTGGCTGGCGTCGCCGACCACGCACAGGTTCTCCCGGTCGCCGAGCCACAGCTCCAGCAGGCGCTGCTGGAGCGGGCTGACGTCCTGGTACTCGTCGACCACGAAGTGCTGGTACTGGGCGCGGACCTGCTCCGCGACGTCGTGCCGGTCCTGCAGGACGGCGACGGTCAGCAGCAGCACGTCCTCGAAGTCGATGACGGCGCGCTCGCGCTTGAGGTCCTCGTAGGCGGAGTACAGCTGGGCGATCTCGGCGGGGTCGCGGGGCGCCTCCCGGCCCGCCTTGGCGGCCGCCGCCGCGTAGTCGGCCGGAACGGTCTGGGTGACCTTCGACCACTCGATCTCGGCGGTGACGTCCCTCAGCTCCCCCCGGTCGAGCCGGATGCGGCAGGCGGCGGCCGCGTCGGCGACGAGCTGGACCTTGCGGTCGACGAGCCGGGGCATGGCGCCGCCGATCGCTTTCGGCCAGAAGTACTGGAGCTGGCGCAGCGCCGCCGAGTGGAAGGTGCGTGCCTGGACGCCGACGGCGCCGAGCTGGCGCAGCCGGCCGCGCATCTCCCCGGCGGCGCGGTTGGTGAAGGTGACGGCGAGCACGCTGGAGGGCTGGAGGATGCCGGCGCGCACCCCGTAGGCGATCCGGTGGGTGATCGCCCGGGTCTTGCCGGTGCCGGCGCCCGCCAGCACGCACACCGGACCGTGCAGCGCGGTGGCCACCGCGCGCTGCTCGGGGTCGAGCCCGTCGAGCACCGCGTCCGCCGAGTCCGGTACCTGCGGGAAGAGGGAGGAGTGCGTCACTGCTGTCACACGGCCATGCTGCCAGGTCGCCGGAGACGGGTGAGCCGGCTGTCCACAGGGAGGGCCGTGCGGTCATATCAACGTGGCGGACCCCACGTCCGGGACGCGCGGGAACGCGCCGGGACGGCAGTCGCGGGAACGGCCGGCGGGAGCGGCGGGCGGGAATGGCGGCGCGTTCAAGTACGTTCCCCCAGTACGAGGACTACCCCGAGCCACCGAAGGAGCACGACAGACATGCCGGGCACTGTGACGATGTACAGCACCACGTGGTGCGGCTACTGCCGCCGGCTGAAGAGCCAGATGGACCGCGAGGGCATCGCGTACACCGAGATCAACATCGAGCAGGACCCGGAGTCGGCGGCGTTCGTGGAGAAGGCCAACGGCGGCAACCAGACGGTTCCGACCGTCCTCTTCCCGGACGGCTCGACGCTCACCAACCCGTCGTTGGCCCAGGTGAAGCAGAAGATCGGCGCCTGATCGGCGCACGGAAGAGGGGGGGGGGGGGGGGGGGGGGGGGGGGGGGGGGGGGGGGGGGGGGGGGGGGGGGGGGGGGGGGGGGGGGGGGGGGGGGGGGGGGGGGGGGGG
>NZ_JBVITR010000016.1:0-12731 GCF_055574875.1 Streptomyces sp. NPDC034670
CACTAAGGAGGGAGGGAGGGGTGGTAGGTGGTTTCCCACCCCACCCCCCCCCCCCCCCCCCCCCCCCCCCCCCCCCCCCCCCCCCCCCGCCACCCCCCCCCCCCCCCCCCCCCCCCCCCCCCCCCCCCCCCCCCCCCCCACCCGCGGTCTCCGGAACCACGTCTGGACGACATGACCCAGGAATTCCACTCCGACCGCGTCTTCACGCTGTGGCATTACACGGCCGCCCACGGGGACCGGTTGCTGCTGAGGGCCAAGGCGGAGGCGGACGAGCCGCGCATCGACATCCACATCGAGGGCGTTCGCGGCTTCATGCTGACGACGGTCCACCGCGGCCTCACCATCAGGAGGGCGACCGCCGAGGAAAGACAGCGAGTGGAGGCGGAGTTCGGCGTCGACGTCGACGAGGCGGCCACCGTGCACGTCATCGGCGCCGAGCGCATGCGGGGTTTCGTCGTCGGCGGACCCCTGCGGTGGCACGAGGACGACGGCGACTCCAAGGCCCCTTCGCACTTCGGGCCCCTCCCGGGCACCCCGTGACCGCAGACGTGCAGACGCCTCCCCGGGACGACGGACGCACGGGTCGAGCCCCGTCGTCCCGGTCCGGGAAGCGTCCTCACGCGCCTCTCAGGCGGGACGGCCGGGCCGGTACCTGAGCCCGTGCCCGACGGGGTAGAGCACCGCCGCCGGGTCGTCGGCGCGCTGCACCGGCACCGGCAGGGTCCCGCGCGGGTCCACCCGGCCGGCGATGACCCGTGCCGCCGCCCGCAGTTCGACGTCGGTCCAGGAGTACGTCGCCAGGTACGCCGGGACGCCGGGCAGGTGGGCCACGTCGTACGGGTTGCGGATCGCCACCGCGACGACCGGCTTCCCGGTGGCCAGCAGCTGCTCGACGAGGGTCTTCTGGGCGCTGGACGCGCCGACGTTGTACGTCCCGACGACCACCGCGTCCGCGTCCCGGGCCGCCGCCACCGCCGCGGCGACGGTCGCCGCGGACGGCGCCGTGCCGGTGGGCAGGGCGGTGGCCGTGAAGCCCAGTTCGCCCAGCGCGCCGGCGAGGACGCCGGTCGGCGGTCCCGTCGTCCCGGACGGGGACGCCGGGTCGGCGCCGACGACGAGCAGCCTGGGCTGCCGTCGCCGGGACAGCGGCAGCAGGCCGCCCTCGTTGACCAGCACGGTGGTGGTGCGCTCGGCGATCCGGTCGGCCGCGGCCCGGTGCGCGCGGGTGCCGACGGCGCGGTCGACGCCCGCGTGGGAGACGAACGGGTCCTCGAACAGGCCCAGTTTCGCCTTCAGTCGCAGCACCCGCAGGACCGACTCGTCGAGCCGGGACTCCGTCAGCTCGCCGTTGCGCACGGCCGCGAGGACGGCGTTCCAGGCCACGTCCAGGGAGGGCGGGTTGAGGAGCTGGTCCACGCCCGCCTTCAGGGCCAGCACCGGCACCCGGTCGTCGCCGTACTTGGTGCGGACGCCCTCCATGCCGAGGGAGTCGGTGACGACCACCCCGTCGTAGCCCAGTTCCTCGCGCAGGATGCCGGTGAGGACGGGGCGGGAGAGGGTGGCCGGGTCCTCGGAGCCGTCGAGCGCCGGCACGACGATGTGCGCGGTCATGATCGAGTCGATGCCCGCGGCGATCGCGGCCCGGAACGGCGGCGCGTCGAGCCGCTCCCACTGCTCGCGGGTGTGGTGGATGTACGGGAGCTTGGCGTGGCTGTCGTCGACCGTGTCGCCGTGCCCGGGGAAGTGCTTGGCGGTCGCCGCGACCCCCGAGCCCTGGTACCCGGCGACCTCGGCGGCCACCAGCCGCGCCACGGCGTCCGGATCGGAGCCGAAGGACCGCACCCCGATGACCGGGTTGGCCGGGTCGACGTTCACGTCGGCCACCGGGGCGTAGTTCTGGCGGATGCCCAGGGCGCGCAGTTCGCGCCCGGCGATCCGGCCGAGGGCGCGGGCGTCCGGGAGGGAGCCGCCCGCACCGACGGCCATCGCGCCGGGGAACAGCGTGGCGGGTCCGCCCACGCGGGCCACGATGCCGTGCTCCTGGTCGGTGGAGATGAGCACCGGCAGCCCGCGCGGCAGGCCGAGGGAGGCCTCCTGGATGCCGTTGGACAGGTCGGCGATCTGGTGCGGCTCGCGGGTGTTGTGCGCCCAGGCGAAGTAGATGATGCCGCCGACCCGGTACTTCGCGAGCAGGTCGGCGGCCGTGCGGACGCCGATCTCCTCGAGGTTGGCGTCGACGTCGGCCTGGTCCGGGTCGGTGGCGGAGTGGCCGTAGACCCGCATCACGAACAGCTGGCCGACCTTCTCCTCGAGCGTCATCCGGGAGACGAGGGCGCGCAGCTCCCTGTCGTCGGGGGTGGCGGGGCCGGCGGCGGCGCGCACCGGGCCGGCCGCCGCCAGGGCGGTGGTGACGCCCGCCGTCGCGGCGAGGACGGCGCGTCTGGACGGACGTGCGGTGTTTCCCGTGCTTGCCGTGCTGCTGTCGGGCACGTGCGCTCCTTTGGGAGGTGATCCGCGGAGGACCGGGGGTCCGCTGAAGGAAACTGCCAGGAGGTCACCAATATCCGGGAAGTTTCTGCCGGTCAAGGGAACGCACAGCAACCCGGGAGCACAACGACCGGGAGGGGTGCGGCGACCGGGGAGGGGCGCGGCGGCCGGGAAAGGGCGCGGCGGCCGGGGAGGGGCCGTCGTCGGCGCGGTCGGAGGGGGCGCGCCGACGACGGCGTGCTGCCGGCCGCGGCACGGCGGAGAGGGTGGGTCGGCGATCGCCTCCGGCAGCGAGGGCCGACACCGTGCCGCGGGGACTCGTCCGGCAGCCTGCCCCTGGGACGGACGGGGGCGCGGACGGGTTCCCCGTCCGCGGCGGGTTCCCCGAAGCCGGGACCGGTGCTGCGGACGGGGTCAGCGGGGCGTGTGCGCCGAGACCCCGGGCCAGTGCCCGCGCAGGGCGCGGACCGCCTCCGCGATCGCCGGGCGGCGGGCCGCGCCCGCGCGCCACAGCGCGTACACCCGCCGGACGGGCACCGGGTCCAGCGGCACCTCCACCACCCCGCCGGGCAGCGGGCCGCGCCCCAGCCGGGGGATCAGCGCGACGCCGAGCCCGGCCGCGACCAGGGCGACCAGGGTCGGGTTCTCGTCGGCCTGGTGGACGATCTCCGGCCGGTGCCCGGCGGCGCGCAGGGTGCGCACCAGCCACTCGCGGCAGACCCGCCCCGGCGGCTGGCAGATCCACCGCTCGCCGCCCAGCTCCTCCCGCCGCACCGCCGCGCGCCCCGCGAACGGATGCCCCTCGGGCACCAGCAGGTCGCACGGGTCGTCCCCGATGACCGCCTGCTCCACGCCCGCCGGGACGGGCAGCGGCGCGATGTCCCAGTCGTGCGCGACGACCAGGTCCACCGCGCCCTTGGCCACCAGGTCCACGGACAGGTGCGGGTCGATCTCGGTGAGCCGGGTCTCCAGCGCGGGGTGCCGCCGGGCCAGGTCGGCCAGCACGGGCGGCATCAGCCCGCGCGCCGCCGACGCGAAGGCGGCGACGGCCAGCCGCCCGGCCGGCACCCCGCGCCGCTCCTCCAGCTCGGTCTCCGCCCGTTCCACGAGGGCGAGCAGCTCCCGGGCGGTGGACACCAGCCGGTGGGCCTCGTCGGTCAGCCGCACGCCGCGGCCCTCCCGCTCCAGCAGGACGGTCCGGGTCTCCCGCTCCAGCTTGGCGATCTGCTGGGAGACGGCGGAGGAGGTGTACCCGAGCGCCGCGGCGGCGGCGCCGACGGTGCCGTGGACGGAGACGGCGTGCAGGGCGCGCAGACGCTGGAGGTCGAGCATGGCGGCTCCCGATCGGTCAGCGGTGCTTCATCCAACCATGCGGGAATCGTCGCCGGTGCTGAAGTGTCGCGGGCGGTGGTCCTCGCCGTGCGCGACCTTCCCACCCGCTGCTCGCCGTCCTCGTCGCCGCCGTCCGGGGCGTGGACTTCACCGTCATCGGGATCGGGCCCGGCCACTTCCCGCCGCTGCTCCTCTCCGCCCTGCGCTTCCTGGTGGCGGCGCTCCCCGCGGTGTTCCTCTGGTCAGCGCACGTCCGGCACGGGCTCGCCGTCGCGCAACTCCGGTGTGCTCGTGGCGACGCAGACCACCGCGAGCAGGCAGAGCAGTCCACCGGTCACCAGGGCCGTCGCACCCGAGGTCGCGCCGGCCACCAGTCCCGCGCGCACGTTGCCGAGGTGCGGACCGGCCTGCCCGACGATCGTCTCGGCGGCCGTGACCCGGCCCAGCAGGGCGTCGGGCGTGCGGGTCTGCACGATCGTGGTGCGGGAGAGCACCGACAGGGCGTCGGCCGCGCCGGCCAGGACCAGCAGCCCCAGGCCCGCCCACGGATCGTTGGTGAGGCCGAACGCGGCCAGCGCGGCACCCCAGACGCCCGCGCCGAGGAGCATGACGAGACCGGGACGGCCCCGGCGGGTCACCGCACCGGACAGCACGGACGCCAGGACGCCGCCGACCGCGAGCGCCGACAGGAACAGGCCGAGCGTGCGCGGGTCACCGCCGAAACGCTCGTCGTTGACCAGCGGGAAGAGGCTGACCGGCATCGACAGGACGGTGGCGGCGAGGTCGGTGACGAGCGCGCCGCGCACCACCCGGTGGCCGGCCAGGAAGCGCAGCCCGTCCAGCACTCCGCGCAGACCGGTCCGCGACGGCTCCCCCTCGGGCGGCAGCGCGGGCAGGCCGAACGCGCCGTAGAAGGAGAGGAGGAAGGTCAGCGCGTCGAGCAGGTAGCAGACGCCGATGCCGAACCAGCCGAGCAGCAGGCCCCCGAGCGCGGGACCGACGAGCATCATCGCCTGGCCGGTGACCTGGTGGAGCGCGAGCCCGGAGGCCACCTGGTCCCTGGGCAGCAGCCGCGGGACGAACACCCCGGCCGCGGGGGCGCCGATCGCGGCGCAGGCGGACTGTGCCGCGACCAGCGCGAGCACTCCGGTCACCGGTACGTGCCCGGCGAAGCCCTGGACCGCGAGCAGCAGCGCGCAGACCGTCTGGCCGACCGTCGCGGCCAGGAAGATGCGGCGCCGGTCGCCCCGGTCGGCCCAGGCCCCGGCGAACAGCCCGAAGCAGACCATCGGCAGTGCCTGGGCGAGGCCCACCGCGCCGCTCCAGGCCGCGCTGTGCGTCATCTCCCAGACCTGGTACATGACGGTGACCATGGTCATGAAACTGCCGAGCACGGACACCGTCCGCCCGATCAGCAGGCGCCGGAAGACCGGGGACGTGCGCAGGGGGCGCACGTCGATCAGGGCACGGGTGAGGCTCACGACGGGACGGCGGGGAGGGGAGCGGATCTTGGCACGCGCGGACGCTACCCGGCGTGCGCGGTCCGGGCCAGTGGATTTCCGCGGCCCCGCCCGACGGCCGGATCCCGCGGCACCGGCGCCGCGGGCCGGTCCCGCGCGGGTCAGGCCGAGTCGTTGAGGAGCCGGGTCAGGTGCGCGCGGCCGGAGGAGAGGAGGGCGGGGAGCGGGGCGGCGTCGGGGTACCAGCGCTTCTCGTACTCCCAGCACAGCCAGCCGTCCCAGCCGTGGCGGGAGAGGACCTCCACGCACTCGGCCAGGGGCAGGACGCCGGTGCCGAGGGGGAGCGGGGTCGTGTCGTCGGCGGAGGCGATGTCCTTGACCTGGACGTGGCCGAGGTGGGGGGAGAGCGCCGCGAAGCTCTCCACGGGCTGCTCGCCGCCCAGCCAGGTGTGCATCACGTCCCACAGCGCGCCCACCTGGCGGTGGCCGACCAGGCCGAGGATCCGCATCGCGTCGGCGGCGGTGCGGTGCGAGTCGTGGGTCTCCAGCAGGACGCGGACGCCGAGGTCGGCGGCGTACTCGGCGGCCGTGCCCAGCCGGCGGGCGGCCGTCGCGTCCGCCTCCTCGGGGCTCTGTCCCGAGGAGGCGCCCGGGAGGACGCGGACGGAGGGGGCGCCGAGGTCGCGGGCGAGGTCGAGCAGGGCGCGGATCTCGGCGAGGACCGGTTCGTCGTCGCCCGGCGCGGCGACCCGGGAGTACCCGGCGAGGCCCAGGACCTCGACGCCGGCCGCCTCGAACGCGGCGGCGGCGTCGGCGCGTTCGGCGGGGGTGAGGCGGGGGTGGACCGGTTCCTCGGGGTGGGCGCGCAGTTCGACGCCGTGGTAGCCGTGCTCGGTCGCGAGGCGCAGCACGTCGGTCAGGGGCAGGCCGGGGACGCCGAGGGTGGAGAACGCCAGCTTCATGAGAATCGACAGTACCCGCGGGTTCCGGGGCCAACCTCCCTCGTCGCACGGGTGTCGCGAGCGGGCCCGGCCGGGCGGCGGAACGTCCCGCGGTCGTACGGGGGGCGCCGAAGGAGGTACGCCTTGCGGAACGCCGGAACGCCGGAACGCCGGAACGCCGGAACGCCGGAACGCCGGGAGGCCGAGGCGCCGGACCGACTACGCGCGCGGCGCCCCGCTGGACCCCCGCACCATCAACTCCCCCCGCACCGAGGCGATCCCGCCCGGCGGCGGCTCCTCGCGGCCCATGGCGATGCGTCCGGCCCGGGCCCCCGCCTCCGCCAGCGGCAGCCGCACCGTCGTCAGCGCCGGCACCGCGTCGATGCTGAACGGGAGGTCGTCGAAGCCGGCGACCGAGACGTCCTGGGGGATGCGCAGACCGGAGTCCCGCAGGGCGGCGCACGCGCCGAGGGCGACGGTGTCGTTCGCGGCGACGACGGCCGTCAACGCCGGTTCTCGGCGCAGGAGTTCCAGGGTGGCCTCGTAGCCGGACCGGCGGTCGTAGCGGCCGTGCACGGTCCAGCGCGGGTCCTCCTCGACGCCGTGCGCGGCGAGCGCGGCCCGGTGCCCCTCGAGGCGGTGGCGGGTGGTCGTGCGCTCCTCGGGGCCCGCGATGTAGCCGAGGCGGCGGTGGCCGAGGCCGATCAGGTGCTCGGTGAGTTCCCGGCCGCCGCCGCGGTTGTCGAAGGTCAGCGCGATCGCCCCGGCCTCCGGCGCCGGCGGCCGGCCGCACAGCACCACCCGGGTCCCGGCGTCCGTCAGCTTGCGCAGCTTGGCGTCCACGGCCGCCCGGTGCGCCGCGTCCTCGATCGCCCCGCCGGTCAGCACGACCGCCGCCGCCCGCTGCCGCTGGAGCAGGGTGAGGTAGGTCAGCTCGCGCTCCGGGGAGCCGCCCGTGTTGCAGACGACCGCGAGCCTCTCCCCGCCCGCGCGTCCGCCCGGCCCCCCGATCTCGGACTGGATCGCGCTCGCCATGATCCCGAAGAACGGGTCGGCGATGTCGTTCACCAGGATGCCCACCAGGTCGGAGGTGGCGGCCGCCAGGGCGCTCGCGGGGCCGTTGAGCACGTAGTCCAGCTCGTCCACGGCCTTCAGCACCCGTTCACGGGTGGAGGCGGCCACGGGGTAGTTCCCGTTGAGCACGCGCGACACCGTCGCGGGGGAGACCTGCGCGCGAGCCGCCACGTCCGCCAGGGTCACCGTCATGTCTCGTCCTCCGCCTCGCGCGTCCCGCCGTACGCCCCGTACACACCCACACCCACACCCGCATCACGTCCGCGCCCGTGGCCGTGGTTCCGAGCAGACCCTACGGCTCCGCGCCCGATGGTTCGCCCCCTCGAACAAGTCCGGTCCGCCGCGCTCTTGTCCGGACCCTCGCCCAGAGGCTAGCTTCTGTCTACATAGAAAGCGCTTGCTGTCACGTTCACCAGTCACCGCGCACCCTCAGCGGCCGGCGGGCGACGGGCTGGACGTACGCGGCGCGCGGACCGCGTACGAAGGGAACGACGTGACACGTAGAACGGTGCGGATCGCGATGAACGGTGTGACCGGACGCATGGGCTACCGCCAGCACCTCGTCCGCTCCATCCTGGCCCTGCGCGAACAGGGCGGCCTCGACCTCGGCGACGGCACCGTGCTGTGGCCGGAACCGATCCTGGTCGGCCGCCGCGAGCACGCGCTGCGGGCGCTGGCCGAACGCCACGGACTCGACCACGTCTCCACGGACCTGGACGCGGTCCTCGCCGACGACGGCGTCGACGTCTACTTCGACGCGCAGGTGACCTCCGCCCGCGAGGAGGCGCTCAGGAAGGCGATCGCCGCGGGCAAGCACGTCTACACCGAGAAGCCGACCGCCACCGGCCTCGAGGGCGCCCTGGAGCTCGCCCGTCTCGCGCACGCGGCGGGCGTCAAGCACGGCGTCGTGCAGGACAAGCTGTTCCTGCCCGGCCTGCTCAAGCTGAAGCGGCTCATCGACGGCGGCTTCTTCGGCCGCATCCTGTCCGTGCGCGGCGAGTTCGGCTACTGGGTCTTCGAGGGCGACTGGCAGGAGGCCCAGCGTCCGTCGTGGAACTACCGCGCCGAGGACGGCGGCGGCATCGTCGTCGACATGTTCCCGCACTGGGAGTACGTCCTGCACGAGCTGTTCGGCCGCGTGAAGTCCGTCCAGGCCCTCGCCGCCACCCACATCCCGCAGCGCTGGGACGAGCACGGCAAGCCCTACGACGCCACCGCCGACGACGCCGCCTACGGCGTCTTCGAGCTGGAGGGCGGCGCGATCGCCCAGATCAACTCCTCCTGGGCGGTGCGGGTCAACCGCGACGAACTCGTCGAGTTCCAGGTGGACGGCACCGAGGGCTCGGCGGTCGCCGGGCTGCGGGGCTGCCGCGTCCAGCACCGCTCCGCCACCCCCAAGCCCGTCTGGAACCCGGACATCCCCGCCACCGAGGCCTTCCGCGACCAGTGGCAGGAGGTCCCGGACAACGGCGAGTTCGACAACGGCTTCAAGGCCCAGTGGGAGCTGTTCCTCAAGCACGTCTACGCCGACGCCCCCTACCACTGGGACCTGCTGGCCGGCGCCCGCGGCGTCCAGCTCGCCGAACTGGGCCTGAAGTCCTCGGCCGAGGGCCGCCGCCTCGACGTGCCGGAGATCGCGCTGTGACCGTCCGACTGCCCGACGCGCACGGCCGGCTGCGGACCTACGAGCCCCGCACCGAGCCCCTCGTCCTCACCCCCGGAGCCCCCCTCGCCTCCCGCACGGTCTTCTCGGCCGCGCACGTCGTCGCCGACCCGTACGCCGACACCACCCCCGACGCGCCGGCGGCCGTCGACTGGGACGCCACCCTCGCCTTCCGCCGCCACCTGTGGGCGCACGGGCTGGGCGTCGCCGAGGCCATGGACACCGCCCAGCGCGGCATGGGCCTGGACTGGGCGGGCGCGGCCGAGCTGATCCGCCGCTCCGCCGCCGAGGCGAAGGCGGTCGGCGGCCGGATCGCCTGCGGCGTCGGCACCGACCAGATCGTCTCCGGCACACCCGCCGAGGTGCGGGCGGCGTACGAGGAGCAGCTCGCGCTCGTCGAGGAGTCGGGCGCCCGGGCCATCCTGATGGCGTCCCGCGCGCTGGCCGCCGCCGCGCGGTCCCCCGAGGACTACCTGGAGGTGTACGGCCACCTGCTGCGCCAGGCGAGCGAGCCGGTGATCCTGCACTGGCTCGGCCCGATGTTCGACCCGGCGCTGGAGGGCTACTGGGGCTCCGCCGACCTGGACGCGGCCACGGAGACCTTCCTGGAGGTCGTCGCCGCCCACCCCGACAAGGTCGACGGCGTCAAGATCTCGCTGCTGGACGCCCGGCGGGAGGTCGACCTGCGCCGCCGCCTCCCGGACGGGGTGCGCTGCTACACCGGCGACGACTTCCACTACCCCGAGCTGATCGCCGGGGACGACCAGGGCTTCAGCCACGCCCTGCTCGGCATCTTCGACCCGCTCGGGCCCCTGGCGGCCGAGGCGGTCCGGGTGCTCGACACGGGGAACACGGAGGGCTTCCGCGCCCTGCTCGACCCCACCGTCGAACTCTCCCGCCACCTCTTCCAGGCCCCCACCCGCTTCTACAAGACCGGCGTGGTCTTCCTCGCCTGGCTGGCGGGCCACCAGGACCACTTCGCGATGGTCGGCGGCCTGCAGTCGGCCCGCTCCCTGCCGCACTTCGCCCGCGCCTACGAACTCGCCGACCGCCTCGGCCTGTTCCCCGACCCGAAGCTCGCCGAGGAACGCATGAGGACCCTGCTGCACCTGTACGGAGTGACCCCGTGACCGACCTCGCGCGCTTCAGCGTCAACCAGATGACGGTCCGGCAGCTGTCGCTGCCGGAGCTCGTCGCCGCCTGCCGGGACCTGGGCGTGCCGGGCGTGGGCCTGTGGCGCGAGCCCGTCCGGGACTACGGCGTGGAGGCCGCGGCCAAGCTGGTGCGCGACGCGGGCCTGGCGGTGACCACGCTGTGCCGGGGCGGCTTCCTCACCGCGACCGACCCCGGCGAGCGGGCCGCCGCCCTGGCCGACAACCGCCGCGCCGTCGACGAGGCGGCGACGCTCGGCACCGACACCCTGGTGCTGGTCTCGGGCGGCCTGCCGGCCGGCTCCAAGGACCTGCGCGGCGCCCGGGAGCGGATCGCGGACGCGCTCGCCGAACTCGGCCCCTACGCCGAGGAGCACGGGGTGAGACTGGCCGTCGAGCCGCTGCACCCCATGTTCGCCTCCGACCGCTGCGTGGTCTCCACCCTCGCCCAGGCCCTCGACCTCGCCGAACGCTTCCCCGCCCACCAGGTCGGCGTCACCGTCGACACGTACCACGTCTGGTGGGACGACACCGCGCCCGCGCAGATCGCCCGCGCGGGCGCCCAGGGCCGCATCCACACCTTCCAGCTCGCCGACTGGACCACCCCGCTGCCCGAGGGCGTCCTCAACGGCCGCGGCCAGATCGGCGACGGCGCGATCGACATGCGGGAGTGGAAGGGGTACGTGGAGGCGGCCGGCTACACCGGCGCCATCGAGGTCGAGCTGTTCAACGAGGCGCTGTGGGCCCGGGACGGGCGCGAGGTGCTCGCCGAGACGGCGGCGCGGTTCGCGGAGCACGCCGCGTAACGGCCGCGCGACGCCCCCTCCCGTACGAGCCGTACGGGGCAACGGGCGTACGGGGGACCGGGGCACGCTCCCCCGCGCACCGGGCGGCCGCTCCCCGCCCGGGAACCCCGCGGGGAACCGGGCGGGAAAAAATCCGGGGGACCGTGCAACCCTCCCCGCACCTCGCCGGTCGTACTCTGCGTCAGGACCTCTGGAGGGGGACCCGGGGGGGATCCGGAGAGGTTCTGACGGGGGAGGGAACCGAGGGGGCACGGTCGACGGACCGGGCCCCCTCGAAGTCTTCACGGCCGGACGGCGCGGAGGCAGGCCGGCCCGGCGGCCCGAGCGCCCGGCGTTCACCGGCGCCGGCCCGCGGGCGCCGTCGGACCCCCGCGGCCGTCGGCAGCCGTCAGAAGAACACCCCGCAGCGCAGCAGCACGTTCGCGTACGGCCGTGCCTCGCCGGTGCGGACGACGAGCCGCGCGCCGGCCGTCAGCTCCTTGAGCCGCTCGTGCGGCACCAGCTCCAGGTGCGGGAAGTGCCCCGTCAGCAGCTCGGCCGCCGCCGGGTTGGCCCGCCGCACCTCGGCCGCCGCCGTCGCGCCCTCGACCACCAGCTCCTCCAGCAGCCCCTCGACCACCTCGGCGAAGGACGGCACCCCGGCCCGGAAGGCCAGGTCCACCACGCGCGGTCCGTCGGGCACCGGCATGCCGGCGTCGCACACCAGCACCCCGTCGCCGTGCCCGAGCTCGGCCAGCGCGCCGGAGAGGTGACGGTTCAGGATCCCGTGCTTCTTCACCGGGCGGCGACCTCCGACGCCGTCGGGAAGGACACCTGTGCGCCCTCCCGGGTGACGGTCACCGCCCCCACCCGGGCCGCGTACGCCGCCGCCTCGGCCAGGGACTCGCCCGCACCGAGCCGCCAGGCCAGCGCGGCGGTGAACGCGTCCCCCGCGCCGGTGGTGTCCACGGCGTCCACCTCGACGGCGGGGACCCGGTGGACGCCCTGCGAGGAGGCCACCAGCGCGCCCTCGCCGCCCAGCGTCACCACCACCGAGCGCGGCCCCTTCGCCAGCAGCAGCCGCGCCCAGTCCTCCGGCTCCTCGCTCACGCACGCCCCGCCCAGGATCACCCTGGCCTCGTGCTCGTTGACGATCAGCGGGTCGCAGGCCGCCAGCACCTCGGCCGGCAGCGGGCGCGGCGGCGAGGGGTTCAGCACGAACCGGCTGCCCGGCGCCAGGCTCCGCACCACCTCCACCACCGTCTCCAGCGGGATCTCCAGCTGCGCGGAGACCACCCGGGAGGCGTGGAAGAGGCTCGCCGCCGCGCGCACGTCCACCGGCGTCAGCCGGCCGTTGGCGCCGGGCGAGACGACGATGCTGTTGTCCCCCGACGGGTCCACCGTGATCAGCGCGACCCCGGTCGGCGCCCCGCCCACCAGCACGCCCACCGTGTCCACCCCGGCGGTCCGCTGCGAGTCCAGCAGCAGCCGCCCGTGCCCGTCGTCGCCGACCCGGGCCAGCAGGGCCGTCCGGGCCCCGAGCCGGGCGGCCGCGACCGCCTGGTTCGCGCCCTTGCCGCCCGGGTGGACGGCCAGGTCGGAGCCGAGCACCGTCTCCCCGGCGCCCGGCCGGCGCTCGACGCCGATCACCAGGTCGGCGTTGGCCGACCCGACGACCAGGAGGTCGTAGTCGTACATGAATCGCTCCCCGATCCGAGTGGGTGTGGGGGGGGGGGGGGGGGGGGGGGGGGCCCCCCCCCCCCCCCCTCCCTCCCCCCCCCCCCCCTCCCCCCCCCCCCCCCCCCCCCCGTCCCCCCCCCCCCCCCCCCCCCCCCCCA
>NZ_JBVITR010000016.1:12741-26172 GCF_055574875.1 Streptomyces sp. NPDC034670
CGGCACGAACGCCAGCCCACGGTGCGCTGTTGGACCGACCAGCGGGCGGGGGGTTTGTTGCCGGCCGGACGTCCCCCCCTCGCCGGGGGGGGGGGGGGGGGGGGGGCCCCCCCCCCCCCCCCCGCCCCGGGTGCCTGCGCGCCCGGTGTCAGCCCTCGAAGCCGGCCACGTTCTCCTGGGTGACCACCTTCACCGGCACCTTCACCGTGCTCTCCACCTTCTCGTCGTCGGCGGCCCGCAGCGCGTTGCGCACCGCGATCCTGCCGAGTTCCGACGGCTGCTGCGCGACGGAGGCGTACAGCGTGCCCGCCTCGACCGCCTTCAGCCCGTCCGGCGTGCCGTCGAAGCCGACGACCTGGACCGACTTCCCGGCCCTGGAACCGAGCGCCTTGATCGCGCCGAGGGCCATCTCGTCGTTCTCGGCGAAGACGCCGTCGATGTCGGGGTGCGCCTGGAGCAGGTTCGTCATCACGTCCAGGCCCTTGGTGCGGTCGAAGTCCGCGGGCTGCTTGGCGACGACCTCGATGCCCGGGTAGTCCTTCAGGCCCTCGGCGAAGCCCGCGCCGCGCTCGCGGCTGGCGGAGGTGCCAGCCTGGCCCTGCAGGATCACGATCGTGCCCTTGCCGCCGAGCTTCTCGGCGAGCGCCTTGGCGCCCAGCGCGCCGCCCTCGACGTTGTCGGAGGCGACCAGCGCGGCCGTGTCCGCCTTGTTGACGCCGCGGTCCACGGCGATGACGGGGATGCCCGCCTTGTTCGCGCCGCGCACCGCGGGACCGGCGGCGTCGGAGTCCACCGGGTTGACGATGACCGAGGACAGCGAGCCGCTGGTGAAGTTCTGCAGCTGGTTGGCCTGCTGGGAGGCGTCGTTCTGCGCGTCGGTGACCGTCAGGTCGACGCCCAGCCTCTTCGCCTCCTCCTCGGCGCCGGCCCGGATCTGCACGAAGAACGGGTTGTTGAGCGTCGACAGCGACAGCCCGATCCGCTGCGTCTTCCCGGCCGGGGACCCGTTGTGCAGCAGCGAGGTCGCGCCGACCACCGCGACGGCGACGACGGCCGCGAGCACGTACGTGAGCGCCTGCCTGCCCCGGTTCCCGCCGCCGGACGCGCCGGCCGCCGGGGTGGTCGCGCCCGCCTTGCGCCGCAGGGTGTCGAACAGCACCGCCAGCGCGATGACGACGCCGATGACGACCTGCTGCCAGAACGCGGAGACGGACAGCAGGTTGAGCCCGTTGCGCAGCACCGCCAGGATCAGCGCGCCGATCAGCGTGCCCGACGCCCTGCCGGTGCCGCCCGCCAGGGAGGCGCCGCCGATGACGACGGCGGCGATCGCGTCCAGTTCGTAGCCCTGCGCGGCCTGCGGCTGCGCGGAGGCCAGCCGGGAGGCGAGCACGATGCCCGCGACGGCGGCGAACAGCCCGGAGAAGGCGTAGATGGCGAGCTTCTGCCGCTTCACCCGCAGGCCCGACAGCCGCGCGGCCTCCTCGTTGCCGCCGATGGCGTACATGGAGCGGCCGATGTAGGTCCGGCCCAGGACGAACGCCGTGACCAGCCCCATGACGACCATCACCAGGACCGGCACCGGCAGCCAGCCGCCGAGGGTGTCGCCGAGGTGCGAGACGGACTCGGGGAAGGCGATCGGGGAGCCCTGCGAGATCACCAGGGACAGACCGCGCGCCACCGACAGCATGGCGAGCGTCGCGATGAACGACGGCAGCTTGCCGTACGAGACCAGGAAGCCGTTGACCAGGCCGCAGACGATGCCGGTGGCGACGGCGAGCAGCACCGCGAGGACGACCGGCACCCCCGCCTCGGTCGCGCTCCACGCCAGCACGGTCGCGGACAGCGCGGCGACCGAGCCGACCGACAGGTCGATGCCCGCCGAGACGATCACGAAGGTGACGCCGAAGGCGAGGATCGCGGTCACGGCGGCCTGGACGCCGACGTTGAGGAGGTTGTCGGCGGTCAGGAAGTCCCCGGACAGCGCCGACATGGCGACGACCAGGGCGATGAGCGCGGTGAGCGCCCCGTTGTCGAGCAGCAGGCGGCGCAGGCCGCCCGAGGCGCCGCCCTGCGCGCCCGGCTTGCTCTTGAGCGTGTCAGTGGCCACCGGGGGCCTCCGTTCCGTTGCTGTGAGGGGTACTGACGGCGAGCGCCATCACGGCGTCCTGGGTGGCCTCCGCGGCGGCCAGTTCGCCCGCGACGCGTCCCTGCGCCATGACGACCACCCGGTCGCTCATGCCGAGCACCTCGGGCAGGTCGCTGGAGATCATGAGCACGGCGGCGCCCGCGGCCGTCAGTTCGTTGATCAGCTGGTAGATCTCGACCTTCGCGCCGACGTCGATGCCGCGCGTCGGCTCGTCGAGGATCAGCACCTTCGTGTCCGCCAGCAGCCACTTGCCGATGACGACCTTCTGCTGGTTGCCGCCGGAGAGCGTCCGCACGTGCTGGCCGAGGCCGGCCATCCGCACGCCGAGCTGCCCGGCGATCCGGGCCGCCGCCTCGTGCTGCCCCTTGAGGTCGACGAGCCCCGCGCGGGAGGCGGACCGGAGGGTGACCAGGCCGAGGTTCTCCTCGACGGAGGCGTCGAGCACCAGCCCCTGCCCCTTGCGGTCCTCGGGGACGAGCCCGATCCCGGCCGCCATGGCGGCGTTCACGTCGTGACCGCGCAGCCGCTCGCCGCCGACGTGCACGGCCCCGGCGTCGTACGGGTCGGCCCCGAACACGGCCCGGACGACCTCCGTCCGCCCGGCCCCGACCAGCCCCGCGATGCCGACGACCTCACCGGAGCGCACCTCGAAGCTCACGTCGTGGAAGACACCGTCCCGGGTCAGCCCCTCGACCCTGAGCAGCGCCTCACCGGTCTTCGCGCGCTCGCGCGGGTACTGCTGCTCGATCGACCGCCCGACCATGAGCCGCACCAGCTCGTCCTCGGGCGTCGAGGCGGGCACCTGCCCGACGCTGCGCCCGTCCCGGATGACGGTGACGCGGTCCCCGAGGGCGGCGATCTCCTCCAGGTGGTGGGTGATGAAGACGATCCCCACCCCGTCCTCGCGCAGCCGCCGCACGATCGCGAACAGCTTCTCGACCTCCTCGGAGGTGAGCACGGCGGTCGGCTCGTCCATGATCAGCACCCGCGCGTCCAGGCTGAGCGCCTTGGCGATCTCGACCATCTGCAGCCGCGCGATGCCGAGTTCGCGCACCCGCGCCCGCGGGGAGACGTCGACGCCGACGCGCTTCAGCAGCACCTCCGCCTCGGCGTCCATCCTCCTGCGGTCGATCATCCCGAACCGGCGCGGCTGCCGCCCCAGGAAGATGTTCTCGGCGACCGTCAGATCGGGGACGAGGTTGAACTCCTGGTAGATGGTGGCGATCCCGAGCCGCTCGGAGTCCTGCGCACCGTGGACGCGCACCTCCTCGCCGCCGACCACGATCCGCCCGGCGTCGGGCGTGTAGGCGCCGGAGAGCATCTTGATCAGCGTGCTCTTGCCCGCGCCGTTCTCACCGAGGAGCACGTGGACCTCGCCCCGGCGCAGGTCGAAGTCGACGCTGTCGAGCGCGACCACGCCGGGGAAGGTCTTGCGGATGCCCTCGATGCGCAGCAACTCGTCCGGACTGCGGCTGCTCACGGCGTACTCCTTCGTACGGGGGAGGGGGACGGTGGGGGAACGGGGGGTGCCGGCTCACCGCACGAGCGGCGCACGACGAGCCGGGCGGGCAGGGCGACGGACGCGCCGGGCCGGCCCTCGATGCGGTCGACCAGCGCGTGCACGGCGGCCCGCCCCAGTTCCCCGGTGGGCTGGGCGATCGCGGTGACCGGCGGGTCGGTGTGCACGAACCAGCGGATGTCGTCGAACGCGGCCAGCGCGATGTCGTCGGGCACCCGCAGCCCGCGTGCGCGGACGGCGTCCAGCGCGCCGAGCGCCATCAGGTTGTCGGCGGCGAACACGACCTCGGGCGGCTCGGGCAGGTCGAGGAACCCCTCGGTCACCCGGCGCCCGCTCTCGGCCTGGAAGTCGCCCTGGCCGATGTAGGCGTCGGGGAGGGGGAGCCCGTACGCGCCGAGCGCCTCGCGGAAGGCGTCCACGCGCTCGCGCCCGGTCGTGGTGGCGGCCGGCCCGGCGATGATCGCGAGCCGCCGGTGGCCGAGCCCGTGCAGGTGGGCCACGAGGTCCCGCACGGCCGCCCGCCCGTCCGACCGGACCACGGGCACGTCGACGCCCGGGATCCACCGGTCGACGAACACCATCGGCGTCCCCGCGCGGGCGGCGTCCAGCATGCGGGGCGAACCGCCGTCGGTGGGGGAGACGAGCAGCCCGTCGATGCGGCGGTCCAGCAGCGTCGTGACGTGGTGGTCCTGGAGGTCGGGCCGCTCGTCGGCGTTGCCGATGATCACGCTGTAGCCGAGGGCGCGGGCCTCCTCCTCGACGGAGCGGGCCAGTTCGGTGAAGTACGGGTTCAGCACGTCGCTGATGACCAGGCCGAGGGTGCGGGTCTGCGCGGTGCGCAGCGACCGGGCGACGGCGTTCGGGCGGTAGCCCAGCGCCTCGACGGCGGCCAGCACGCGGGCGCGGGCGTCCGCGCTCACCGACGGGTGGCCGTTGAGCGCGCGCGAGACCGTCGCGACGGACACCCCCGCCTCGGCGGCGACGTCCTTGATGCTCGCCATCGCCGTTCCACCTCCTCGTGGAATCGATTACACGAAGGATTGGAATCGATTACACGAGCGAGGACAAGGGGGTGGGGGTGGCCGAAACTGAATCGTGACCGGGCGGCGCGGACGCACGGGCCCCGCCGGGAGGGGACGGGCGCGCCCGGCGGTCAGGCGGCCGGCGGGGCCGCCCCCAGCTCGCACCACACGTACTTGCCCCGGCTGCCGTCCCTGGTCAGCGGCTGCCACCCCCACACGTCGGCGCACGCCCGCACCAGCGCGAGGCCCCGGCCGTCCTCCCGCTCCCACTCCGGGGCGAAGGGTTGCGGCGGCTCGGGCGGTGACGGGTCCGCGTCCCACGCCCCGACGCGCAGCGTGCCGGGCGGCGACCAGCGCACGCGCAGGGCGGCGGGGCCCTTGGTGTGCCGCACGGCGTTGGAGACCGGCTCCGCCGCCAGCAGCTCGGCGACGTCGACGAGGC
This sequence comes from Streptomyces sp. NPDC034670, assembly GCF_055574875.1. Classification (NCBI taxonomy): domain Bacteria; kingdom Bacillati; phylum Actinomycetota; class Actinomycetes; order Kitasatosporales; family Streptomycetaceae; genus Streptomyces; species Streptomyces sp. NPDC034670. The sequence goes on from NZ_JBVITR010000016.1 coordinate 17,871, forward strand.
GGATCAGCCCGTGCAGGGTGAGGATCAGGCGCAGGGTGCGGCGGCTGACGGTGACGGCGCGGAGGTCGTTGGGGATGTGGAGGGAGTACTCCCACGGTTCGTTTTCGGACATGCGGAACTCCGTTGGGGTGGGGAGGGGGTGAGGGCGGTCCCGGTGTCATTGCCGCAGCCGTCACGGCAGGACGGGGCGGTGCGCTTCCGGTGGGCCGGTGCCGCACGGTGTGCATCGCGTCACTGACGGTAGGGCTAACATGTCATACCGAGCAAGCTGATCGCCTAACCTGACCCCGAACGAGTCACGCTGGTGGGCTCGTTGAAGCGAGGGAGTCCGGCATGGTCTTGAGGCGCGAATGCACCGCACGTCAGCTGCGCTTAGCAGTTGAATTGCGCAGGCTGCGAGATGCGGCTGGGCTGTCTGCTACTGAGGCGGCGGCGTTGCTCGGCGTGAGCCGTGTTCAGATCAGCCACATCGAGTCCGGGCTCGCGGGCGTGAGCGAGGAGCGCCTGCGCCGCCTCGCCGCACACTACTCGTGCACGGACGAGGCGTTCATCGACGCTCTCGTCGTCATGGCGACGGACCGGACTCGTGGGTGGTGGGAGGAGTACCGGGGCCTACTGCCTACACCGTTCCTGGACCTCGCCGAGTTGGAGTACCACTCCACATACCGGCGCGATGTGGAATTCCTGTTCATCCCAGGACTGCTACAGACGGAGGACTACGCGCGTGCCGCCTTCTCTTCCCGGGTGCCCGAGCTTCCCCAAGAGGAGCTGGAGCTGCGAGTCCGCCACCGGATACAGCGGAAGGTGATTCTCGAAGCCCCGACTCCGTATGAGGCCGTCATCCACGAAGCCGCGCTGCGTATCAGGGTCGGGAATCGAGCCACCGCGCGAGCGCAGCTCACCCGCGTCCTGGAACTCTCCGAAGTCGATCACGTCAGTGTGCGTGTTATCCCCTTCGACCTGGACGGCTTCGGTGGCGCCTGGAGTCCCATGATGCTGGCGGGCGGGAGGGTGCCCAAGCTGGACACGGCCGTTCGCGACGCACCGCACGGCGCTGGCTTCATCGATTCCGAAGCTCAACTCGGCGTCTTTCGAACGGTTTTCCGTAGAGTGGCAGACGTGTCGCTCGACCTCAGCAGGTCGCGTGACTTCATCCACAGACTGGTCAAGGAGCTGTGAGGTTCTGTGTCCATGCCCGACAACTGGCGCAAGTCGTCCTACTCCGGCGGAGGCGACGGCAACAACTGTGTGGAGATCGCGACCTCGCCCACCCGCACAGCCGTCCGCGACTCCAAGGCCCCCGCCAGGGCCACCCTCACCTTCCCCGCCGCCGCCTTCGCCCCCTTCCTCGACGCCCTCAAGAAGCACCCCCGCCCCTGAGGCCCACCGCCTGTCACTCCCCACCGGTACGGTCGGAGCCATGTCCAACCAGTCCGCGGCAGCCCCCGGTGAGCGACGGCTCGCCGTCCTCGAAGGCGTCCTGGAGCGCATCACGTACGCCAACGAGGAGAACGGCTACACGGTCGCCCGCGTCGACACCGGCCGGGGCGCCGGCGACCTGCTCACCGTCGTCGGCGCGCTGCTCGGCGCCCAGGTCGGCGAGTCCCTGCGGATGGAGGGCCGCTGGGGCTCCCACCCGCAGTACGGCAAGCAGTTCCACGTGGAGAACTACACGACCCTCCTGCCGGCCACCGTCCAGGGCATCCGCCGCTACCTCGGCTCGGGCCTGGTCAAGGGCATCGGCCCGGTCTTCGCCGACCGCATCACCCAGCACTTCGGCCTGGACACGCTGAAGATCATCGAGGAGGAGCCCGAGCGGCTCGTCGAGGTCCCCGGTCTCGGCCCCAAGCGCACGAAGAAGATCGCCGACGCCTGGGAGGAGCAGAAGGCGATCAAGGAGGTCATGCTCTTCCTCCAGACCGTCGAGGTGTCGACCTCCATCGCGGTCCGGATCTACAAGAAGTACGGCGACGCCTCCATCTCCGTGGTGAAGAACCAGCCCTACCGCCTCGCCGCCGACGTCTGGGGCATCGGCTTCCTCACCGCCGACAAGATCGCCCAGTCCGTCGGCATCCCGCACGACAGCCCCGACCGCGTGAAGGCCGGCCTGCAGTACGCCCTGTCCCAGTCCGCCGACCAGGGGCACTGCTACCTCCCCGAGGAGAAGCTGATCGCGGACGCGGTGAAGCTGCTCCAGGTGGACACCGGCCTGGTCATCGAGTGTCTCGCCGAGCTGGCCGCCGAGCCGGAGGACCCGGGGGAGGACCCCGGCGTCGTGCGCGAGAAGGTGCCGGCCCCGGACGGCGGCGACCCGGTCACGGCGATCTACCTGGTCCCCTTCCACCGCGCCGAGCTGTCCCTCTCCGCCCAGCTGCTGCGCCTGCTGCGCACCGACGAGGACCGGATGCCCGCCTTCCGGGACGTGGCCTGGGACAAGGCGCTCGGCTGGCTCAAGGGGCGCACGGGCACCGACCTCGCCCCCGAGCAGGAGGAGGCCGTCCGCCTCGCGCTCACCGAGAAGGTCGCCGTCCTCACCGGCGGCCCGGGCTGCGGCAAGTCCTTCACGGTCCGCTCGATCGTGGAGCTGGCCCGCGCCAAGCGGGCCAAGGTGGTGCTGGCCGCCCCGACCGGCCGCGCCGCCAAGCGCCTGGCCGAGCTGACCGGCGCCGAGGCCTCCACCGTCCACCGCCTGCTGGAGCTCAGGCCCGGCGGGGACGCCGCCTACGACCGGGACCGCCCGCTGGACGCCGACCTGGTGGTGGTCGACGAGGCCTCCATGCTGGACCTGCTGCTCGCCAACAAGCTGGTCAAGGCGGTGCCGCCGGGAGCCCACCTGCTCTTCGTCGGGGACGTCGACCAGCTGCCCAGCGTCGGCGCCGGCGAGGTCCTGCGGGACCTGCTGGCGGACGGGAGCCCGATCCCCGCGGTGCGGCTCACCCGGGTCTTCCGCCAGGCCCAGCAGTCGGGCGTGGTGACCAACGCGCACCGGATCAACGCGGGGCGGCCCCCGGTCACCGACGGCATGAAGGACTTCTTCCTCTTCGTCGAGGACGACACCGAGGAGGCCGGCCGGCTCACGGTGGACGTCGCGGCCCGGCGCATCCCGGCGAAGTTCGGCCTGGACCCGCGCCGCGACGTGCAGGTCCTCGCCCCCATGCACCGGGGGCCGGCCGGCGCCGGCACCCTGAACGGGCTGCTCCAGCAGGCCATCACCCCCGGCCGTCCGGACGTGGCCGAGAAGCGGTTCGGCGGCCGGGTCTTCCGCGTCGGCGACAAGGTCACCCAGATTCGCAACAATTACGAGAAGGGGGAGAACGGCGTCTTCAACGGCACCGTGGGCGTGGTCACCTCGCTCGACCCGGTCGACCAGCGCCTGACGGTGCTGACCGACGAGGACGAGGAGGTGGCCTACGAGTTCGACGAGCTGGACGAGCTGGCCCACGCCTACGCCGTGACCATCCACCGCTCCCAGGGCAGCGAGTACCCGGCGGTCGTCATCCCGGTGACCACGGGCGCCTGGATGATGCTCCAGCGCAACCTGCTGTACACGGCGGTCACGCGGGCGAAGCGGCTGGTCGTCCTGGTCGGTTCCCGCAGGGCGATCGGGCAGGCGGTGCGCACGGTCTCGGCGGGCCGCCGGTGCACGGCCCTGGACTTCCGGCTCGCCGGTCCGAAGGCCTCCCGGCGGGACGAATCACCCGTGTGAACGGCCCGTCGCCGAAAAATGATCGATCAAATGAGTCGCAAAGGTCACAGAGGCCTTCCGGATGCGGGACGCAAGGGGCAGGATGGGCAAGTTGACGGCACTGAGTGCCGTCAATAGGCCCGATGGTCGACCCCGAGTGCACTCTCCTGAGCCAAGTGGGGGATGGTAGAGACAGTCAGGGCACCTCGAAGATGAGGCACAACGTCGGTGAGGGAAGACGTGAGCGACAACTCTGTAGTACTGCGGTACGACGGCGGCGAGTACACCTACCCGGTGGTCGACAGCACCGTCGGTGACAAGGGCTTCGACATCGGAAAGCTCCGCGCTCAGACCGGTCTGGTGACGCTGGACAGCGGCTACGGCAACACCGCCGCCTACAAATCCGCGATCACCTACCTGGACGGCGAGGCCGGCATCCTCCGGTACCGCGGCTACCCCATCGAGCAGCTGGCCGAGCGCTCCACCTTCCTGGAGGTCGCCTACCTGCTGATCAACGGCGAGCTGCCGACGGTCGACCAGCTCACCGCGTTCAAGAACGAGGTCACGCAGCACACCCTGCTGCACGAGGACGTCAAGAACTTCTACAAGGGCTTCCCGCGCGACGCCCACCCGATGGCCATGCTGTCGTCGGTCGTCTCCGCGCTGTCCACCTTCTACCAGGACAGCCACAACCCGTTCGACGAGCAGCAGCGCCACCTCTCCACCATCCGCCTGCTCGCCAAGCTCCCGACGATCGCGGCGTACGCGTACAAGAAGTCGGTCGGCCACCCGTTCGTCTACCCGCGCAACGACCTCGGCTACGTCGAGAACTTCCTGCGCATGACCTTCTCGGTGCCCGCCCAGGAGTACGAGCTCGACCCGGTCGTGGTCTCCGCCCTGGACAAGCTGCTCATCCTGCACGCGGACCACGAGCAGAACTGCTCGACCTCCACGGTCCGCCTGGTCGGCTCCTCGCAGGCGAACATGTTCGCCTCGATCTCCGCCGGCATCAGCGCCCTGTGGGGCCCGCTGCACGGCGGCGCCAACCAGTCGGTGCTGGAGATGCTGGAGGGCATCCGCGACTCCGGCGGCGACGTCGACTCCTTCATCCGCAAGGTGAAGAACAAGGAGGACGGCGTCCGCCTGATGGGCTTCGGCCACCGGGTCTACAAGAACTTCGACCCGCGCGCCAAGATCATCAAGGCCGCCGCGCACGAGGTGCTGTCCGCCCTCGGCAAGTCCGACGAGCTGCTGGACATCGCACTGAAGCTGGAGGAGCACGCGCTCTCCGACGACTACTTCGTCTCGCGCAGCCTCTACCCGAACGTCGACTTCTACACCGGTCTGATCTACCGGGCCATGGGCTTCCCGACCGAGATGTTCACGGTCCTGTTCGCTCTCGGCCGCCTTCCGGGCTGGATCGCCCAGTGGCACGAGATGATCAAGGAGCCGGGCTCCCGCATCGGCCGCCCGCGCCAGATCTACACGGGCGTGGTCGAGCGCGACTTCGTCCCGGTCGAGGAGCGCTGACACCGGCGCCGCGCGCCGTACCGCCGCAGGGCCCCGCACACGCAGGTCGTGTGCGGGGCCTTTTGCGTGGTCGGTCCGCGGACGCGGGCGGGGCGCGGGTGCTGGACGGCCACGCGGAGCGGGCGAGGAAGCGGGAGCGGGCGAGGAAGCGGGGGCGGAGGAGAAGCGGGGGCGGAGGAGAAGCGGAAGGCGCCCTGGCGCCGGTCCCCCCACGGGCCGACGACCAGGGCGCCTTCCCATGTCCCGGTGCGGATTCCCCCCACGGGATCCGGCCGGGCGCCTGTGAGGACAGCGCCTGAATCGCTGTGCGGTCTGCCGGGACACACACGTTCGGGAGGGCCGCTCAAAGCTCCCCGGCGGTCACGTGCCCCGGCAACGCTCCCCCCTGCGTGCGAGCAGGGAGGTACTCCGTTCTGGGAAAGTCCCCCAAGACATCCCCAGATGTCAGGAAGCGCCCCCCAAGACGCCGCCTGACATCGCCAACTTAGACCCTCGAACCCCTTCGATGGTTACGTTCAGATCACTGTGATCTGCGTCTCTTGCATATGTCCGTTAGGTGCGCAAGAGCCCGGGTACCACTCGTGGGCCTCGAGCGTAAGGAAGATGCGCGAGCCGTGTGAAGAGCTTATGTGAGGGTCGTACCGGACTCCAGGGGTACGGCCCAACTTGAGACCTCAATGAAATGACCGCAGCCGCAGGCTGTTCGTCACCACGAAGACCGAGGAGAAGGCCATCGCCGCTCCGGCGATCATCGGATTCAGCAGTCCGGCCGCGGCCAGCGGCAGCGCGGCGACGTTGTAGCCGAAGGCCCACACGAGGTTGCCCTTGATCGTGGCGAGGGTCCGGCGGGACAGCCGGATCGCGTCGGCGGCCACCCGCAGGTCGCCGCGGACCAGGGTCAGGTCGCCCGCCTCGATCGCCGCGTCCGTGCCGGTGCCCAGGGCGAGCCCCAGATCGGCGGCGGCGAGCGCGGCCGCGTCGTTGACGCCGTCGCCCACCATGGCGACGACGCGTCCCTCGGCCTGCAGCCGCCGCACGACGTCGACCTTGTCCTCGGGCAGCACCTCGGCGATCACCTCGTCGATGCCCACGGCCCCGGCCACCGCCTCGGCCGCCGTCCGGTTGTCACCGGTCAGCAGCACCGGGGCGAGCCCCAGGGCGCGCAGCGCGCGCACCGCCTCGGCACTGGTCTCCTTGACCGTGTCGGCGACGGCGAGGACCCCGCGCGCCCTCCCGTCCCAGCCGACCACGACGGCCGTGCGCCCGCCGCTCTCGGCCTCCCGCACGGCCCGGGCCAGCTCCGGCGGCAGCTCCCCGAAGAGCCGTCCCACGGCCACCTCGTGGCCCTCCACGCGTCCGCGCACGCCCCGGCCGGGGACGTTCTCGAAGGACTCGGCCGCCGGCAGCGTCCCGGCGCGTTCCTCCGCACCGGCGGCGACCGCCCGGGCGACGGGGTGCTCGGAGGCGTGCTCCAGGGCGCCGGCGAGCCGCAGCACCTGCTTCTCGTCGGCGTCCTCGGCGGCGTACACCTCCTGCAGGGTCATCCGCCCGGTGGTGACGGTGCCGGTCTTGTCCAGGACGACGGTGTCGACGCGGCGGGTGGACTCCAGCACCTCCGGACCCTTGATCAGGATGCCGAGCTGCGCGCCGCGCCCGGTGCCGACCATCAGCGCGGTGGGCGTGGCGAGCCCCAGGGCGCACGGGCAGGCGATGATCAGCACGGCGACGGCCGCGGTGAACGCGGCCACCGCGTCGCCCGTGGCGCCCAGCCAGCCCCCGAAGGTGCCGGCCGCGATCAGCAGCACCACCGGGACGAAGACCGCGGAGACCCGGTCGGCCAGCCGCTGCACCCGCGCCTTGCCGTTCTGCGCGTCCTCGACCAGCTTCGCCATCCGCGCGAGCTGCGTGTCGGCGCCGACCCGGGTCGCCTCGACGACGATCCGGCCGCCCGCGTTGACCGTGGCGCCGGTGACGGTGTCGCCGACGGTGACGTCCACGGGGACGGACTCGCCGGTCAGCATGGAGACGTCCACGGCGGAGGAGCCCTCCACCACCGTGCCGTCGGTGGCGATCTTCTCCCCGGGGCGCACGACGAACCGGTCGCCGACGGCCAGCCGCCGCGCCGGTACGCGCACCTCGCGCCCCGCCCGCAGGACGGCCACGTCCTTGGCGCCCAGCTCCATCAGCGCCCGCAGGGCCGCCCCCGCGCGGCGCTTGGAGCGCACCTCCAGGTAGCGGCCGAGCAGGAGGAAGGCGGTGACGCCGGCGGCGACCTCCAGGTAGATCATGGAGGCGCCGTCGGCGCGGGAGACGGTGAACTCGAAGGGGTGCCGCATCCCGGGCGCGCCCGCGTCGCCGAGGAACAGCGCCCACAGGGACCAGCCGAACGCGGCGAGCGTGCCCACGGAGACCAGCGTGTCCATGGTGGCCGCGCCGTGCCGGAGGTTGGTCCAGGCGGCCCGGTGGAAGGGCAGCGCGCCCCAGACCACGACGGGCGCGGCCAGGGTGAGCGAGAGCCACTGCCAGTGGTCGAACTGCAGGGGCGGGACCATCGCCAGCAGGACGACGGGGAGGGCGAGGAGCGCGGAGACGGTCAGGCGCCGGCGCAGGGCGGCCGACTCGGGGTCCTCCTGCCCGCCGGCCGGGCCGTCCTGCCCGTCCTGCCCGTCGGACGGCTCGTCCGCCGGGGGCGCGGGCTCCTCGGCGGTGTAGCCGGTCCTCACCACGGTGGCGATCAGGTCGGCGACCTCGACGCCCGGCGGGTAGGAGATCCGGGCCTTCTCCGTCGCGTAGTTCACCGTGGCGGTGACGCCGTCCATGCGGTTGAGCTTCTTCTCGACGCGGGCCGCGCAGGAGGCGCAGGTCATCCCGCCGATGAGCAGCTCGACCTCCGAGGCCGCCGGCGGTGCGCCGGCCGGGGCCTCGGCGGCGGCGGTGGTACTGCTGGTCACGTCCGTCACTCCAGGAAAGCGGGGAGGGGTGGGGTCCGGGGCCGGGGGGGGGGGGGGGGGGGGGGGGGGGGGGGGGGGGGGCGACCGCCCCCGGCCCGGCGTTCCCGTTCCTTCCTTGGACCTGTCGCCCCAACTC
>NZ_JBVITR010000016.1:26182-35536 GCF_055574875.1 Streptomyces sp. NPDC034670
CTGCTTCCCCCCCCCCCCCCCTCCCCCCCCCCCCCCCCCCCCCCCCCCCCCTCCTCCCCCCCCCCCCCCCCCCCCCCCCCCCCCCCGCGGTGCCCCGGTCGCGGCTCAGGCCGTGCCGACGAGCTCGAAGCCGGCCTCGTCGACGGCGGCGCGCACCGCCGCCTCGTCCAGCGGGGCCTCGGAGACCACGGTCACCTCGCCGGTGGCGGCGATCGCCTTCACCGAGCTGACGCCGGGGATCGAGGAGATCTCGCCGGAGACGGCGCCCTCGCAGTGGCCGCAGCTCATCCCGCTCACCTTGTAGACGGTGGTGACGGAACCCTGGGTGTCGGTCGGGGAAGTCGACATGGTGTTGCTCCTCGTCGAGGCGTACGGGTGGGGAGGGCCCTCGGAGGGCCACCTTCCAAGACTATACCCCTAGGGGGTATGAATCCAGGAGGGGCGGGCCGACGGCGGAGAAGGGCATTCCGCCGGTCCCGGGCCTTCCTCGCTTCCCGGACGTCCCTGCGTCCCCGAACGTACTGCGGCTCCCGGACGCCGGCGGCGCCGGGACACCGGGCCCGGGCACCAGGAGCGCGGTGCCGGTGCGCGCGGAGGCGGTGCGCGCGGAGGCGGGCGGGAACCGCCGGAGGCGGCCCCCGCCCGCGACGGGGCGGGGACCCGCGGATAGCGTTCCGCCGACAGCGGCGAGTGCGGGGAGGACCGGCCATGCGGGCGGTGGTGTTCGAGCGGTACGGGGAACCGGCCGAGGTGCGGGAGGTCGCGGACCCGGAGCCCGCGGAGCACGGGGTCGTGGTCCGCGTGGCGGCCACCGGCCTGTGCCGCAGCGACTGGCACGGCTGGCAGGGCCACGACCCGGACGTCGCGCTGCCGCACGTCCCCGGCCACGAACTCGCCGGGACCGTCGAGGCGGTCGGCGCGCGGGTGACCCGGTGGCGCCCCGGGGACCGGGTCACCGTCCCGTTCGTCTGCGCCTGCGGGAGCTGCCCGGCCTGCGCGGCCGGCGACCAGCAGGTGTGCGAGCGGCAGACCCAGCCCGGCTTCACCCACTGGGGTTCCTTCGCCCAGTACGTGGCGCTGGACCACGCCGAGGTCAACCTGGTCGCCGTCCCCGACGACATGGCCTTCGCGACGGCCGCCTCCCTCGGCTGCCGCTTCGCCACCGCCTACCGCGCGGTCGTGCAGCAGGGCCGGGTGGCGGCGGGGGAGTGGGTCGCCGTGCACGGCTGCGGCGGGGTGGGCCTGTCCGCGGTGATGATCGCGGCGGCGGCCGGCGCGCGGGTCGTCGCGGTGGACGTCTCCCCGGAGGCCCTCGAACTGGCACGGGGGTTCGGCGCGTCGGCGTGCGTGGACGCGGCGGGGACGAAGGACACGGCGGAGGCGGTCCGCGACCTCACCGGCGGCGGCGCCCACCTCTCCCTGGACGCCCTCGGCTCACCCGCCACCTGCGCCGCCTCGGTGGCGGGCCTGCGCCGCCGGGGCCGGCACGTCCAGGTCGGCCTGCTGCCCTCGTCCACCGGCACCACCCCGGTCCCGATGGCCCGCGCCATCGCCCTCGAGCTCGAACTCCTCGGCAGCCACGGCATGGCCGCGCACGCCTACCCGCCGATGCTGGAACTGGTCCGCGCGGGCGCGGTCCGCCCCGACCTCCTGGTGACGCGGACCGTCGGCCTGGACGCGGCCCCGTCGGCGCTGGCGGCGATGGGCACGGCCCCGGGCGCGGGCGTGACGGTCATCGAGCCGTGGCGCTGAGCGCGGCCCACTCCCGGTCGAGGATCGCCATGACCACCTCGTCGACCCACTCCCCGTCCCGGAACGCGGCCTCCCGCCGGACGCCCTCGACCACGAAGCCGGCCTTCTCGTACACGCGCAGGGCGCGCGGGTTGTTGCCGTAGACCTCCAGCTGGATGCGGTGCAGCCCGAGGCGCTCGAAGCCGTGGCCGACGATGAGCCGGGTGGCCTCGGTGCCCAGCCCCCGTCCGCGGCCGCGCGGTCCGATGAGGGTGCGGAAGGTGCAGCTGCGCGCGTGCGGGTCCCACGCGTGGAGCACCACCTCGCCGACGAGCTCCCCGGTGGCGCGGTCGGTGACGGCGAGGTCGAGCCGGTCGGGCTGCGCGGAGCGGGAGCCGTACCAGGAGCGCAGGCGCTCCGGGGTGAGCTCGACGGAGGAGTCGAAGGTGAAGCGGACGACCTCCGGGTCCCGGACGATCTCCCCCATCACCTCGGCGTCGTCCTCCGTGAAGGGGCGCAGCACGGTCCGCTCCCCGGTGAGGACGGGTTTGTCGGCGAAGTCCACGAGGTCCATGGCGGCACTGTGCCCCACCCGGGCGGCGGGGCACAGCCGTTTTTCCCGGGGCTGCCCGGGGTCAGCCGCCGCCGCGGCCCCGGTTGCCCGGCCGGGAGGCCACCCAGGCCCGGACCGTGTCCGCGTACCAGTACGGCCTGCCGCCCTCGACGTGGTCCGGCGGGGGCAGCAGGCCGTGCTTGCGGTAGGAGCGCACGGTGTCCGGCTGCACCTTGATGTGCGCCGCGATGTCCTTGTAGGACCACAGCCGTCGGTCGGTCATGTGTCGCACCTCCCCGCGCGCACCGCGGCGGCGGCCGGGCGGCCGTCAGGGGGGGAGCCGGGTGCCGCGCTGACGATCACCAGCGTTGCGCCCGGTGAACGACGCGGGAGGGGAACGGGGCGGGGGGCGTGCGCGGATGTGACGGAAGGCTCGCGCACCCGTGACGGACGTGACGGAACGGAGGCCTTTGTGACACGGCTGACGCAAAGGCGTGCACCGGTGGCACGGCGGGGGCGCGTCGCCCTCGTGCCGCGGCGGACGCACCGGACTCCCGCACCGGCTCTCCCGGTCCGCGCGCCGGTCCGCGCGCCGGTCCGGGACCGGCCGGCGGAGGCCGGGGGCGCTGACCGCGCTGCGCGGCTCGCCGCGGGGAGCCGTCCGGGGCCGGTTCCCCGCCCGCGTCCCGCGTCCTCGTACGGGCGGGGGCCGGGCCGCCCCGCCTCCCACGGTCCCGAGCCCCCGCGGCCGTTCGCGGAAGACCCGTACCGGGTGAATCGCGTCGCCGGGGCGCACTCCGGCGCGCGGGAAGGCGCGCGGGAAGGCGGGTGGGGCGCCGCGCACCGGGCGCCGGCACGGACCGGTCCTTCCGGGCGAAACACCCGGGCCGGACCCGGGAGCGCAGGAAAACCGTCAAGATCTCGTCCGAATGTCCGGACAAAATGTTGACAGGGCTTCGTGCCCGGGCTAGAACCGGGGAGAGCCGCACGGTCCGCACGCAGGAAGGGCGCGTCGGCTCCCGGGTGTGAGGGGCGTGTCCGCGTCGGTCGCCGACGTGCGGACGCGTCCCGGGGCGCCCGGCCCCGGATCGCCTCCGGCGTGGGAGGCCGCTTTGCTTTGGCAGGAGCGAAGTGCGAGCGACGACTCCCCGCCCGCTACGGCCCCGCGCCGGAGGTCCGGGCCCCGGACGGGGTGCCCGACCGCAGCGCGGACCGGGTGCCGCGCCCCCGCCGTCCCCGCGGGTGTCTACGCGGGGACCGGAACGGCCGACACTGTGTCGGGCGCGTCCGAAGGCCCGGCCTGGTGGGATGGACCCGTGGCCGGGACCGCGGCACGACCGTCCGCGGCCCGGCACGCGAGCTGCACGAACGGCACGTCTCCACCCGTCGCCGCCCTCTTCAGAAGGAGTTCTCGGTCATGACGAAGATCGTCAACCACTGGATCGGCGGCAAGGCCGCCGAAGGCGCCTCGGGTACCTACGGCCCGGTGACGAACCCGGCGACCGGTGAGGTCACCACGAAGGTCGCGTTCGCCTCCGTCGAGGAGGTGGACGCCGCGGTCGCCGCCGCCAAGGAGGCGTTCGCGAGCTGGGGGCGGTCCTCGCTCGCACAGCGCACCGCGATCCTGTTCAGGTTCCGGGCGCTGCTGGACGCGCACCGCGACGAGATCGCCGAACTGATCACCGCCGAGCACGGCAAGGTGCACTCCGACGCGCTCGGCGAGGTGGCCCGCGGCCTGGAGATCGTCGACCTGGCCTGCGGCATCAACGTGCAGCTCAAGGGCGAGCTGTCCACCGAGGTCGCCAACCGCGTCGACGTCGCCTCCCTGCGCCAGCCGCTCGGCGTCGTCGCCGGCATCACGCCGTTCAACTTCCCGGCCATGGTGCCGATGTGGATGTTCCCCCTCGCCATCGCCTGCGGCAACACCTTCGTGCTGAAGCCGAGCGAGAAGGACCCCTCCGCCTCGGTCCGCCTCGCCGAGCTGCTCGCCGAGGCCGGGCTGCCGGACGGCGTGTTCAACGTCGTGCACGGCGACAGGACGGCCGTCGACCGCCTCCTGGAGCACCCGGACGTCAAGGCCGTCTCCTTCGTCGGCTCCACCCCCATCGCCCGCCACATCCACACCACCGCCTCCGCCCACGGCAAGCGCGTCCAGGCCCTCGGCGGCGCCAAGAACCACATGCTGGTCCTGCCCGACGCCGACCTCGACGCGGCCGCCGACGCCGCCGTGTCCGCGGCCTACGGCTCGGCCGGCGAGCGCTGCATGGCGATCTCCGCGGTCGTGGCCGTCGGCGCGATCGGCGACGAGCTGGTGGCGAAGATCCGCGAGCGCGCCGAGAAGATCAGGATCGGCCCCGGCGACGACCCCGCCTCCGAGATGGGCCCCCTGATCACCCGCGAGCACCGCGACAAGGTCGCCTCGTACGTGACGGGCGCGGCGGACGAGGGCGCCGAGGTCGTCCTCGACGGCACCGGCCACACCGTCGAGGGGTACGAGGACGGCCACTGGATCGGCATCTCCCTGCTCGACAAGGTGCCGACCGACGCCAGGGCCTACCGGGACGAGATCTTCGGCCCCGTCCTGTGCGTGCTGCGCACCGAGACCTACGAGGAGGCCCTGGACCTGATCAACTCCTCGCCGTTCGGCAACGGCACCGCGATCTTCACCCGGGACGGCGGCGCCGCCCGCCGCTTCCAGCTGGAGGTCGAGGCCGGCATGGTCGGCGTGAACGTGCCGATCCCGGTCCCCGTGGGCTACCACTCCTTCGGCGGCTGGAAGGACTCCCTCTTCGGCGACCACCACATCTACGGCAACGACGGCACGCACTTCTACACCCGCGGCAAGGTCGTCACCACCCGCTGGCCCGACCCGGCCGACGCCCCCGCCGGCGTCGACCTGGGCTTCCCGCGCAACCACTGACGCCCGCCGGCCGGCGGGGCCGTCCGCCCGTGCGGACGGCCCCGCCCCGTGCGCGGACGGCTGCCGCGTACCACGGACGCGGTACGCGGCAGCCGTCCCGTACACCCGTGGGAGGGGCCGGGATTCGCCCTGCGGTCGGCGATCCGCCCGCGGACCGACCCCGTACCGTTGACGCATGGATCTTCGACTGCCCGGAGCGCGGTGGCCGTGGTCGCGGCGGCCGCGACGGACCCTGGCCGCCGCGGCCGCCGTCGCCGTGCTCGCCGGTGCCGGTACCTGGACCGCCGTCGCCGCGGACGACGCGCCCGCGGTGCGCCGCGCCGACCGGGTCGTGGCCGTGGGCGACGGGGTGCGCGTCGACACCTCGTACTTCACCGCCGGCCCGGACGGCCGCCGCCCCGCCGTCCTGCTCGGGCACGGCTTCGGCGGCAGCAAGGACGACGTGCGCGAGCAGGCCGAGGACCTCGCGCGCGACGGGTACGCCGTCCTCACCTGGTCCGCGCGCGGCTTCGGCGAGTCGACCGGGAGAATCGGGCTGAACGACCCGCGGGGCGAGGTCGCCGACGTCTCCCGGCTGATCGACTGGCTGGCGGAGCGGCCCGAGGTCCAGCTGGACGAGGACGGCGACCCGCGCGTCGGCATGGCCGGCGCCTCCTACGGCGGCGCCGTCGCCCTGCTCGCCGCCGGACACGACGACCGCGTCGACGCCGTCGCCCCGGCGATCACCTACTTCGACCTCGCCGACGCCCTGTTCCCGAACGGCGTCTTCAAGAAGCTGTGGGCCGGGATCTTCGTCAGCTCCGGCGGCGGCTGCGATAAGTTCGAGCCCGCGCTGTGCGAGATGTACGAGCGGGTCGCCGAGTCCGGCGTCCCGGACGCACGAGCCCGTGAGCTCCTGGAGGAACGCTCGCCGTCCGCCGTCGCCGACCGCATCGACGTGCCCGCCCTCCTCGTGCAGGGCCAGTCCGACTCCCTCTTCCCGCTCGGCCAGGCCGACGCGGCCGCGCGGGCGATCCGCGCGAACGGCGCCCCCGTCGCCGTCGACTGGATCGCGGGCGGGCACGACGGCGGCGACCCGGAGACGAGCCGCGTCCAGGCGCGGGTACGAGCCTGGTTCGACCGGTACCTGAAGGGCGAGGAGGATGCCGGCACCGGTCCCGCCTTCCGCGTCACCCGCACCGGAGGCGTCGACTCCACCGACGGCCGGGCCGTGCTGAGCGGTGCGAGCGCCGACACCTATCCGGGGCTGGTGAACGGCGGCCGGTCCTTCCCCCTCACCGGAGGCGAACAGAGCTTCGCCAACCCGGCCGGCGCGAACCCGCCCGCCGTCTCCGCGCTTCCCGGCCTCGGCGGCCTGGCCGGGCTGTCCTCCCTCGGCGTCGGGGTGTCCCTCGACTTCCCCGGCCAGCACGCCCGCTTCGAGTCCGCCCCGCTCACCCGCGACCTGCGGATCACCGGGTCGCCCGAGGTCACCGTCCACGTGAAGTCGACCGGCGACGACGCCGTCCTGTTCGGCAAGGTGTACGACGTCGGCCCCGACGGGCGGCAGCAGGTGCTGCCCTCCCAGCTGGTCGCGCCGGTCCGCGTCGAGGACGCCGGGGCCGGCCGGGACGTGACCCTCACCCTCCCGGCCGTCGACCACGAGGTCCGCGAGGGCCACCGCCTGCGCCTGGTCCTCGCCTCCACCGACCTCGGCCACGCCTCGCCGACCGCCCCGGCGACGTACACCGTCTCCCTGAAGAGCGGCCTCACGGTGCCCACCGCCCCCGGCGTGACCGCCGCGGCGGCCCCGCTGCCCGCGTGGGTGTGGTGGCTGCCGGCCGCCGGCGCCGTGACCGCCCTCGCCCTGCTGCTGACCGGCCGCCGCCGGACGACGGCCGCGCCCCCCGACCCGGCACTGGCCGACGTGCCGCTCCAGATCACCGGCCTGAGCAAGCGCTACGCCCGCTCCGCCGACCGGTACGCCGTGCGGGACCTGTCCTTCCGCGTCGAGAAGGGCCAGGTCCTCGGTCTCCTCGGCCCGAACGGCGCGGGCAAGACCACCACCCTGCGCATGCTGATGGGCCTGATCAGGCCCGACGGCGGCGAGATCCGGGTCTTCGGCCACGCCGTCCGCCCCGGCGCCCCCGTGCTCTCCCGGGTCGGCGCCTTCGTCGAGGGCGCGGGCTTCCTGCCGCACCTGTCCGGCCGGGAGAACCTCGAGCTGTACTGGCGGGCCACCGGCCGTCCGCCCGGGGACGCCCACCTGGACGAGGCCTTGGAGATCGCGGGCCTCGGCGACGCCCTCGCCCGCGCGGTGCGCACCTACTCCCAGGGCATGCGCCAGCGCCTCGCCATCGCCCAGGCCATGCTCGGCCTGCCGGACCTGCTCATCCTCGACGAGCCGACCAACGGGCTCGACCCGCCCCAGATCCGCGAGATGCGCGAGGTGATGATCCGGTACGCCGCCGCCGGGCGCACGGTGATCGTCTCCAGCCACCTGCTGGCGGAGGTGGAGCAGTCCTGCACCCACCTCGTGGTCATGGACCGCGGCCGGCTCGTGCAGGCCGGCCCGGTCCACGAGATCGTCGGCTCCGGCGACACCCTCCTCGTCGGCACCCGGGAACCCGTGGAGGAGCCGCTCGCCGAGAAGGTCGCGGCACTGCCCGGCGTCGCCTCCGCCGTCCGCACCGACGAGGGGCTGCTGGTCCGGCTGGACGCCGACGGCACCGCCCCGCGCCTGGTCGCGGAACTGGTCCGGCTGGAGGTGCCCGTGGCGTCGGTGGGGCCGCACCGCCGCCTCGAGGACGCCTTCCTCACCCTGATCGGAGGGTCCGCATGAACACGCTCACCGAGCGGGACGGGTCCGCCGGGCCCGGCGGGGCCGCCGCCGGCTACCGCGCGGGCCGCACGCTGCCGCTGCGCGTCGAACTGGTCCGGCAGCTGGGGCGCCGCCGCACGCTGGTCATGGGCGCGATCCTGGCCGCCCTGCCCTTCGTGCTGGTGGTCGCCTTCGCGATCGGCGGCGACCCGGAGGGCCGGGGCGACCGCGTGAACCTGATGGACACGGCCACCGCGTCCGGCGCCAACTTCGCCGCCGTGAACCTGTTCGTGTCGGCGGGCTTCCTGCTGGTCATCCCCGTCGCCCTGTTCTGCGGGGACACGGTCGCCTCGGAGGCCGGCTGGTCCTCCCTGCGCTACCTGCTCGCCGCGCCCGTGCCCCGCATGCGGCTGCTGTGGTCCAAGCTGATCGTCGGACTGGGGCTGAGCCTCGCCGCGATGGTGCTGCTGCCGCTGGTGGCGCTCGCCGTCGGCACGGCGGCCTACGGCTGGGGCCCGCTGCAGATCCCCACCGGCGGCGCGCTCGACCCCGGCACGGCGGCCGGGCGGCTCGTGGTGGTCGTGGCGTACCTCTTCGTGTCGCAGCTGGTCACCGCCGGGCTCGCGTTCTGGCTGTCCACCCGGACCGACGCCCCGCTGGGCGCGGTCGGCGGCGCCGTCGGCCTGACCATCGTCGGCAACGTCCTGGACGCGGTGACCGCCCTCGGCGACTGGCGCCGCTTCCTGCCGGCGCACTGGCAGTTCGCCTGGGCGGACGCCGTCCAGCCGGCCCTCCAGTGGTCCGGGATGATCCAGGGCGCCGCCGTCTCCGTGACGTACGCCCTGGTGCTGTTCGCGCTGGCCTTCCGCGGGTTCGCCCGCAAGGACGTGGTCTCCTGACGCCGGACCGCGCGCACCCCGTGGGGCCAACCGGGTGAACCTGCGCAACCGATTCCCGTGAGTCGGGTTGATGAAGGAGTAGGCCATGCGGCGACCGAGGGCCGGGACACGTCCTCGGTCGTCGGCCTCCATGCCGGGGCCGGCCACTCCCATTCTTCAAGCAGGAAGACAACCACATTGCGACAGACCCTGAGCAGGGGAGTGTTCGCGGCGGCCGCCGCCACGGGCATTCTGTCCCTGTACGGAACCCCCGCCCTCGCCGACTCGTACGCGGTGGGCGGGGCCGAGGATTCTCCCGGTGTGCTGTCCGGGAACAACGTGCAGGCGCCGGTGCACGTGCCGGTGAACGTGTGCGGCAACACCGTCGGTGCGGTCGCGGCGTTCAACGGCGCCTTCGACAACTCCTGCGCCAACGGCTCGCACGCGCACGGGTCCGGGAAGGACCGTTCCG
>NZ_JBVITR010000016.1:35629-82303 GCF_055574875.1 Streptomyces sp. NPDC034670
CGTTCCGCGGGCTCCTCGTACGGTGACTCCTCGTACGGCGACTCGTCCCGCGGCGGCTCCTCGCACGGCGGGTCCGGCGGCGGCGCGCACGCGGTCGGCGGCACCGAGGATTCTCCCGGTGTGCTGTCCGGGAACAACGTGCAGGCGCCGGTGCACGTGCCGGTGAACGTGTGCGGCAACGACGTCACCGCGATCGGGGCGTTCAACAGCGCGGCCGGCAACTCCTGCGCCAACGGCTCGCACGCGCACGGGTCCGGGAAGGACCGTTCCGCGGGCTCCTCGTACGGTGACTCCTCGTACGGCGACTCGTCCCGCGGCGGCTCCTCGCACGGCGGGTCCGGCGGCGGCGCGCACGCGGTCGGCGGTGCCGAGGACTCCCCCGGCCTGCTGTCCGGGAACAACGTGCAGGCGCCGCTGTACCTGCCGGTGAACGTGTGCGGCAACGACGTCACCCTGATCGGGGCGTTCAACGGCGCGTACGGCAACTCCTGCGAGAACGACGCGCAGGGGCCGTCCGGGCCCGGTTACGGCTCCGAGGACGACACGCCCCCGCGCGCCGCCGCCCCGGCGCCCGAGCCCGAGCCCGAGCCCGTCAGGAGCGTGCCCGGCAAGAAGACGCCGCCCGCGCCCGTGTCCGTCGACGAGGAGCGGCCCGGCCCCGGGCTCCACCTGGCCGAGACCGGCGCCGAGGGCCTGATCACCGCCTCGGCCGCCAGCGCCGCGCTGATCGCGGGCGGGGCGATGCTGTACCGCCGCCGGCGCGCCGGCGCCCGCTCCTAACCGCTCCCGGCGCCGGGCACACCCGCCCGGCACCCACCGGACCCCGGCACGTCCCCCGGACCGACCCGGACCACCCGCGAGGTGGCCGAACCGGTCCGGGGGACGAACCGTGTGCGGGGCGGACGGCGCACGTCGCGCACCGCCCGCCCCGGCGTCAGGGGCCCACCGGTGACGGCGACGCGCTCCGGCTGCCGGCCGGGACGGGAACCGTCCCGCGCGGCGGGGTCGCCCTGAGCCGGCGGCGCACCCCCTGCACGAGGGTCGCCGCCGTGAACGACGCACCGTGGACGAAGCGCATGGCCGGGCCGAAGCCGGACGCGGTCACCAGGCCCGCGAGGAACAGCCCGGGGTGGGACGACTCGAAGGTGTGCCCGAGGGCCGGGGAGCCGTCGGACAGGGTGGCCAGCGTGCCGCGCAGCTCGGCGGAGAGCAGTCCGAGCCGGTCGCAGCGCGCCCGGAACCCGGTGGCGGCGATGACGTGTTCGGTCTCCAGGCTGCGCCGGCCGCCCCTGAGGTCGATCGTCTCCAGCAGCACCCCGCCCGGCACCGCACTGGCCCGGGTGACCTCGTGGCCCGGCAGCAGGTCCACCGCCCGCTCCACCCGGTCCCGCACCCACCAGGCGCCCGCCGGCCCCAGCGCCGTGGCCGCGATGCGCGACCGGGTCGCCTCCGGCAGCCGCCGGAACAGGCCGGGGCGCTCGGAGTAGAACCAGTTCCGCCAGCCGGGGCCCAGCCCGCTGTGCGGGGAGCGGACCGACTGCCACCAGGGCCGCTCCCAGGGCGGCGGCACGTCGTTCCACCGCAGCCGCTCCGCCCGCGCCAGCACCCGCACCCGCGTGCCCTGCTCGGCGAGCAGCGCCGCGATCTCCAGCGCCGCCTGGCCACCGCCGATCACCGTGACGTCCTTGCCCTGGAAGGGGCCGAGATCGCTGTGGTGGCTGCTGTGCGTGACCAGCGCGGGGTGCAGCCCGCGCAGGGTCTGCGGCACCTCGATGAACGGCATCACCCCGACCGCCAGCGCCACGGTCCGCGCGCGCAGCGCCTCCCCGTCCTCGGTGACCACCGCGAAGCCGTCCGGACCGGGCGTCACCCGGGTCACCGTGCGCTCGTCCACCGCCGGCACGGCGTGCCGGGCGAACCACAGGCCGTACGACGCGAACTCCTCCACCGGGATCGGCTGGGCGTGACGTGCCGTCAGCCCCTGCTCGGCGCAGTAGGCGTCCAGCCGCCAGCGGCCGTCCGGGTCGGAGAGGTTGGACGCCCACGGCTCGGACTTCAGGAACATGCCGCAGGGCATGTGGTCCCGCCAGGACGCCATGGGCCGGCCGAACACGCGCAGGTTCAGCCCGGCGGCCGCGGCGTGGGACGCGATCGACAGACCGTACGGACCCGCGCCCACCACCAGAAGGTCGTACATCATCAGCTGCTCGCTTTCTCGTTGTCGGTCAGGGAGGGCGAGACCGCCCGGGGGGCGGGGCGCGGGGCCGGCACCGGGGCCGCCGCGGTCAGCCGCTCGCGCAGCCGGCCGGTCACGTGACGGCACCACAGGGCCCACATCGCCCGCCCGGGGCCGCGGTCGTCCCGG
Organism: Streptomyces sp. NPDC034670; assembly: GCF_055574875.1. Lineage (NCBI taxonomy): Bacteria > Bacillati > Actinomycetota > Actinomycetes > Kitasatosporales > Streptomycetaceae > Streptomyces > Streptomyces sp. NPDC034670. The sequence continues at coordinate 37,995 of NZ_JBVITR010000016.1, forward strand.
GCGTACCAGGCCAGTTCGCGGCCGCCCGGCGCCGTGCGCAGCGCGGCGAACGGCGCGTAGTTCTCCACCACGAACGCCCGTCCGGCCACCGGGTCCCCGTCCGGCAGCCCACGGCCGGTCAGGTCCAGGTGCAGGGCGCGGACGACGTCCAGTCCCGCGCTGTCCGCGAAGAGCCGGAACTGGGCGCCGGGACGCGGGTTGAAGTCGAGCAGGTGGTAACGGCCCGACGTGCCGCAGCGGCGGAAGTCGAGGTCGAGGACGCCGCGGTAGCCGAGTTCGCCGACGAGCCGCTCGGCCAGCGCCCGCACCTCGGGGTTGGGCGTCCAGCGGCCCACGGCGGTCAGGCCCGCCCCGCGCGGCCAGGACAGCTGCTTGCGGCCCGGCCCGCCCGCCCGGACGGTGCCCTCGCGGTCGGCGTAGCCGTGGAAGAACCAGTCCCGGTCCGGCCCCGGCGGCAGGTACGCCTGCAGCAGCAGCCGGCTTCCGGCCTCCTCGGTGCGCAGGTACAGCTCCCGGGCCTGCTGCGCGGAGTGCACCAGCCGGGTGCTGCGCAGCCCGCTCCCGGACGGCAGCAGCCAGGGCCGGCTCCACTTCGCCACCAGCGGCAGCCCGAGCCGCCGGGCGTCGTCGGCGGCCCGCTCCGGACCGTCCGGGACCAGCGTCACCGGGTGCGGGACGCCCGCGGACGCGCACACGGCGGCCAGTTCCGCCTTGTCGGCGACGCGCTCGGGCAGGGTGCCCGGCATCTCCGGCAGCAGGTAACGGGGGGTCAGGTCGTCCCGCGCGCGGGCGGCGGCGAGGGCGCTCGCGTCGTCCAGCGGGACCAGCACGGCGGGTCGCCCGACCCGGTCGGCCACGCGGCGCAGTACGGCGAGGATCTCCCGCTCCGACGCCCCCGGGGGAGGCGGGGGGTGCATCCGGTGCACGTAACGCGACCGCCGGACGGGGCTTCCCGCCGTGTCGGCGACGAGGTGCACCTCCACACCCGCCCGGCCGAGCGACCGCACCGCCCCCAGCGTTCCGTGGTGAAAGGGATTCCGGTCCGTCCGCAGCAGTACGGCGGGGACACGGAGGTCGAACGACGACATGGTTTCTCACGCTCCTTCAGTTTCCTTCCGGCACTTCTTCCGAAGTCGTTCCGGGCTCCTTCCGGGCTCCTTCGGATTTCTCCCGGCTTCCTTCCGGCCTTCTCCGCGCCGGCTCACCCACACGGACGATCCCGGCACTCGAAAGCCGCATGACGCTGGCGCCGCCGGTTTTCCTGTGCCTTTACTTCGTATGACTGTTCGTCAACAAAGAGAACAGCGAACCCAGGCGGACGAGCGAAAAGGAGCAGCCATGGCCCCACAGCATCAGCGGGCCCGAGTGCGCTGGCTGGCCGTGGGCGCGGCGGCGGTCGTCGTGTCGGCCGCCCTGGCGGCCGGCCCCGTGACAGGGGGCGGGGCCGCGCGGACCGACGACTCCCGCCCGCCGGCTCCGGCCCCGACGGTGCCCGCCGTGACGCCCCCCGCGCCCGTGGCGCCGGCCCCGCCCCTGCCGCCGCTCACCGTCCCCGAGCTGCGGGCGCCCCGTCAGGAGACCCCGGCGTTCGGGGCGTTCCTCGCCTCGGACGCCCGGGGCGTGGCCCGCATGGAGCAGCTGAGCCGCTGGCTGGGCGGCGCCGAGCTGCGCGTCGGGCACACCTACCTGCCCGGCAACCACTGGAGCGACATCGAGGGCCGCGTCGGCTTCCTCGAGGACTGGGCGCGCTGGCGCAACGAGAAGGACGACCGGATGCTCGTCCTCAACGTCCCCCTGCAGGAGCGCAACGAGGCGGGCGTCCCCGACGCCGAGGTGCGCCGGCTGCTGCGGCGGGGCGCCGCCGGGGAGTTCGACCACCACTTCCGCGCGCTCGCCGAGCGGCTGGTCGAGCTGAAGGTGCCGGACACGATCCTGGTGCTCGGCTGGGAGATGAACGGCACCACCTACACCCATCGGTGCGGGCCCGACCCGGAGTCCTGGAAGAAGTACTGGAACCGGATCGTCGCCACGATGCGCGCGGTGCCGGGCCAGGACTTCCGGTTCGACTTCGCGCCGAGCCGCGGCCGGGACGCCGTTCCCTGGACCGAGTGCTATCCGGGGGACGACACGGTCGACATCATCGGCATGGACTCCTACGACCAGCCGTCCGGAATGTCGTTCGACGAACAGGTGAAGGAACCCTACGGGCTCCAGGCGCACGTGGATTTCGCGAAAGCCCACGGAAAACCGATCTCCTACCCCGAATGGGGGCTCTTCCGCAACGGCGACAATCCCGAGTACATGCGGCGCATGCTCGCGTGGATGGACGAGCAGCGGCCGCTGTACAACACGGTGACCGACTACTGCCCGCACGGTGTGTGGCAGTGCGGCGACAACCCCGAGTCGTCCCGCGTCTACCGGTCCGTGCTCTCCGGCCGCTCGGACGGGCCGGCCCCGGTCCCCACGCCGGCCGTGCCCGCCGCTCCGCCGCCCCGGGAGAGCTGCTCGCCGCTGGACCTGGGCAGCTGGGTGGAGCAGTGGCTCGGCGGGAAGGCCTGCCTCCGCCTCGGCTGGTGGCCGGGCGGCACGTCCTGACGCCGGACCGGCCGGGTGCACCGCCGTCACCGCTGCCCGTGCGCGTCGGCGGCGGTGGCCGGGCCCGGCACCGAGGCGGCCGGCACGGGGTCCCCGTCCCGGCCGGGCCGCCTCGGCCGCACCAGCAGGGCCAGACCGCCCAGCAGTCCGCCGGCGCCCGCGCCCACCAGCGTGGTCACCGCCGACGACGCGGACGCCGGCTCGCCCGGCTCCACCGCGCGCGAGAACTGCACGAGCCGGACCTGGGTGCTGCCCTTGGTGTCCTCCGCGTGCCGGGTCAGCGAGCGGGAGACCGCGTCGGCCATGTCGACGGCGAGCCCGGGCCGCGCGGAGGTGGCCGTGACGGCGACCATCGGCGCGTCCGGCGAGGTCGCCGCGCGGACGCTGTCCCGCAGCGTCCGCACCGGCACGCCGGCCCACACCTGCGCGTCGCCGAGCACCGCGAGCTGCGTGGCCACCCGGCCGTACGCCTGTGCGAAACCGCGGGCGGCCTCCGGGGACGCCTTGTCCGTCGGCACGGCGACGACGTAGCTGGTGGCCGTGTACACCGGGGGCGTGAGCAGCCCGTACACGCCGCCGCACAGACCGCCGGCGAGGGTGCCCGCCACGAGCGCGGACCAGGCCGGCAGGCTCCTGACGCGGGCCAGCGAGGAGGCCAGGGACGGACGGCGCCGACGGGCCGGTGTGTCGGTCATGACGGGTGTGCTCCCTGTCGAGGTGCGGGGGACGGCGACGTGCCGCCGAGGGCCGCCGCGTACACGTCCATGAGGCGGGCGGTGCTGCGGGTGATGCTGTAGTGGTGCGCGGCCCCGGGCGCCGTGCGCGGCCCGGGACCCGCCGCGCGGACCTCGGCGATCGCGCGGGCGTACTCCTCGGGGCCGCCGCGCACCCGCCGGGCGCCGGCGGCGGCCCCCGCGGGCAGGTCCTCGATCGCCGGGCAGGCGGCGTAGAGCACGGGCAGGCCCGACGCCAGCGCCTCCACGGCCGCCAGACCGAAGGCCTCCTCCGCGGACGGGGCGGCGAGCAGGTCCATCGCCGAGGTGAGCGAGGGCAGGTCCGGCCCCGGGGAGCCGTCGGGGACGCAGGGGCGTTCGCCGGTGAACAGGACCCGGCCGGCCACCCCGGCCTCGTGGGCCGTGCGGCGCAGGAGGTGCTCCTCGGGGCCGCCGCCCACCAGCAGCAGCCAGTGGTCCTCCGGCAGCCGGGCCAGCGCGCGGACGAGGACGTCGAACCGCTTGCCGCTCACGAGCCGTCCGACCCCGCCGACCACGAACGCCCCCTCCGGCAGGCCGAGGCGCCGGCGGGTGCGCTCCCGCCGGCCGGGGTCGAAGCGGAAACGCTCCAGGTCGATGCCGTTGGGCACGACCTCGATGCGCGGCGCGGGCACGCCCCAGCGCTTCAGGCGCTCGGCCACGGCGTCGGAGACGGCGACCGTCGCCGAACCGAGCCGCTCGCTGGCGAGGTACAGCGCGCGCACCCCCGCCGTCAGCCTGCGGCCCTCCATCTGCGAGTCGCCCAGCGAGTGCTCGGTGGCGACGACCGCGCGGACCCCGGCGGCGCGCGCGGCGAGCCGGCCGTAGACGCAGGCCCGGTACAGGTGCGTGTGCACCAGGTCGTAGCCGCCGGAGCGGATCACCCGGACCAGGCGCGGGAGCGCGGCCAGGTCGCGGTTGCCGCCCATGCCCAGGTGCACGACGCGGACGCCGTCGGCGGCGAGGCCGTCGGCGACCGCACCGGGGTTGGTGAGCGTCACCACGTCGCAGTCGGCGGGCAGGTGGCGCAGCAGCAGCCGCAGCTGCTGCTCGGCCCCGCCGACGCCGAGACCGGTGATGACGTGCAGCACCCTCAGACCGGACGCCCCCATCTCACACCCCCTCCGCCGGGCGCCGGCGCAGCCGGTGCAGCCGGTACTTCAGACGCAGGCGCCACGCCGTGTCGTTCTGGCCGACGTGGGCGCGCGGCAGGGCGTGCGGACCGGTCAGCGGGCCGGGGTCGATGGCGCAGGCGTAGGCGTAGCCCGCCTCCCGCACGGCCGCGACGGCGCGGGCGTCGACCGTGCCGTACGGGTAGCAGAAGCCCTCGACCCGGGTGCCGGTCAGCTCCGCGAGCCGCTCCCGGCTCTCGACGACCTCGGTCTTCAGGGCGACGTCGTCCGCCTTCGTGAGGTCGACGTGCGTCAGCCCGTGCGAGCCGATCTCCACGCCCTCGGCGGCCGCGTGCCGGATGCCGTCCGCGGTCAGCAGCGGCTTGCGCGGGCCGAGCGGGTCCCAGGCGTTGTCGCCGCCGAGCCGCCCGGGCAGCACGAAGAGGGTGGCGCCGCAGTCCCAGCGGTGCAGCAGCGGCAGGGCGTCGGTGACGAAGTCGGCGTACCCGTCGTCGAAGGTGAGCCCGACCAGGTCCCGCCCCTCGCCCCGGGCGCGGGCGGCGAGCAGCTCGGCCACGGACACGCCCCGCAGCCCGCGCCGGCGCAGCCAGGCCAGCTGCTCCGCGAGCCGCTCGGGGGTGACGGTGATGCGGTAGGGGTCGTCCGAGCAGTCGCCCACCGAGTGGTACATCGCCACCCACGGGACGGGACCCGGGCGGCGCGGGGCGGGGAGGGCGCCGTGGGCGGTGGATTCAACGGAAGCGGCCATGTGCGAGCTTTCGTGTGACGGTGCGCGCGGAGCGCAGTGCGGATGCGGAACCCTGGACCCCCAGGGCCAGGCAGAGGACGGTGAAGACGACGGTCACGGTCAGGCAGCCGGCCGCGAGGCCCGCCGCCGACGAGGAGGGCCGGCCCGCGGCGAACGCCCCGGCGGCGGTGGCGGCGGCCGCGGCGAGCACGGGCCCGCCCAGCCCGGCCAGGACCCGGCGGACGCGGATCGAGACGCCGGGGGAGCCGGCCCGCCGGGCGGTGCGCAGCCCGGCCAGCAGCAGGGCGGCGGTGACGGTGATGCCGAAGGCGTTGGCGGCGGCGATCCCCGCCACCCCCCAGCGGTCCACGGTCGCGGCGCCGATCAGGGAGGTCGCGACGACGCCCGCGGCCATCACGCCGAGGGGGTACCAGCTGGGCAGGCCCGTCGAGAAGTACGAGCGGATCAGGGCGCCCACCAGCGTCTGGCCCAGCAGCCCGAGCGCGTACACGCGCATGACGTCCGCCGTCGCGGCGGTGTCGCCCGCGGTGAACGCGCCCCGCTGGAAGAGCAGTTCGATCATCTGCGGGGCGCAGGCGAGCACCGCGCCCATGCCCAGCAGCACCACGCAGGAGGCCAGCACCAGGTCCCGCTCCACGCGGGAGCGGGCCCGCTCGGTGTCGCCGTCCGCGAGCGCCCGCGCCACCACGGGGAAGGTGACGGTGCACAGCATCAGCGACAGCGTCATCGGGATCTGCGCGACCTTCTGCGCGTAGTTGAGGTGCGAGATGGCCCCGGCGGGGAGCGAGGAGGCCAGGAAGCGCTCGACGAGGACCTGCGACTGGCGGCACAGCGCGAACAGGAGCACGGCGGCGATCAGGGCGAGGCGCACCGGCCGCTCCCCGTCCCCGGCCCCGCCCCCGGAACCGCCGGGCGCGGGGGAGCGCGACGTCAGCTGCCGCAGCAGCGGGGGGAGTTGCACCGCCACCATCAGGCAGCCGCCCACCGCGACCCCGACCGCCGCGGAGCGCACCCCCCACGCGCCGCCGAGCAGGAACATCGCGGCGACGATGCCGGTGTTGTAGGCGACGTAGATCGCCGCCGGCGCGACGAAGCGGCGGTGGGCCCGCAGGGCGGCGCTGCAGTACCCGGCGAGCCCGAAGGCCAGCACGCTGATCGCCGTGAGCCGGGTGCAGTCGACGGCCAGGTCCGGATCGGGCAGCCCCGGCGCCAGGACCCGGACGAGGTGGGGGGCCGTACCGGCGACCAGCGCGGCCACCGCGGCGAAGGCCAGGCACAGCCGGGGCAGGGTGGCGGCGACCAGGGCGCGGACCGGGTCGCCCGCGGCGCCCCGGGCCCGCCGGGCCAGCGCCATGCTGAACGCCGGGATCAGGGCGATCGCCAGCCCGTCCTCGATCAGCAGCGTCGCGGCGATCTCCGGCACGGTCCAGGCGACCAGGAAGGCGTCCGTGTCGCTCCCGGCGCCGAACAGCCGGGCCAGCGACTGGTCGCGCACCAGGCCCAGCAGGGAGCCGGCGACGGACAGCGCCGCCGTGACGAGCGCGGCCCGGGCGAGGAACCGCCGGGACGGGGAGGCGTGGTCGCCGCCGTCCCCGGCCGGGCCTGCGGTACGCGCCGCGGGGACGGCCGCCGCCTCGTCGGCCGCGGGCCCGGGGGCCCGCGGGGGCACCACGGTCATCGCGCCACCGCCCCCTCGGCCCGCGCGGCCGCCCCCGCGGGGCGCGCGGCCTCCACCCGCTCGCCGTCGGCCAGCGCCCACCACGCCGCGAGGCCCAGGCCCACGGCGGTCAGCACGGTGGAGGGGCCGCCGATGTCGCCGTACACGAAGTCGGTCAGCGTCCAGACCAGCAGCCCGCAGGCGATGAGCCCGCAGTCGACCCCCCGCCCGTGCTGGCGCGCCCGCAGCAGCCTGCGCAGCCCGCACACCAGCAGCGCCAGCCAGCTCCCGGCGAGCGCGAGCAGCCCGATCAGGCCCTGCTCGCTCAGCACCAGCAGGTACATGCTGTGCGGGGAGAGCAGCGCCTGTCTGTGGAACGTCTCTCCCGCGCCCGCGATGTCGCTGCCCGACGACAGCGCGAGGCCGGCGTGCGCGTCGCGGTGCTCGGGGAAGTTCTTCAGGCCCACGCCGGTCAACGGGTGTGCGCGCCACATGCCGGCGGCGGACGCCCACAGGGTGTACCGGTCCACGACCGACTGGTCGGGGGCGTCGGCGACCTGCGTGATGCTGCCGAGCCGCTCCTGCAGCTGCGCCGTGCCGACGCCGAAGCCGCCCACCAGGACCACGGCCGCGGCCACCACGGCCGCGGCCGTCCGCAGCGCCCGCCGCAGCCCGGCCGCGGTCAGCTGCACGGCGCACGTCAGGACGGTCGCGATCCAGGCGCCCCGGCTGAAGGAGAGCGCGAGCGGCGGCAGCAGCAGCAGGGCGCACCCGGCGGCCGCCGCCCGCTGCCGGGCCGGGGCCCGGCCCAGCGCGATCCCGACCGCGCACACCAGGCCCAGCGAGACCGCCGCCGCCATGCCCATCACGTCCTGGGCCCCGAAGGTGCCGACCGCGCGGACGGGCTCGCCCTGGTAGGAGGCGCCGGTCCGGGTGACGTACTGGTGCACGCCGACCGCCCCCTGCCACAGGGCGAGTCCCACGAACGTCCAGGCCAGCACGCGCAGGTCGGCCCGGTGGCGCAGCAGCACCAGCACGGCCGCCGGGACCAGCACGAAGACCTGGAGGTAGCGGCCCAGGCCGCTGAGGCCGGCCGTCGCCGAGGACGCCCCCATGGCGGCCAGCGCCAGTCCCACGACCGGCAGGCCCAGCACCACCGCCGCGGCCGGCGACAGCGGGCGCCGCCGCTCCCGCAGCAGGCGGACCGCGCAGTACGCCACCACCAGGGCGGAGACCGCGTCGGCGGGTCCCGCGCCGTCACCCGCCGAGGGCAGGGCGGGCAGGGCGACCACCGCCGCCAGCGGCAGGACCGGCGCCAGTGCGGCGGCCCGGCGCGGGAGCGGTGCGAGGGCGTGGCTCACGGTCGGTCAGCTCCCCGTCGGACGGACCAGCAGGGCGGCGGTGCGCAGCAGGATGCAGACGTCCTGCCACAGCGACCAGTCGTCGATGTAGGCGTTGTCGAACCGGCAGCGGTCCTCGATCGAGGTGTCACCGCGCAGCCCGTGGACCTGGGCCAGTCCGGTGATGCCGGTGCGCATCCGGTGGCGGGCCGCGTAACCGGGGTAGGTCCGGCTGAACTGCGCCACGAAGTAGGGGCGTTCGGGACGCGGCCCGACCAGGCTCATGTCGCCGCGGAGCACGTTCCACAGCTGCAGCAGCTCGTCCAGCGAGGTGCGGCGCAGCATGCGGCAGAACCGGCGCATCTCGTGCTCGTTGGCCACGCTCCACCGGGTCGCCGACTCGTGCTCGTCGACCGGGCGGTGGGTGCGGAACTTCAGCAGCGTGAACGGCTTCCCGTTCCTGCCGATGCGCTCCTGCCGGAACACCACGCCCGGCCCGTCGGTGAGCCGCAGCGTCACCGCGCACACCAGCAGCAGCGGGCTGACCAGCAGCAGCAGCGTCCCCGAGACCAGGATGTCGAGCATCCGCTTGCCGGCGCCGCCGGCGCGCGCCGGGGAGAGGTCCAGCCGCCGGCAGGGGAACCCGGCGAGCCGCTCCCGCGCCGCGTACGACGGGGAGCCGGCGTCGACCTCCCAGACCGCGCAGCCCGACGCGGCCAGCGCCCGCAGCAGCGGTTCCTGCTCGGCGCGCGCCGAGGGGTGCACGGCGAGCACCGCCCGCACCCCGTTCTGGATGACCGCCCGCTGGACCTCCTCGTCCGTGCGCAGCACCGGAACGCCCTCGGTGCCGTCCGGCTGGGCGTCGGCGACGACCCCCACCGGCCGTACGCCGCACCGGGGGTGGCGCAGCACGGCGGCGGCGACGCGCTGCGCGGTCGCCACCGGTCCGACGACGAGCGCGGCGTGCGGGTGGCGCAGCAGCGCGGCGCGCCGCCGCGCGTGCACGGCCGCGCGCAGCGCGCAGCCCGCGACCGCCTGCAGGGCGAGACCGGTCAGCACGGTCCGGGCGGACAGCGCCTGCTCCGGCCGGTACGCCGCCCAGAGCGCGGCCGCCGCCAGCCAGGCCACCGCGACGCGGCCGCACACGGCGGGCAGTTCCTCCAGCAGCCCCGCCGCCGGCGGGCCGCCGGCGCGCGGGCGCCACAGCAGCGCCGTGCCGACCAGCAGGACGACGAGCAGGGGATGGCGCTGGGCGCCGGTGAGCGCCAGCACGCCCAGCAGGGCGGCGGCACCGTCCGCGACGCGCGGCGGGACCGAGGAGGCCGGCCGCGCGGGGGGCCGTGCGGCCGGAGGCCGGAGGCCGGGGCCGGTGCTGCCGGTGTCGGTGCCGCGCGGCGGCATGACGGACACGGGTGCGGATCCGTGCTCCCGTGGCGTTGCGCCGGGGGAGGGCACGGTACGTTCGGCGGTCACGAGTGAATGGACTCCCTGTGCTCGGATGGCTCGGTGTGCTGTGTCGTCCGGTGGTCCCCGGCGGGCCCGGCCCCGTGGGACGGCCACCCCCGTGCGGGAGCGGACCGGGTGCCGAGCAGGTCGCGGTAGACGTCCGCGACCGCCCCGGCGGTGTGCCGCACGTCGTGGAGGGACAGCACGTGCCGGCGGCCCAGGTCGCCGAGCGAGGCGCGGAGCGGAGGGTCGAGCAGCAGCCCGCCCACGGCGCCGGCCAGCGCCCCGGGGTCCTCCGGCGGGACCAGGCAGCGGGCGGCGAAGGAGGGCGGCAGGCTCTCGCGGGCCCCGTCGACGTCCGTGACGACCACGGGCCGCCCGCAGGCCATCGCCTCCAGCGGGGCCAGCGCCATCCCCTCCCAGCGGGACGGCAGGACGACGAGGTCGGCGGCCCGGTACCAGGGGGTGGGGTCGCCGACGGCCCCCGCGAACAGCACGGACGCGGGGGCGTGCGCGCGCAGCCGGTCCCGGTCCGGTCCGTCGCCGACCAGGACGAGGCGGGCGCCGGGCACCCGGCGCACGACGTCGTCCCAGGCGCGCAGCAGGACGTCCTGCCCCTTCTGCCGGCACAGCCGGCCCACGCACACGGCGAGCGGCGCCCCCGGCGGGAGACCGGCGAGCGGTGCGAGCCCGGCCCGCGCGGCGTCGGCGGGGGCCGGGCGGAAGTGCTCGGGGTCGATGCCGTTGGGCACCACGGCCCACCGGCCGGCGATCCCGGCGCGCACGCCCGTCACGCGTTCCGCCTCGCTCACGCACACCACCCGCCCGGCCCACCGCGCGCCCCACCGCTCCCAGCGCAGCGCCAGGGCCGCGGTGCCCCCGTCCACCGCCTCGAACGACCAGGCGTGCGGCTGGAAGACGGTCGGGATCCGCCCGCGCACCGCGAGGCGCCCGGCGAGCCCGGCCTTCGCGCTGTGCGCGTGCACCAGGTCGGGGCGCACCTCGTCGATCAGCCGGGCGAGTTGCCGTACCTCCCTGACGAGCGAGGCGCCCGGCGACCGCGTCGCCCGCCAGTGCCGCACGTGTGCGCCGAGCGCCCGCAGCCGGTCGGCGAGCGCACCGCCGGGGCAGATCACGGCGACGTCCAGGCCGTCCGCCAGCTGGGCCCGGACCAGGTCCGTCACGACCCGCGCGACCCCGCCCTCCACCGGCTGGGTGAGGTGCAGGATCCGCGGCCGGCGGTCGGCGTGCGACGGGCCCGCGCACGTGGTTTCCCCGCTCCCGGGGTTCACGAGGGAACCCCGGGCGGGCCGCGGCGCGCTCACCGCCGGGCGTCGACGGCGGCGAAGAGCACGCCGGCCCACGCCGCGTCCCGCTGGGACGTCAACCGGAGGGTCGCCTCGTCACCGGAGTGCGGCAGGGCGCCCGCGAGGTCGAACACGTCGGAGTCGTAGCCGAGGGTGTGGGCGTACGCCGGCACCCGCGTCGGGGAGGTCCCGGGGTCGCTGATGGTGGAGTTCAGCACGTCGTCGGCGGGGTTGACGCGGTCGGCGAGCGCGGTGGTCGCGGGCGCGGACCCGCCGGTGGTCAGGACGAGCGAGTCGCCGCGGGTCCCGCGGTCGCCGTTGTACGCCACCAGGCCCGCCCGGCCCCCCGCGCCCGCGGGGAAGCCCAGGTCGCGCAGCGGGATCCGGGTCTCCCCGCGGCCCATCAGCGGCGCGAAGCCGTCCCAGAGCGCGAGGTGCCGCAGCGGCTCCGCCGGGTTCTCGTACGCCACGACCAGCGTCCAGCCGCCCCACGCGCCGGCCGCCGACCGGCCCATGGCCACGTTGACCTGCGCCACGGTGTACAGGCCCGGCCCGCTGTCCCGCACCAGTCGCGTCACGTCCGCCGAGGCCTGGAAGGCGTCCGCGCCGTCCGCCGCGCGGTGTCCCACGACCGTGTCCGCGAGGAGTTCCTTGTACTCCCCGCCCGGCTCGGCGATCAGCACCCGCCCGTTGTCCTCGAGCGGCTTCTGCTCGCCCACGCGCAGGTTGCCGCCCCAGTACAGGCGTGCGTACGTCACCCGGGAGCCGGCGGGCAGGAGGACCTCCGCGCGGGAGGAGTTGTAGGTGTTCGGGTCGCTGTCGACGTCGACGTAGAACATGTCGAAGTCGCCGTTCACCCCCTGGCCGCCCGTCTGCACGTCCCGGCAGGAGGACACCTGGGCGCGGCAGGTGATGGAGGTGTTGGCGGCGCGCGTGATGCCGCCGTGCTGGAGCGCGCGGTACCGCTGCTCGAACGCGAGGCCGGTGGCCTCGGGCGCGGGCGCGGCCGGCGCGGCGGCCGGGGAGCCGCAGGGCGCCCACACCGCGGCGAGGGCGAGGACACACACCGTCGCGTGACGAAGCAGTTGGCCCAGGGATTGGCGCATGACGGTCGGAGCCTTTCGGAAGGGGCGGGGCGACGGGCAGCGGGACGAGTGCGCCGCGTTCGCCCGGAGGAGGGCGTGAGGCGGTTCGCAACTCTAGTCAGCAAACGGACAAATTCACCGAAATTAAGTCAATGGCGGCATGTGTGTTGAAACCGTGAAGTCGACCGCCGTCGGCCACCGTCGTGCCGTGGAGCGGGGCCGGGTCCGGCCGGACCGGTCGGACGGCGGGGTGAACGGCGGATCGCGAACGGCGCACGACCGCTTGCGGGCGAGGCCCCCGGAGCACGGGCGACGACCCTGCCCGCCCCGGCCGGCACGACGCCGGCGGCGACGCGGGTCCCGCTGCTCCCGGCGTCGCCCTCCCCGCGCCCGCACCGCTGCCGCGGGCGCCGCGGGCGGCCCCGTGAGCCGTACGGCGCGACCGGGCTTTCTAAGCGCTCATATGAGGACTCGTCAATCTTCGCCCTCCCGGTTTCCGCTCCGGCCGGGGGTCGTTAGGCACGACGACAGATTTACCTCCGGCGACCCGCGTCGCCGAAGAAAGGAACACGATGAAGTCCCTGAAGGCTGCCGCCGTCCTCGCCGGGTCCCTGATCGCCGCCGCCGTCGCGGCGCCCTCGTACGCCGCGGACGGCAAGGACCTGGCGGCCACCGGCCTCGACACCGATCTGCGCACCGCGGTCCCCTTCGAGCTGATGCCGGTGGAGGAGGACCCGAACCTGCTCGGCGGCGAGGGCACGGTGCTCCAGACGACCAAGGACGCGATGGCCGTGGTGAACGAGGCCAAGCCGGTCCACGGCGACCTGGGACTGCGCGCCTGACACCGAGTCACGTCCGCGAAGGCCGGCCCGTGGTGAGACCGCGGGCCGGCCTTCGCGTGTGACCGGTCGACCGGGCCGCTCCCGCGGTCCACGGCCACCGTCCTCGTGCCGGGGGTGACCGTGCGAGGCGTCCGGCGGTTACCGCTACGGACGATCGCACGAGCGATCACACGAACGAGGAGAGGACCATGGTCATCAGCTCCGGCGCGGCACCGGCGGGTGCCGAGGAGACGACACCGGGCGCGGCGCGCCCCGGTCCGGTGGGCAGAACCCGGCGGGAGGTGGCGCGCGGCCTGCGCGCCTGCGCCCTCACCGCCGGCCTGACCCCGTTGCTCGCCGCCTTCCGCTCCCCGCGTCCCCCCGGCCGCGGGGACGGCACCCCGGCCGGCACCGGCTCCGGGCGGGCGCTCCCCGACCGGGCGCCCTTCGACGTGCTCCACCGCGGCCGTCGCATCCGGGGCGTGTGGATCCCCGCGCGCGGCGCGGCCGGGGACGGCCGGTGGCACGTCACCGTCGACGGACGCCCCCTCCACCTGATGCGCCGCGCCGACGGCACCTGGCTGAGCACGGTCGACCACTACTGCTCGTACCGGACGCCGCTCGAGGCCGCCCGCGCGGCCGTCGACGCCCTCGCCCCCGGCCGGCGGCTGCGCGCCCCCGCGGACGGCACGGCACACCCGCACGGGGGGAGCCGGCATGACGTACGTGCGTAAGGACGCCGGCACGCTCACGGCCGGCGAGAAACGCCGCTTCGTCAACGCGCTGCTGGAGGTCAAACGGCGCGGCGAGTACGACGAGTTCGTGCGGACGCACCTCACGTACTACGCCGCCGACGGCGAGCGCGGACTGCGCACCGCGCACATGGCGCCCTCCTTCCTGCCCTGGCACCGCCGGTTCCTGCTCGACCTGGAGAACGCCCTGCGCCGGGTGGACGATTCGGTGACCCTGCCGTACTGGGACTGGACCCGCGACCGCACGGCCGGCTCCACCCCGTGGACGGCGGACCTCCTCGGCGGCGACGGACGCCGCTCCGACCACCGGGTGACCACCGGTCCGTTCGCCCACCGGGAGGGCAACTGGGCCATCAGGGTGGGCGTCGTCGAAGGGGAGTTCCTCACCCGGGACCTCGGCCGCAAGAGCGCCCCGATCGACCTGCCCACCCGGGACGATCTGGAATGGGCGCTGAAGGAGCCCCGCTACGACGCGGCGCCCTGGGACTCGACGGTCACCCGGGGCTTCCGCAACCGGATGGAGGGCTGGGGCACCGGCCGGGGCAGCGCCTCGTGGCGCAACCACAACCGGGTGCACCGCTGGGTCGGCGGGGACATGCTCGGGGCCGCCTCGGTCAACGACCCCGTCTTCTGGCTGCACCACGCCTTCGTCGACCTGCAGTGGCACCGCTGGCAGCTCCGCCACCGCGGGGCCCGCTACCTGCCCGCGACGGCGCCGGGCCCCGGCGACGCACAGCGCGGCCGGATCGTGGCGCGCCAGGAGCGGCTGCCGCCGTGGGACGTGACACCGGCCGAACTGGAGGACGTCGGCCGGATCTACCGCTACGCGTGAGGGGACGCGGTCCCCGGTCCGCGGTGCACGGGGGAGGGCCCGGTTCACGGTGCACGGGGGAGGGCCCCGGCGCGTCCGCGCGCCGGGGCCCTCGGGGTCCGCCGCGGAGCGCGGTGGACGGGACGCCGGTGCGGTACCGCCGCGGGCGTCGGGGCAACTCCCGCGCATCCGCTTCCTGCGGACCCGCCGCCCGCGAACGACCGGGCACCGCGCCGGGACAGGCGGCGGCCGGGCCCGCCGGCCCTCCTGCAAGGCCACGAGAACGCAACGGGGCGACCCGCCCGATCCGCCCGCGTGTCCCCGCGTGGCAACCCTGCGACCTGCAACTTCGTAAGAAACTTACGCATATGGGCGTTTCTCCTACCCAGAGCCGCAAACCTCCCTTACGTTAACCACTGGCAGTGACCAACCCGCCACGGGTTGTGTCTACTCGAGAAACGGAGAGGTAATGCGCAAGTACCAGAAGGCCGCTGTCGTGATGGCCATGCTCGGCAGTGTCGGCTTCCTCGGCGCCGGCGTCAGCCACGCCGGTGACAAGCCGGAGTTCGAGCTGAAGAACAAGCAGGCCACCACCTGCGTCCAGGACAACTCGACCAAGGGCCTCGTCAACGTCGAGGACGTCAACGTGGGCGTCGCCGCCCTGCTGGGCCTCAACGCCCAGGAGGCCAACGACGCCAACTCCGTCGCCTGCGGCACCAGCTTCAACCTCGGCGGCAAGCACAAGTGATCACCGGCAGGTGATCTGGGTGGGTCCCGGGGCCGGAGCCACGCGCTCGGGTCCCGGGCCCGCCCGGCCGGTCGGCCGGTGTGGCCGGTCCGGTCATCCGGAACGACTCCGCCGCCCGGCGGCGGGTCGACCGTCAAGGAAACAGGTAGATGTTCAAGTCGAAGAAGATGGCGGCGGTGGCGGGCGTCCTGGGAGGCTTCGCCCTGATCGGCGCCGGTGCCGTCCAGGCCGTCGGTGCCGAGAACCCGGGCAACTGCGTCAAGGACAGCCGGGGCACCGTCCGCTGCGAGCAGGCGAAGCAGTACCGGCTTCCGGCCGGCCGGGACGGAAGCGTCCGCTTCGTCAACGAGTCGACGGTGGCCTGCTCCGGCTCGGCCCCCAAGCTCTCGTGCACGAACGGCGCCGCCGTCGACGGCGCGGAGTTCTGACGCCTCGTCAGTGAGGCTCGACGACCTCTTTGCAGAAAAAGGCGCGATTCGGCGTTTCACTTACCAACTGCCGCAAAACGTCGCCTAGATTAGCGACTGTCAGTGATGCGATCCATACGGAACGTGTCAGACGAGAATGGAGAAGCAATGCGCAAGTACCAGAAGGCCGCCGTCGTGATGGCCATGCTCGGCAGTGTCAGCTTCCTCGGCGCCGGCGTCAGCCACGCCGGTGACAAGCCGGAGTTCGAGCTGAAGAACGAGCAGGCCACCACCTGCGCCCAGGACAACTCCACCGAGGGCCTCATCAACATCGAGGACGTCAACGTCGGCATCGCCATCCTGGGCCTCAACACCCAGGAGACCAACGACGTCAACTCCGTGGCCTGTGGCACCAGCTTCACCATCGGCGGCAAGTGATCACCAGTACGTGATCACCAGCACGTGATCCGGGCAGGTCCCGGGACCCGAACCCAGGTGGTCGGGTCCCGGGCCTGCCCGACTCGTTGGCCGGTGTGACCGGTCCAGTCATCCGGAACGACTCCGCCGCCCGGCGGCGGGTCGACCGTCAAGGAAACAGGTAGATGTTCAAGTCGAAGAAGATGGCGGCGGTGGCGGGCGTCCTGGGGGGCTTCGCCCTGATCGGCGCCGGTGCCGTCCAGGCCGTCGGTGCCGAGAACCCGGGCAACTGCGTCAAGGACAGCCGGGGCACCGTCCGCTGCGAGCAGGTGAGTGAGCACGAGGTCACGTCGGAGGAGCACGGGAAGATCCGCTTCGTCAACGACTCGAGGCAGACCTGCTCCGGCGGACCCGAGGTCTCCTGCACGAGCAGCGTCACCCTCCCGGGCTAGGGACCCTGACGTCCCGCACCGCGGAGACGTCCGTACGACGGAGAGTGGCCGGAACCCGACATCGGGTTCCGGCCACTCCCCGTATGTCCGTCACCGGCACGCCGTCGCGCCGACGAGCTCGGCGCCCGGTGACTCCACGGCGGTGCAGTACGGCAGGTCGTCGATGGGGAGGTCGGTGCAGAACCGGCCGATCAGTTCGGCGGACTCCTCCCTGCGCTCGACCGTGACCAGGTGGTCCGCCTCCCTGACCGTCGTGAAGCGGGCCGAGGGCATCGTCGCGGCGAGCTCACGGCCCATCTGCGGGGTGCACAGGGTGTCGTACTCCCCCGTGAACACCAGGGCCGGCACCTCGGGGACGGGCAGGGGCTCGTAGCACCCGTGCGACAGCAGCCGGGTGTTGTGCTCGACGGCCTTCCTGACCTCGTCCGGCGTCTGGTTCAGGAACTGGTGACGGAGGAGGCGGGCGACCACCGCGTGCTTGCGGACCCGGCCGGCCCCCGGGTTCGACATGAACAGGTGCACCAGTCCGTCGGCGGCCCCTTCGGCGTCGCCCCGTTCGAGCGCCTGCGACAGGCGCGGCACCGCGTCGGTGTAGATCCCGGGAAGGCGCTTCGCCGCGCCGCAGAAGACGATGCGCCGGACGAACTCGGGGTGGAGCTGCGCGAAGCGGAGGCCGACGACTTCACCGAAGCAGCCCCCGAACAGGTTCACCTGCGGCATGTCGATGCTCACCAGCATGTGCCTGACCGCGGCGGCGAGGAAGTCCATGCCGTACCGGGCGGGCAGGAAGTCCGAGCTGCCGTAACCGGGGAGATCCACGGTGACCAGCGTGCACAGCGGTGACAGCCATCTCTCGTGGCCCTGCCAGGAGTGCCTGTTCTGGGACGAGCCCCCGAGCAGTACCAGCGGGACGGTCCGCGGAGCGTTCTGGTGGACGATGCGGCACGTGTACGCGAAGCCCTCGAAGGTGAGACTCCGCTCCTCGACCTGATCCGACGCGGGCGGGGCGGAACCGTGGCGGTGTGCGTTCGGTGCGCCCAGGGGGATGGTGGCGGTAGTGCGCATGCGCGACTCCGGGACAGAGGGAACGGCGATGAACCCGTCCATGATTGCCGATAAACCCGCCTTTGGGGTGGAACCACTCATTTGTGGGCGATCCCGACATGGCGGCCCGTCGACCGGAACCCGGCGGTGGGCGGGAAGGCGCTCGGCCCGGGGCGTGCCCCATCCCCCCGAAAAGGGAAAAGACCAGCGTTTCCGCTGGTCAGATGGGTTTGCGCCCCCGGCAGGACTCGAACCTGCGGCCAAGCGCTTAGAAGGCGCCTGCTCTATCCGCTGAGCTACGGGGGCCGGTGTGACGGCCTGTCGTCGTGGTGCCCGGAGTGGGCCGTTCCCCGACGCTGCCGGGGACAAGGATAGGGCTCCCCGCATCCTTGCCCCGATCGCCTCGCCTCCGTGGCTCGGTGTGGAGGTTCGGTGAAGCGGTCCTGATAATCGCAGGCAGGTACGAATCGTGCACCGATTTCGGCGCCTCACGCATCGGGTGTTGTGTACTCGTTATGCCTGGACTGCGTCCGCGTCCCGGACGTCACCTCCGCCCCTTGTGTCCTGTCGGCACGCAGACATGCTCATATGTTTCAGAATTCCCCTAAAATTGGGCATTCTTCGCATGTGGTGACCTTGGACGTACGGCCTCAGCTGCTCGACGCACTCTCCGCCCTGCGCGACCGTGTCGCCGCCGCACGCTTCCCGCTGCCCCTGGCGGGGGCCCCACGCGCGCGTGCCAACCGCGACGAGTTGCTCGCGCAGCTCGACGACTACCTGGTGCCCCGGCTGAGAGATCCCGAAGCGCCCTTGCTGGCCGTCGTGGGGGGATCCACCGGGGCCGGGAAGTCCACCCTGGTGAACTCCCTCGTGGGACGGCGCGTCAGCGAGGCGGGTGTGCTGCGGCCGACGACACGGACACCGGTGCTCGTCTGCCACCCGGAGGACCATCACTGGTTCAGCGGGATGAGGGTGCTGCCCGACCTCACGCGCGTGTGGGTGTCCCGCCACCGCGACCCGTCGGAGGACCTGCTGCTCCCCGGCGAGAACCCCGCGCGCGTGCTGCGGGTCGAGACCGCCGAGACGCTGCCCCCCGGGCTGGCCCTCCTGGACGCGCCCGACATCGACTCCCTGCTGTCCGACAACCGGGTCCTCGCCGCCGAGCTGATCTGCGCCGCGGACGTCTGGATCATGGTCACCACCGCCGCCCGCTACGCGGACGCCGTGCCCTGGTACATGCTGCGCACCGCCAAGGAGTACGACGTCACCCTGGTGACCGTCCTGGACCGGGTGCCCCACCAGGTCGTGTCCGAGGTGTCACGGCAGTACGGCGCCCTGCTCACCAAGGCCGGCCTCGGCCACGTACCGCGCTTCACCGTGCCCGAGCTGCCCGAGTCGGCCTGGGGCGGCGGGCTGCTGCCCGCCACCGCCGTGGCGTCGCTGCGGACCTGGCTCGTGCACCAGACGCACGATCCCACCGCCCGGCAGCAGGTCCTGGCGCGCACCGCGCACGGCGTCCTCGACTCCCTCAACACCCGCATGCCCGAACTGGCCGGAGCCGCCGCCGCGCAGTACGCGGCCGCGCTGCGGCTCACCGCGGCCGTCGACGGGGCGTACGACGGCGAGCACGCGCGGGTACGGAGCCGGCTGCAGGCCGGAGCCGTCCTCTCCGGGGACGCGCTCAAGCGGTGGCGCGCCTTCCCGCTCGACTGCACCCCGGGCGAACTCCTCGACGCCCTGGTGGAGAGCCTGAGCACGCTGCTGCTGTGCGCCGTCGCCGCCGCCGACGAGCGCATCGACGACGCCTGGCGGCGCGAACCCGCGGCGGACGCCCCCGAGCTCGCCGCCCGGGACTCCTCGCCGGAGAGCGTCGAGCACCGCGTCGGGCTCGCCGTGCGGCGCTGGCGGCGGGAGCTCGAGGAGTACGTCGAGGAGGAGACGCGCGAGCTGGACCGCAGCGTCGCCCCCGACCCCGAGACGGTCACCGCGCTGGTCGCCACGGTGCTGCTGGGCGGCCGCCGGACGCGCGCGGCGGGGGAAGGGCTCGCCGAGCGGATCGGCGCGCACGGGGCGCTGCGGCTGCGCGACCGGGGCGGACGGCTGCTCATCGAGCACATGGACCGGATCCTGCGCGTCGAACGGGAGCGCCGGCTCGCCCCGCTCGACGCGCTCGAGGTGCACGCGGAACCCCAGGCCGAACTCATCGCCGCGCTGTCCGTACTGCAGAAGGAGAGGTGACCGGTGACCGCCGTCACTGACCAGGAGCACGCCGAGCACCCCGACCGCCGGGGGGACACCTCGCGCGACGACAGCCGTCCGGAACGCGACGACCACCCGGGACGCGACGACCGCCCGGGGCGCGACGACCGTGCCGGGGAAGGTGGTCGTGCCGGGCAGGGCGGTCGTGAAGGGGCCGGGTCGTCCGGGGAGGGCGGCCACGACACCGCCGGGGGCCCGTCCCGCGCGGACCGTGCGGGACCGGCGGGCCCCGCCCGCCGCACGGGGACCGACACGGCCCCCTGGGGCGACGGGCTGATCGCGCGGCGGGTGACCGGGAACGCCGGGGAGGGGGAGTCGGCCGTGGGGGAGTCCCGGAGCCCCGGGCCGCAGAACGTGCCCCCCCTGGCGTACGACACGCCGCTGCGGTTGCGGCTCGAGGCGCTGCGCGAGCTGGTCGGGTCCTCCCGCGCCCGGCTCGACAACCGGACCCTCGCGGAGGCGGGCCGGGTCCTGCAGGAGGCCGCCGTGCGGCGCCGGCTCTCCGGGCAGCACACCGTCGTCGCCATCGCGGGCGCGACCGGCAGCGGCAAGTCCCAGCTGTTCAACGCGCTGGCCGGGGTGGCCATCTCGGAGACCGGGGTGCGGCGGCCGACCACCGCCGCGCCCATCGCGTGCAGCTGGAGCGACGGCGCGGCGAGCCTCATCGAACGGCTGGGCATCCCGCCCCGGCTCCGGCGGCGTCCGCTGCAGGCGACGGTGGACGCGGACGAGCGGCTGCGCGGCCTGGTCCTGGTCGACCTGCCCGATCACGACTCGGCGGTCGTGCTCCACCGCGAGCAGGTGGACCGCGTGCTGGCGCTGGTCGACGCGGTCATCTGGGTCGTCGACCCCGAGAAGTACGCCGACGCCATGCTGCACGAGCGCTACCTGCGGCCCATGGCGGCCCACGCGGAGGTCATGTTCGTCGTCCTGAACCAGATCGACCGGCTGCCCGGGGAGGCCGCCGAGCAGGTCCTGGACGACCTGCGGCGCCTGCTCGACGAGGACGGCGTCGCCCTCGGGGAGTACGGCGAGCCCGGGGCGACCGTGCTCGCGCTGTCCGCGCTCACCGGCGACGGGGTCGGCGAACTGCGGGAGGCGCTGGCCCGCTTCGTGGCCGAACGGGGGGCCCCGGGCCGCCGGATCTCCGCCGACGTGGACGTCGCCGCGGCCCGGCTGTGGCCCGTGTACGCCGCCCGCCGGCGCACCGGGCTGAGCGAGGAGGCGCGCGAGGAGTTCTCGGACCGGCTCGCGGACGCCGTGGGCGCCACCGCGGCGGGCGAGGCCGCCGAACGGGCCTGGCTGCGCAACGCCAACCGCGCGTGCGGCACGCCCTGGCTGCGGCTGTGGCGCTGGTGCCAGGGCCGGGGCGAGCCGGCCACGGGACGGCAGCTCCGGGGGCAGCCCGACGAGGAGATCACGGCCCGGCAGCGCGTCGAGCAGGCCGTGCGCACGGTGGCCGACCGGGCCTCGGCCGGACTGCCGGCGCCGTGGGCGCAGGCGGTGCGGGAGGCGGCGGTGCGCGGTTCCCAGGGGCTGCCAGAGGCGCTGGACGAGCTGGCCGTGCGCGCGGGACTGCCGCCGGGCAGGCCGCCGAGGCCCGGGTGGTGGCCGGTGGCCGTGCTCGTCCAGGCGTCGATGACGCTCCTTCAGTTCGTGGGCGGACTGTGGCTGCTGGGGCAGATCATCGGGGTCGTGTCGCCGAACCTGGGGGTGCCGGTGCTGCTGATGGTGCTCGGCATCGCCGGTGGACCGCTCGTCGAGTGGAGCTGCCGCATGGCCGCCCGGGGACCGGCCCGGCGGTACGGGCAGGAGGCGGAGAGACGGCTGCGCGAGGCGGCCGCCGGGTGCGGCCGGGCCAGGGTCCTGGATCCGGTGGCGGCGGAGCTGCTGCGGTACCTGGAGGTGCGGGAGCAGTACGGGCGGGTCGTGGGGGCCGGGACCGGGGCCCGGGTCGGGAGGGGCTGAGGGGAGGGCGGAGGGTTCCGGCCGGCCGCGGTTCCCGGCCTGTCGGGGTTCCCGGTCGGCTGCGGGTGATCCGGTCGTCCGAGGGTGGCCTTGTCCGTCGGGGGGTGGCCTTGTCCGTCGGGAGTGGCCTTGTCCGTCCGGAGGTGGCCTGTCCGTCCGGGGGTGGCCTGTTCGGCCAGGGTGACCCGTCCGGGTGACGGAGATGTCCACAGACGGGGGACGGTCCACAGCGCTCGGCGGGCCCGGCCCGGCGGAGGCAGTCTGGCTTCGCGGCGATCGCGGCCCGGTCCGCGGCCGCCGCGGCGACGGCGGCGCACCGCGTGGGGGTGCGGCCGTCGCGGCAGACGCAGCCGTACGGGACGGACCCGTACGCGGATCCGGCCGGCACCGGTGGCGGCGCCCGGCCCGGGGAGGGAAGCGCGATGAACGAGACGATGGTCTGCGCGGTGGGCAATGTGGCGACGCAGCCGGTGTACCGGGAGACGGCGTCCGGCCCGTCGGCGAGGTTCCGGCTCGCGGTGACCTCGCGGTACTGGGACCGGGAGAAGAGCACGTGGGCGGACGGGCACACCAACTTCTTCACGGTGTGGGCCAACCGGCAGCTCGCCGCCAACGCCGCCGCCTCGCTGTCGGTGGGCGAGCCGGTGGTCGTCCAGGGCCGCCTGAAGGTGCGCACGGAACTGCGCGAGGGACAGCAGGGCCGGGTGTCGGCGGACATCGACGCGGTGGCGATCGGCCACGACCTCGCCCGCGGCACCTCCGCCTTCAAGCGCACGGGCCGGCCGGAGCCGGCGGCGTCGCCGGACCGGTCCGAGCCCGACTGGCGGACCCGGCCCGGCGACGCACCGGAGGCGGCCGGAGCGGACGGACCCCAACGCCCCGCTCACCCGGAGCTGGTGACGTGACGTCAGAGTCCGTCGTCGTCGTACGCCGCTCGGCGACGGCGCCGACCGGAGTGTGCCTTGTCGGCGCATGTGTACCGAGTCGTCCCCGAGTTGATGTGCCGACAAATCGATGCGGGGACGCCTCGGCGATAACGATTCCGAGTCGGATCACCCTCGCGACGGGATGATCGAACAAGCGTGGCGTGCCGCCTCCTTAGGATGCCGGGCATGGCTCCCGGGAGGCTCGGGGCCGTGATTCTGCTGGTGGGACCGCCCCCCTCACGTCAACGGGTCCTGCCCGGAAGGGAATTCGGTGTTTGCTTCGTTCTCTGCGTTGTCCGCGCGTGGACGTGGGGCGACCCGCCTCGCCGCCGGGACACTGGTGTCCGGGCTCGCCCTCGCCGGCGTGCTGACCGGCGCCGGGACGGCCGTCGCCCACGAGACGGTGCCGAGGCAGGGCGGGGCGGTCGCGACCGTGGGCGGGCTGAAGGCGTACGGGGCGGCCGTGATACGCGGCGCCGCCGGGGACCAGCAGGTGCCGGCGGGCCTGTTCGAGATGTCCGTCGAGGGCGGCGGCACGCTGCAGACGTACTGCGTCGACGTCCGGACGCCCACGCAGAAGGACGCCAAGTACCACGAGGCTCCCTGGAGCGGCACCTCGCTGGGCACCAACAAGGACGCCGGGCGGATCCGCTGGATCCTGCAGAACTCCTACCCCCAGGTGAACGACCTCGCGGCACTCGCCGAGAAGGCGGGTGTGCGCGGCCAGCTCACCGAGCAGGACGCGGCGGCCGGTACGCAGGTGGCCATCTGGCGCTACTCCGACGACGTGGACGTGGACGCCGTCGACCCGCAGGCCGAGCAGCTCGCGGACTACCTGTACGAGAAGGCCCGGAACCGGCCGGAGCCGAGGGCGTCGCTGACCCTGGACCCGCCGGCGGTCTCCGGCCGCCCGGGTGAGCGGATCGGCCCCGTGACGGTGCGCACGGACGCGCACAGCGTGACGGTCTCCCCGCCGGCGGACGCCACGAGCGGGGTGCGGATCGTCGACGAGGAGGGCAGGCCCGTCACCGCCGCCGCCGACGGCAGCCGGATCTTCTTCGACGTGCCCGAGGACGCGGCGGCGGGCACGGCCCAGCTGACCGCGCACGCCTCGACCACGGTGCCGGTCGGCCGGGCGTTCGCCTCCGAGGGCCGCAGCCAGACCCAGATCCTGGCCGGCTCCAGCGAGTCGACGGTCTCGGCGACGGCGAGCGTCACCTGGGCGCAGGAGGGGCCGATACCGGCCCTGTCCGCCCGCGAGAACTGCGCCGAGGGCGGGGTGGACGTCACCGCCGGCAACCAGGGCGACGAACCCTTCACCTTCGAGCTGGCGGGCCGGGAGCACACCGTCGCGCCGGGCGAGACCCGCACGGTGACGGTTCCGCTGAGCGAGGACCAGCGGTACGACTTCACGGTCCAGGGGTCGGGCGGCTTCGAGAAGCGGTTCACCGGCATGCTCGACTGCCGGACCCGGACCGCGGAGACCGGCACCACCGCCCACACCCTGAGCGGGCCGAGTCCCACCCCCCTCGCGGCCGCGTCCACCGACACCAACCTCGCCGCGACCGGATCCTCCGACGCCACCGCGTGGATCGCCGGCACCGCCATCGGTCTGGTCGTCCTCGGCGGAGCGGGCCTGGTCCTCACCCGCCGCGGACAGACCCCGCCCGGGGACTGAGCACCCGAGGGACCCCGTCGCGCGGCGGGGGCCGGGCCCGCGCGGTCCCGGCCCCCGCCGGCCGGGGCGCCGAGGCCGGTCACGGGCCCCGGCAGCCGCCCGCCGGTCCCGCCGGACACCTCGCCCGTGCCGTGACGGGCGTCCGGCCCCGCGGACGGAGCGGTGGCACGGGGCGACGGGGCGGCCGTCACCGCCCGGACGGCGACGGCCGGACCGGGGAGGGAAGGGACCGGGGAGGGAAGGGGGAGCCGCCGCCCTTTCCCGGCGCCTCGGTCAGACGGCGGCGCCGGCCGGCTCGTCCGGGAACCACGCGATCATCTCGGTGTACGCGGCCGGCGGCCCGTCGGTGTCGGAGAGCCAGTCCGTCTCGCCCCGGCGCCACTCGTACTCCCGGTGGCGGGCGCCGATCTCCTCGACGAGTTCGGCGGCGAGGCGCGAGGCCTCGTACAGGTCCTGATCGGTGGACTGCGAGCTGGCGGCGACGACGACGCCGCGCACCTCGGCGGAGTGGCCGTAGCGGAACGCGCCGGTGCCGAGGAGGTGCGGGTCGGTGTGCACGGCCGTGCCGTTGTCGCCCTTGAGGCGCCGGTGCGCGGCGGCCTTGGCGGCCGCGTTCGGGAGGAAGCGACGCGCCCCCTCTCCGACGGTGAGCGCGCCGAGCACGGCATCGGCCGGGTCGGTGCCCGCGTCGGCCGTCGGGTCGAGGACGACGAACCCCATGGCGGGGCGCGGGTAGGGGCCGCGCGGTGCCCTGCCGGGCGCGGCGGCGTGGTTGCGGGCGATGCTCGCGGCCCGTCGCTCGCCCAGCGCGCGCAGCAGCTCCGCGAGTTCGGCGTCGTCGAGCATGTAGGCGTAGGGGTTGCGACGCACCGCCGCGCGTACGCGCAGCGGGGCGGCCGGCTCGGCCGGGTCGATCACGTCTGTCTCCTCGCGGTGGGGCTGCGCCCGGGGGCATGGCGCGCCGGATCGTAACGGCCGTGATCGTCCGCACGCCAGGGATTCCGGATTACCGGGGAACGCTTGGCGTGATCTTTGTGGCGTCCGGTCCGGATCTCACTGTTGACCTCCTCCCGAGGCTCCTCATAAGGTTTTGATCAATGGTCCAGACCAACTTTCTCTGATTCCCGGACTCACCTTTCGACGACAACTCCTTTCTCCGCACCGAAGTATGCGAGTGCTGTGAGAGAAGGAGGGATGAGGCTGTTGACCGTGAGCACACAGGCGCCTTCCGAAGTTGCACAGAGAATCACTGAAGACGGATTCGTGTCCTTAGGGGAGCTCATTCCCCCGGAGGACCTCGCCATCTACCGCGACATCTACGACCGGTTCCTGAGCGGGGAGATAGCGGCCGGCGACAAGAGGTCCGACCTCGGCTCGCACGTCCCGCTGAAGGACGGGGTCCGGGAGAACATCACGCAGATCATGTGGCCGTCGGCGCTCCACCCGCCGCTGCGGGAGCTCCCCCTGCACGAGCGGGCGCTGACGCTCGCCCGCGAGCTGATCGGGGCGGACGCGGAGCTCGACTTCGACATGATGATCCACAAGGAGCCCCGCAGCGGTGTGCCCACCCCCTGGCACCAGGACGCGGCGTACTGGATCGACATGCCCGACCACCGGGCCGTGTCGATCTGGGTGGCGCTCGACGACGCGGACGTGGACAACGGCTGCATGTGGTACGTCCGGGGCTCGCACCGCCTGCCCCTGCGGCCGCACCGCCCCACGAGCGACGGCAGGAACATCGAGTGCGACTGCTCCGAGGACGAGCCGGGCGCGACCCCCGTGCCGGTGCGGGCCGGTGAGGCCGTGGCGCACACGGGCACGACGCTGCACGGCTCACGCGGCAACACCACCGACGGCACCCGCCGGGCCTACATCCTCAACTACCGCCCCGCCGCCATGATCCGGCTCGAACGGGAGCAGGGCGCGGACCACGGTCTCAACGAGAACGTGCGCCAGGTCCGCAACTCGGCCGCGGCCGAGAGCTGACACCGTCCCCGACCCCCGGGCCGGCCGTCCGGCCGGCCCGACCCGAACGGCCAGAAGGGAAGCCGTGCACCCCATCTCTCTGACGGGCGCCGTGATGACCCACCCCAGGAGGGTCGCCGCCGCCGAGGCCATCGCGGCGCGCGACCCGCGAGGACGCGTCCGCGTCGTCACGGACCCGGATCCGTCCGGCCCGCCCACCGCGCTGCGCACCGCGAACCCCTCCTGGTCCTGTGTCGGGGACGACGCCACGCACCACGTGGTGTTCCAGGACGACGTCCTGATGGCCGACGATTTCTTTCCTTACCTGGAAAAGGTCGCCGCCGCCGTCCCCGAAGAGGCCGTGGCCTTTTACGAGGGGTGGGAGGGAAGAAACAGCGGAGTGGTGCGACTCGGTGCTCTCACCGGAGCGCACTGGGCCTACGCGATCGACGAACACGTGCCGTCGCTCGCGCTCATGATGCCCGCCGACGTAGCCCGCGGATACGCGGAATTCGCCGCGGCACACGGGAACGGCTGGCCTTACGACGTCGTCATCCAGCGATATCTGAAATCACTGGGAATTCCGGTGCGCATCGCGGTTCCCAGCACCATCGACCACGACGACGTCCCGAGCCTGGCGGGGAACAGCACGCACGGGTGGCGGCGCGCCACCTATTTCTCCGACCGGGCCGTGGAAGCGCCCACATACGCATGCTCCTCGTTCCCCGTCGTCCCCTATTACCAGTACGGGGAGGCCAAGTGCGCGGTGCGGTACGGGACGCGCTGGGAGCACCTGGACACCGACCGGTACCTGCGGCGCGTCGGCCTGCTGGACCGCTGTGACGCCGATCTCGGGGCGGTCGGGGCGGCGGAGGGCCACGGTCTGACGGCCGCCGTACGGCGGCAGGTGTGGCTGACGGCCTTCGCCACCGGCGTCGTGGTCGAGGGCCTGACGGCGGCGGACCCCGACCCGGCGGTGGCCGACACGGTGATGGACTCCCTGGGGCCCGGTGGTCTGTGCGAGGAGTACACCGGCGCCGAACTGATGGAGATGATCCCGCGGATACGGACGCTGGCCCTGGCCGCGTTCGCCGCGGGCCGGGCGGCACACCGCGCGGCCCCGGCCCGCGCCGCCGCCGGAGCCGTCCCCCGCGACACCGCCGCCGGTGTCGCGGTCACCGGTGGCCCGGCGGCCTTCAGGGAACAGCTGGCGCGTCTGCTCACCGACGCGGGATGTGCCGCGGCCCCTGCCGACCGGCTGGGCGCGGACGTGCACACGGTGGTCCACCTCGGTGATCCGCACAGCGGGGGCCAGGCCCTGCCGGACCTGCTCGCCGACGCGGAGAAGCTCGGCGTGCGGCGCCTCGTCCTCGCCGGTTCGGCCGCGGTCTACCGCGGGCTGGGCGACGAGGAGTGCGCCGAGGACGCCGTCTCGGCGCCGCCGGCGGACGCCGAGGCGCTCGCCTGGTGGACCGCGGAGGAGACGTGCCGGCGCTGGGGTGCGGAGACCGGCGTGCCCGTCCAGGTCGTGCGGTTCGCCGAGCAGGTCGGACCGCACGCCCCGCTGCGCGGCGTGCTGGCCTCGTGGATGCTGCGGGCCTGGACCCGGCGCCCCATGGAACTCCTCGACAGCCGGCGTCACCAGATCGTCGACCACCGCGACCTGGCCGGCGCGCTCGCCGCGGTCCTGGCCTCCCCCGTGCGCTCGGCGGTCTACAACGTGGCGTCCGCGCGCTACGAGGAGGCCGAGCTGGCCCAGCTCGTCACCGACACGGCCCGCCGCACCCCGTGGCGGCACACCCGCGCCGCGGACGGCCCGCACACCCCCCTCATGTCCACCGGCCTCATCACGGCCGAGACCGGCTGGCGTCCCGGAGCCGACGTGCGCGGCGGGGCCCGGGCACAGGCCCAGTGGCTGGCCTGCGACACCCACGACGACGTCCCCGGTCCGGCGGGACGGGGCGGCGATGGCTGAAAGCCGCCCGGCGCCCGGACCCACCGCCGTCACCGAGCCGGGCATCTTCTCGCGCCCGTACACGGCCGCCACGGCGACGTTCGCCGTGGTGATGTTCCTGACCGGGTTCGCCGCGCTGGCCGTGGTGCCCACCTTGCCGACGGCGGCCCGGGACCTGGACGGAGTGTCCCTGTTCCCGCTGGTGGCGGGCTGCTTCGTGGCCGCCAGCCTGCTGGGCGGGGTGCTCGGCGGGCACTGGGCGGACCGGTCGGGGGCGCGCCGTCCGCTGGCCCTCGGCATGGTCCTGTCCGTCGTGACGCTGCTGGTGTCGGCCTCCAGCGGGTCGATCTGGCAGCTGGCGGCCGGCCGGTTCGTGGACGGTCTGGCCGCCGGGATGGTCGCGGTGTCCGTGACCACCGCGATCGGCCAGTCCTACCCCGAGCGGCTGCGGCCCAGGATGCTCGCGCTGATGAGCGCGAGCTGGGTGATCCCGTCGCTGGTCGGACCGCCGCTGGCCGGCGTGGTCGCCGAGTGGTGGTCCTGGCGGGCGGTGTTCTACGGCCTGGCCGCCCTGACCGTCCTGCCCGCGATCGCGCTGGTGATCGTGCTCCGCCGGCCCGCCGCGGACGACGGCGCCGCTCCCGCCGACCTGCCGCCGGCCGAGGAGCGCGCCGCCCGCCCGCCCCTGTTCGTGGCGGCGATGCTCAGCCTCGGCGCGGCGCTCGGCCAGTACGGGGTGTCGGAGTGGGACGTGGACCACCTGGTGTTCGTCGCCGTCGGCATCGCCCTGCTCGTGGTGTTCGCCCCCCGCCTGCTGCCGGCCGGCACCTGGCGGAGCGCCCGCGGGCTGCCGACCACGGTGCTGCTGCGCGGCCTCACCTCGGGCACGTACTTCACCGTCGAGGCCCTGGTCCCGCTGATGCTGATCACCGAGCGGGGGGTCGCCGCGGTGACGGTCGGCGTGGCGTTCACCGCTGCCGCGGTGCTGTGGGCGGGTGCCTCCTGGGTGCAGGGCAAGGCGCTCCAGCACGTCGCCCGGCACCGCCTCGTCACCGTCGGCGCGCTGATCATGGCCGCTTCCGTCGCGCTGGCCGTCGCGGGAAGCCTCCCCGGCGTGCACCCCCTGGTCGCGGCGGCCGCCATGCCGCTGGCCGCGGTCGGCATGGGCCTGCTCGACCCGTGCGTCACCGTGCTGTCCCTCAAGCACAGCGCGCCGCACCGGCAGGGCCACACCACCAGCGCGCTGCAGACCAACATGAACCTCGGCCAGGTCGTCGTCCTGGCGCTGGCCTCCGCCGTGCTCAACGCCTGTCTGGCCGCGGGCGCCGGCCCGCTCGGCGGCTACGCGGCCGCCTTCACGCTCCTGCTCGCCCCGCCCCTGCTCGTCGCCGCCCTGGCCGTCCGCGCCAGGGCCGTCTGAACGCGGCCCGGTCCGCGGCGGCGCTTTCGCGCCCGCGGCGCCGCCCGCCCTCCCCGGTGCCCCGCTCCCCGGCGGTGTCCCCGATCCGAAAGGGAATGCTGTGCGCAGTGATCTTGTCGTCATAGGACTCGGCTACGTGGGTCTGCCCCTCGCCGTGGAAGCCGTCCGGGCGGGCCTGAACGTCGTCGGCCTCGACCGGGACGCCGCGACCGTCGACCGGCTCAACTCCGGCGTCTCGCACGTCGACGACGTCGACGACGCCACCGTGGCCGAGCTGCGCGCCCGGGGCTTCGCCGCCACCACCGACGAACGGGTCGTCGCCGGGACGGACACGGTCGTGATCTGCGTGCCCACCCCGCTGTCCCCGCACAGCGGCCCCGACCTGACCATGGTCGAGAGCGCCTGCGCCATGATCGCCCGCCATCTGCGGCGGGGAACCCTGGTCGTGCTCGAATCGACCACCTACCCCGGCACGACCGACGAGGTGGTGCGGCCGCTCCTCGAGCAGTCCGGGCTGAGCGCGGGCCGGGACTTCTGGCTGGCGTTCTCGCCGGAGCGGGTGGACCCCGGGAACAAGGTCTTCGGCATCCGCAACACGCCGAAGGTGGTCGGCGGCCACTCACCCGCCTGCACCACGGCCGCGGCCGCCTTCTACGGGAAGCTGGTCGACAGCGTCGTGCAGGCCGTCGGCACCCGCGAGGCGGAGATGGCCAAGCTCATCGAGAACACCTACCGGCACGTCAACATCGCGCTGGTCAACGAGATGGCGGTGTTCTGCCACGAACTCGGCATCGACCTGTGGGACGCGATCTCCTGCGCCGCCACCAAGCCGTTCGGGTTCCAGGCGTTCCGGCCCGGCCCCGGCGTCGGCGGCCACTGCATCCCGATCGACCCCAACTACCTGGCCCACAAGGTCCGCACCCTCGGCTACCCCTTCCGCATGGTCGAACTGGCCCAGGAGATCAACATGCGGATGCCGCGCTACGTCGTCGAGCGCGCACAGCACCTCCTCGACCGCGCGGGCCGGACGCTCACCGGAGCCCGGGTCCTGCTGCTCGGCGTGACCTACAAGGCGGACATCGCCGACCACCGGGAGACCCCCGCCCGCGACGTCGTCAGGCGGCTGCGCGCGAGGGGCGCGGAGGTGTCCTACCACGACCCGTACGTACCCCACTGGACCGTGGACGGCACGCCCGTCGCGGCCGCCGACCCGGACCTGCCCACCGCCCTCGCGCGGACGGACCTGGCCGTGCTGCTCCAGCAGCACAAGGCCTTCGACATCGACGTGATCGAACAGCACGCGCCGCTGCTCCTGGACACCCGGGGCTCGGCCTACCCGCAGCCCCACGTCGAACGCCTCTGAGGCCGCACCGTCCGACCGTCCGCGCCCCCTTCGGCCCCCGTCGTCCGACCGGGGCACCACGCCCGACACCTTCCCAGGAGTACTCGAACATGTGCGGTATCGCCGGCTGGGTCGACTTCGCCCGCCCGATCGACCACGACACGGCGCGGGCCATGACCGCCACCATGGCCCGCCGCGGCCCCGACGCCGACGGCCTGTGGACGAGCGACCACGTGGCCCTCGGACACCGGCGCCTCTCCGTGATCGACCTGGAGGGCGGCTGCCAGCCGATGACGGCCGAGGACTCCCCGGGCGCACGCGCCGCGCTGACCTACAGCGGCGAGACGTACAACTTCCAGGACCTGCGCGCCCAGCTCGCCGGCCTGGGCCACCGCTTCACCACGCGCAGCGACACCGAGGTGGTGCTCCGCGCCTACCAGCAGTGGGGCCCCGGGTGCGCCACCCGTCTGGAGGGCATCTACGCCTTCGCGGTCTGGGACCTGGACCGCGAGGAGCTGCTGCTCGTCAGGGACCGCATGGGGGTCAAGCCGCTGTACTACGCCGAAACCCCCTCCGGGGTGCTCTTCGGTTCCGAGCCGAAGGCGATCCTCGCCCACCCGGAGTTCACGCCGGTGCTCGACGCCGACGGACTGCGGGACATCCTGTCCGTGGCCAAGGTCCCCGGCCACGCGGTCTTCCGCGGGATGCGCGAGGTCCCCGCCGGCGGCATGGTGCGTGTCGGCCGTTCCGGCATCACGGAGGAACGCTACTGGCGCCTGGAGGTCGCCGAGCACACGGACCCCCTCGACCGGACGATCCGCACGGTGCGGGAGCTCCTCGAGCACATCGTCGAACAGCAGATGGTGTCCGACGTCCCCCTGTGCACGCTCCTGTCCGGCGGCCTCGACTCCAGCTCGCTGACCGCGCTCGCCGCCCGGGTCTCCCGGGCCAAGGGCCTCGGGCGCATCCGCTCCTGCTCGGTCAGCGACCCGGACCCGGACGGTTCGGCGGGCGCCGGGGCCAACGAGGACCACCTCTACGCCCGGCTGCTCGCCGAGCACGTCGGCTCCGACCACAGCGAGCTCCCGCTCGCGGCGCCCGACCTGCTCGACCCCGCGCTGCGGGCCTCCGTCCTGGAGGCGTACGACCTGCCGATCGCCAAGGGCGACGAACACGCCTCCCTGCACCTGCTGTTCGGCATCGTGCGGCGGCACTCCACCGTCGCCCTCTCCGGGGAGTGCGGGGACGAGGTCTTCGGAGGCTACCGCTGGCAGCGCGAACGGGACACGGTGCTGTCCTCCACGTTCCCCTGGGTCCACGAGGGCCGCCACAACTACCGGGGCAACGAGGTCGTCTTCACCCCCGACCTGCTCGCCAAGCTGGACCTGGCGGCGTACGAACGGGACTGCCACAGCACGGCGGTCGCGGAGATCGACGCCCGCCGGTCCGTCGCCGACCCGGTCGAGGCCCGCTACCGCGAGGTCACCTACCTCGCCCTCACCCGGCACGCCCAGGTCCTCTTCGACCGCAAGGACCGGATGAGCATGGCCTGCGGCCTGGAGGTGCGGGTGCCGTTCGCGGACCACCGCCTGGTCGAGTACACCTTCAACATCCCGTGGGCCATGAAGGGCTTCGACGGACGGGAGAAGAGCCTGCTGCGCGCGGCGATGAGGGACCTGCTGCCGGACGCGGTGTCCCAGCGGATCAAGACGCCGTACCCCTCCATCCGGGCCGAGGCCTACGACCGGACGCTGCGCGAGCGCCTGGCGGACCTGGTCCGCACCGGGTCCGGCCCCCTGAGCCCTCTCATCGCGCCGGCCCTGAAGGAGGCGGTGCGCCGGGACGGGGCGGCGGCCCTGGAGCACGGCATGAGCCGGGCGGCCCTGGAGACCACGCTCCAGCTGGACGCCTGGCTGCGCGCCTACGACGTGGAGGTCGTCCTCTGACAGCCCGGCGGGCCGCCACCGGCACCGGACCCGCCCGGGCCGACCGGACCCGCCCGGACCGACGGGGGTGGGGCGGGCCGCACGGTGGGGCGAGGAGGGGGGCGGGGCGGGAGAGGGCGGGGGGGGGGGGGGGGGGGGGGGGGGCTGGGGCCGCCCCCCCCCCCCCCCCCCCCGCTCCCGCGGGACCGTCCGCGGGGTTCCGGCCGGCCGCCGGCGGCGCGGCCGGGGCGCGGCGCGTCCGGCCGGAGCCGGCGCGGGGCCGTCTCCGGGCCGTGCGAGGCCGGTCGGCGGTGACCAGCAGTGACGGCCGGGTCACCGCCGTCGGCGGTGGAACCGCAGGTCGCAGGCGTCGGGCCGGTTACGTTTCGTCCCTGGGGTGGCGGTGCGGCAAGATGGGGTGTATCTGCCCACTGCCAGATTTCAAGCTGCCGGACGGTTTCTCTTGGCTGAGTTCATTTACACCATGCGCAAGGCGCGCAAAGCGCACGGCGACAAGGTGATCCTCGACGACGTCACCCTGAGCTTCTACCCCGGAGCGAAGATCGGTGTCGTCGGCCCGAACGGTGCCGGTAAGTCGACCGTTCTGAAGATCATGGCGGGACTGGAGCAGCCGTCCAACGGCGATGCCTTCCTCACCCCCGGCTACACCGTGGGCATCCTGCTGCAGGAGCCCCCGCTGAACGAGGAGAAGACCGTCCTGGAGAACGTCCAGGAGGGTGTCGCCGAGATCAAGGGCAAGCTCGACCGGTTCAACGAGATCGCCGAGCAGATGGCGACCGAGTACACCGACG
The DNA here is from genome assembly GCF_055574875.1 of Streptomyces sp. NPDC034670. Classification (NCBI taxonomy): domain Bacteria; kingdom Bacillati; phylum Actinomycetota; class Actinomycetes; order Kitasatosporales; family Streptomycetaceae; genus Streptomyces; species Streptomyces sp. NPDC034670. The sequence continues at coordinate 71,759 of NZ_JBVITR010000016.1, forward strand.
AGCTCATGGACGAGATGGGCAAGCTGCAGGAGCAGCTCGACCACGCCAACGCCTGGGACCTCGACGCCCAGCTGGAGCAGGCCATGGACGCCCTGGGCTGCCCGCCCGGCGACTGGCCCGTCGCCAACCTCTCCGGTGGCGAGAAGCGCCGCGTGGCGCTGTGCAAGCTCCTCCTCGAGGCGCCCGACCTGCTGCTCCTCGACGAGCCCACCAACCACCTCGACGCCGAGTCGGTGAACTGGCTCGAGCAGCACCTCGCCAAGTACGAGGGCACCGTCGTCGCCGTCACCCACGACCGGTACTTCCTGGACAACGTCGCCGGGTGGATCTGCGAGGTCGACCGCGGCCGCCTGCACGGCTACGAGGGCAACTACTCCAAGTACCTCGAGACCAAGGCCGCCCGCCTCAAGGTCGAGGGCCAGAAGGACGCCAAGCGGCAGAAGCGCCTCAAGGAAGAGCTCGAGTGGGTGCGGTCCAACGCCAAGGGGCGTCAGGCCAAGTCCAAGGCGCGTCTGGCACGCTACGAGGAGATGGCCGCCGAGGCCGAGAAGATGCGGAAGCTGGACTTCGAGGAGATCCAGATCCCGCCGGGCCCGCGCCTGGGCAACGTCGTCGTCGAGGTGAACAACCTCAGCAAGGGCTTCGGCGACAAGCTGCTGATCGACGACCTCAGCTTCACGCTGCCGCGCAACGGCATCGTCGGCGTCATCGGCCCGAACGGCGCGGGCAAGACCACGCTGTTCAAGATGATCCAGGGCCTCGAGCAGCCCGACTCCGGCTCGATCAAGGTCGGCGACACCGTCAAGATCTCCTACGTCGACCAGAACCGCGCGAACATCGACCCCAAGAAGAGCCTGTGGGCCGTGGTCTCCGACGAGCTGGACTACATCAACGTGGGCCAGGTCGAGATGCCGTCGCGCGCCTACGTCTCCGCCTTCGGGTTCAAGGGACCGGACCAGCAGAAGCCGGCCGGCGTCCTCTCCGGCGGTGAGCGCAACCGCCTCAACCTCGCGCTCACCCTCAAGCAGGGCGGCAACCTGCTGCTCCTCGACGAGCCGACCAACGACCTGGACGTCGAGACGCTGTCCAGCCTGGAGAACGCGCTGCTGGAGTTCCCGGGCTGCGCCGTGGTCATCTCCCACGACCGCTGGTTCCTGGACCGCGTCGCCACGCACATCCTCGCCTACGAGGGCGACTCCAAGTGGTTCTGGTTCGAGGGCAACTTCGAGTCGTACGAGAAGAACAAGATCGAGCGGCTCGGTCCGGACGCCGCGCGTCCGCACCGCGCCACCTACAAGAAGCTGACCCGGGGCTGATCTCTTGCGGCACATCTACCGCTGCCCGCTGCGCTGGGCGGACATGGACGCGTACGGTCACGTCAACAACGTGGTGTTCCTCCGGTACCTGGAGGAGGCCCGTATCGACTTCCTGTTCCGCCCGGACAAGGACTTCCAGCAGGGGTCGGTGGTGGCGCGCCACGAGATCGACTACAAGCGGCAGCTCGTCCACCGGCACGCGCCCGTGGACGTCGAGCTGTGGGTCACGGAGATCCGGGCGGCGTCCTTCACCCTCGCCTACGAGGTGAAGGACGGCGACCAGGTCTACGTCCGGGCCTCGACGGTCATCGTGCCGTTCGACTTCGAGGCGCAGCGTCCGCGCCGGATCACCGCGGAGGAACGGGAGTTCCTCCAGGAGTACCGGGACGAACCGGCCGCGGACGAGGACAAGGACGCGGACGAGGAGGAGGCCGTCGCCGCATGACGGGCACGGTGCTCCACCTCGCCGACGAGGGGGAGGCCGCGGACCTCGCGGCCTTCCTCTCCCGGCTGCTGCACTACGACCGCTCGGCCGCGGTGCGGCTGCAGGCGGCCGGGACCGCGCTGGCCGTCTTCGGGCGGCCGCCCTCCTTCGAGGTGCTCGCGATCCGCGCCGCGCGGCTCGCCAAGCCCTACGAGCACGGGCTCGACGTCACGCTGGACGTGACCGTGTCCGCCGGGGAGCTGCTGGAGTCGGTGGACCCGGCCGCCGCCACGGCCGCCGTCCCGGGCGCGGTGACCGGGCCGCCGTGGGCGGGGGTGCTGCCGCCGCGCGGCGGCTGGCGGGCCGAGTCCGGACTGCCGGGGCCCCGGGCCCTGCGGGGGCTCGTCGCCGCCTCGGTCGCGGAGTTCCGCTCCCGTACGGAGGAGCTGGACCCGCAGCGGCGCACCCGCGCCGAACTGGACCGGATCGGACGGGAGATCTGGTCCCGCACGGTCGCGGAGACCGGCCTCCCGGTGCGGGCGGTGCACGCGGCCCAGTCCCTGGGGTTCCTGCGCGGCGAGGAGCTGGGGCTGTTCTCCTCGGGCGCCTGGCTGCGCCTGCGGACGCCGTACGGATCGGTCGCCGTGCGCGGGAGCGGAGGGCTCGAGGGCGGGCTCGGGACGCTGGGCCTCAGCGTGCGCTGAGCCCGCCGCGGGGTCCTCTCCCGGGTCCGGTCCCCGACCCCGTCCTTCGGGTCCGGTTCCTGACCCCGTCCTTCGGGTCCGGTCCCCGACCTCGTCCTCCGGGTCCGGTCCCCGACTCCGTCCTCCGGGTCGGGTTCCCGACCCCGTCCCCGCTTCCGGTTCCTCGTTCCGTTCCCCCCGGTTCCGCTGGTCGCGTCCGGCCCCTCAGTCGCGTGCGCTGTCGTCCGGCCACACCCCGATGTGGTCGGACTCCAGTTCCAGCGCCACGCGGTCGCGCATGCCGAGCGCCCGGGTGTACTCGGCGGGCAGCTGGAGGCGGCCGGCGCGGTCGAGCATGGCGTACTCGCGGGCGACCACGGTCTCGTGGCCGGTGGCGGCGTCGACCTCGCTGCGGCGCAGGACCTCGGTGGAGGTGCGGCCGTCGCGGATGGCGACCGTGCGGCGGACCTCGCCCGCCACCGCCTGGTCGTGGGTGACGATCACGACGGTCGTGCCGAGCCGTTCGTTCGCGGTGCGGAACGCGGCGAAGATCTGTTCCGCGGTGTGCGAGTCCAGTTCGCCGGTGGGCTCGTCGGCGAGCAGCACCGACGGGTCGTTGGCGAGGGCCACGGCGATGGCGACGCGCTGCTGCTGGCCGCCGGACATCTGGTGCGGGCGACGGTCGCGGCAGTCGGCGACCTCCAGCAGCTCGAGCAGCTCCAGGGCGCGCTCGGCACGGGCGCGGCGCGCGCCGCGGGACCGGCCCCGCACGCCGGCGAGCTGCATCGGCAGGGCGACGTTCTGGGCCGCGGTCAGGTAGGGCAGCAGGTTGCGGGAGGTCTGCTGCCAGACGAAGCCGACGACCTCGCGGCGGTAGGCGAGGCGGTCCCTGGCGCTCATCGCGAGCAGGTCGCGGCCGGCCACGCGGGCCGCGCCGGCGGTGGGGGTGTCGAGCCCGGCCAGGATGTTCATCAGGGTGGACTTGCCGCTGCCGGAGGCGCCCACCAGGGCCATCAGCTCGCCCTCGCGCACCAGGAGGTCGAGGCCCTGGAGCGCCTGCACCTCCACGCCGTCCGCGGTGAAGACGCGGACCAGGCGGTCGCAGGTGATGAGCGCGTCGTGGCCGAAGGCCGGACGGTCGCGGTCGGCCGCGACGCGGTCCGCCAGGTCGGCCAGGGTGGGGTTCGAGGTCATCGGGCGCCTCCTGGGCGGGAGTCGGTCGGTCGTGGCCGCGGGTGCCCGGCACGCGGCGGGGCCTTCGGGCGCCCTCCCGCGCCGTCCGGTCCTCTCGTGCGTCCGCCACCCGGTCTCCTCGTGCGTCCGCCGTCCGGCCTCACCGGGCGTCCCCCGCCCTCAGCTCCCGCACCGACCCCCGGCGCCCCGTCCACCAGGCCTGCACCACCGCGACCCCGACGGTCAGCACCACGACCGCCAGCGCCGGCACCAGCAGCGACACCGGGTCGGTGCGCAGCGTCGCCCGCCCCGCCGCCGACGCGGTGGCGGGCAGGGCGACGGCGGTCAGGTCGATGCCGGGGGAGAGCAGCCGGATGGTGGCCCACGCGGTGAGGACCCCGCCCAGTGCCGCGAGCAGCGCCTGCGGGAGGGACTCGAGGACGAGCAGGCGGCGCCCCTGGGAGCGGGTGAGGCCCATGGTGCGCAGCCGGGCGAGCAGCGCCGCCCGTTCGGGGGCCGCGCGCACCAGCGTCAGCAGCAGCGCGAGGACGGCGTAGCCGGCGCCCGCCGCCACCGCCGCGGCGTAGACGCGTTCGGCGCCGGACTGGAGGGGCGAGTCGACGTACCCGGCGCGTTCCTCGGCGCGCAGCTGGACCGGTGTCCCGCCGCCCGCCGCCGCGCGCAGCGCGGCCCCGTCCGGGCGGTCGCCGGTCACCAGCAGCAGGGTCGGGCGGGCGGACCGGGCGGAGAGCCCCGACCGGTCCACGACCAGGAACTCCCGCCCGGCGACCGCGGGGGTCCGCTCGCGCACCAGCACGATCCGCACGGTGACGGAGGTGCCGTCCTCCATGCGCACGGGGAAGGGCCGGGTGCCGTGGCGGTCGGCGACCCCGGGCGAGGCCAGGGCGGGCAGGACCTCCGACGGCCCGGACGCCTCCAGCGCCTTCCGGTCGAAGGCGCCGATCCCGGTGTGCCGGGCGAGGGCGGCGTAGCCGTCCGGGTCGACACCGGCCACCGGCACCGTCCGCGTGCCGCTCCCGGGCTGGGCGAACCTGACGACGCTCAGGGCGGTGACCTCCCGCACGCCGGGTGCGCGGCGGACCCGGTCGGGCAGGTCGGACGGCAGGGGGTGGGGCGACTCGACGCGGGCGTCGGCGCCGACGGTGAGCACGGCCGCGCGTTCCCGGGCGTCGGCCACACCGGTGAGCACCGACCCGCCGAAGGCGGCGGTGGTCAGCGCGGTCAGCAACCCCAGCAGGGGCAGCACCGCGGAGCCGGCGGCGCGGCCCGCCCGGGCCAGGGACAGGTGGCCGACCGCGCCCCGCAGCCGCCTCGCCGGACGGGCCAGCCCGCGCAGCGGCAGCGGGTACAGCCGCACCAGCACGAAGGCGGCGATCATCCCCACCAGCACCGGGGCCAGGGACACCAGCTGGTCGCCGGAGTCCGTCGCCGCGTCCGACGTGCCGCGCGTGCGCAGCGCCACGACCGCGCCCGCCGCCAGCACGAGCAGGGTGGCCTCGGCGACCGTGCGGCGCCGCGACGGGCGGGCCGAGGCGACGTCCTCGCGGGGGCCGTGCACGCGCACGGACCGGTGCGCGGCGACGGCCCGCAGGGGCAGGGCCAGACAGGCGAGGAGGGCCACGGCGCCCGCGGCGGCCGCGGCGGGCGCCGGCCGGGCGTCGCGGACCGCGAGCCAGGCGGCGGCCAGCCCGAGGGCGGCCGCGGGCACGGCCACCACCGCCGTCTCGGCGAGCAGCCGGCCGGCGACGCCGCGCAGGGAGCCGCCGCGGGCGCGCAGCAGCGTGAGCTCGCCGCGGCGCCGGTCCGCGGCCAGTCCGCCCGCCATGAGCAGGACCACGGCGGCGACCGTGCCGGTGCCGAAGGCGGCGACGGAGACCACCGGGCCGATGGCGGAGCGCAGCGCGGTGTACTCGGCGAGCACGTCGTCCAGTTCGGTACGCGCCGCGACGTCGGGCGAGGTGGCGGCGCGCACCCGCTGGAGGACCGGGCCGGACTCCAGGGCCGCGACGGCGGACTTCAGGCGCGGCGCGTCGTGGCCGTGCAGGGCGGTGACGGTCGGGGCCAGGTTCCAGTAGCGCCAGGGCTCCGCGGCGGTGCCGAGCAGCGCCGGGGCGGCGTCCGGCGGGAGCAGCACCGTTCCCAGCCAGTACTCCCGCAGGTCCGGGTCGCCGGGCAGGACGGTCAGGCTCGGGGTGCGCAGCAGGGGGTCGGTGGACCAGTACGCGCCGCGGGGGTCGCGCGGCTCGACGATGCCGGTGATCCGGATCCTGAGCGGCGCGCGCTCCACGCCGGGGACGTCCAGGACGGATCCCACCTCGACGTTCAGGTCCCTGGCGGTGTCGGTGGTGACGGCGCCCTCGATGCTCTCCGTCGCCGCGGTGACGGTGCCCGGGGCCTTCGGCAGCCGGCCCTCGCGCGGGCGGGAGTGGTCGCCGAGCCCGTTCTGCGCGACGAACGTGAGCCGCGCGGGCAGGCCGTCCGGCCGGGGCAGCCAGGGCTCGTCCATCACCTGCTCCTCGGCGGTGCGCACGCCGTGGGCGGACTGGTCCGGGTCGACGGCGAGGGGGCGCGGGGCCAGGCCGAGGACCTCGGAGTGGGCCGCGCGCATCGCGTCCGCGCGCACGGCCGCCTCGCGCTCCTCCTGGGACATGCCGGAGCCGGGCCGCGGGTCGACCAGCACCACCGTGGTGCGGTCGGCCTCGGCTGACCGCAGGGCCCGGTGCAGGCCCGCGTCGCCGTACCGGTCGACGGCGCGCGGCAGCACGGCGGCCAGGAACGCGGTCACCGCCACCAGCAGCGCCAGGGCCAGCGCGGCACCGGGCGCGGAGCGCATGCGGGTGCGCACCCAGGGGGCGACCGCCCTCGGTTCCGGGGACCGCACGCCCACCTCACTCACCTCCCCGTTCCCGCAGCGACGTCACCGGGTCCGCGCGGCGCACCGCCAGCACGGCCGTGATCAGCAGCGGCGCCGCGGCCACGGCGGCCAGCAGGACGGCCACCCGCCCGGCCGGCAGCTCCACCAGCACCTGCGGCACCGGCCGGGAGGCCTCCGAGGTCAGCGTGATCAACGGGATCACGGCCCGCGCCAGCACCGCGCCGAACAGCGCCCCCGCCGCCAGCGCCAGGGCGACCAGCACCCCGTGCTCGAGGACCACCACGCGGGTCAGCCGCCGGCGTGACGCGCCCAGGGCGCGCAGCACCGCGAACTCGGCGGACCGCTCCCGCAGCGACCCGGCCGCGCTCACCGCGAACCCGACCGCCGCCAGCGCCGCCGCCGCGAAGGCCGCCGCGGTGAACGCCGCCCCGGGGCCCGCGCCGAACGGGTCGTCGCGCAACCGGGCGGCGATCTCGTCCCGCACCACCACCCGCGACGGCTCGACGTCGGGCCGGTCCCGCAGCGCCGCGGCCACCCGGGCCGACGCGCCCGGCTCGGTCCGCAGCCACCACTCGCCGGGCCGCACGCCCTCGGCGTGCCGGGCCTGGAGCACCCGGTTGACCGACCGCAGGTCGACCAGCAGCGCCCCGCCGTCGTCCGTCCCCCCGGACGGCGCGGACGGCAGCTCCCGCACCGACCGGACGATCCGCACCGGCACCGGGGAACCGTCGATCGTCACGTCCACGCGCTGCCCGGTGCGGGCGCTCGTCGAGGCCAGGTAGCGGTCGGTGGCCACGGCGGCCACCTCGGGCGTCTCCGGCTGCGGTATCCGCAGCCGGACGGTGAGCGGCGGAATCGTCCAGGAGCTGCGCCGCGGCACGTAGCCGGTGCCGTAGGTGAAGGCCGGCGGGGAGGCGGCGGCCGCCCGGGGGCGGGTCGGGCCGGTGCGGGCGTCGGGGGAGGACGCGGCGCCGGCGATCCGCGCGGACAGGTCCCAGCCGGCGGAGCCGTCGGGCAGCGCCAGCGGCCGGGCCCGGCCGCCGGTGTCCGTGGCGGTCAGCGAGGCCACGGTGAAGCGGTGCTCCTCGGCCCGCCCGACCGGCTGGGGCAGGTCGAGCTGGAACCCGGTCAGCGTCAGGGCGCCCGGAGGGGCCTCGGCGACGGCGGACAGGTCGAGGACGAGCGTGTGGGTCCGTCCGTCGGCGGGGAGCCGGCCGAAGGTGAGCTTGTACGGCGTCCCGTGGCGGTCCTCCAGGGTGGCCCTGACCTCGATCGCCGTCCCCGCCGCCGCGCCCCGGACCCGGGCCGCCAGCGCCAGGCGCGCGGTGTCCGCCGGGACCCGCACGCCCGCCGTCCCGCCCTTCGGCGCCAGGCCGTCCAGGAGCGCGTCCACCGGTGCGGAGGCCAGGTCGGGGCGCATCAGCACGGTCCCGGCCGCGTGCGCCGTGTCCAGCGCCAGGACGGTCGCCGTCCGGTTGCCGGACAGCGTCACCGCCGTGCGGTACGCCGGAGCGGCCGCTCCCACGCCGGGGACGGCCGCGTACGCCTGGGTGCGGCCCAGCTCGCCCTCCCCGGCGGCGAGCACCCGCACCGGGGCGCCGGCCCGGAAGTCCGCCTGGTCGGCCTGCGAGCGCTCCCAGGAGGAGCCCTGGCCGACCGCCAGCATGCCCAGCGCCACGGCGAGCACCAGCAGCAGCACCGGGCCCGTGCCGTTCCTCGGCCGGCGGCTGAACCGCCAGCCCGCCAGCGCCCCCGGCAGCCCGCGGCCGGCGGCCGCCCCGCGCTCGGCCAGCCGCGCCACCGGCGGCAGCAGCCGCAGCGTCAGCACCGTGCCGGCGAGCAGCGCCAGTGCCGGGGCCGCGACGAGCAGCGGATCGACGGTGAGGTCCCGGCCGACGACCCCGGAGGGCCGGTGGCTCAGCTGCCAGTACGCGACGGCGGCCACCGCCAGCAGCCCCACGTCCGCGCCGGCGCGGACCGCGCCGGGCAGGGGCTCGGCGCGGCCGGCCGCGAAGGAGGAGGTGAGCGCGGGGACCGTGACGGCCAGCGCACAGCCCAGGGCCACCCCCGCGGCCACCAGCCACACCGTGCCGCGCCCGGCGACCGCGCCGACGGAGGTGTCCAGGTCCAGCCCGATCCGGGTCAGGGGGCCCTGTCCGGCGAGCAGTCCGGTGAGCGGGCCCGCCAGCAGCGGGGCGCAGGCCGCCGCGGGCACGGCCAGCAGCAGCGCCTCCAGCGCGGCGAGCCGGGCCACCTGGGCGCGGGAGCCGCCGCGGGCCCGCAGCAGCCGGGTCTCGGCCGCGCGTTCGGCGCTCAGCAGCAGGGCCGTCAGCAGCAGGGCGCAGCCGGCCAGGAGGACGAGCTGCAGGGCGATGATCAGCAGGGTCGAGCGGGAGACGAGCAGGGAACGCTCGACCCGGTCCAGCACGGTGGGCAGCGCGCTCGTCGCCGTCGCCGTGCCGCCCAGCGCCTCGTCCCCGGCCAGGGCGGCGGTGCCGCTGCGCACCGCCTCGCGCAGCGCGTCGATCCGCTCCGTGCCCACCGCCGAGAAGTCGGCCGCCGCCAGCCAGTTCGTCGTACCGGCGGCGACCCGGCCCCCGTCGAGCACCGAGGGGTGGGCGAGCAGCGGACCGTACGTGGTGAAGTCGACCTCGACGACCCCGCGGCCCTTCAGGTCGTCCAGCAGCCAGTAGGGCGCGGCGGTGTCCACCGGCCGGTACAGGCCGGTGATCCGCACCTGTACCGACGGCCCGCCCAGCCGGTCGGCCAGGGTGACCCGGGCGTCCGGCTCCAGGCCGAGGGCGCGGGCGGCGGTCTCCGGCAGGGCGGCCTCGACGGTCGCCCGGCCGGCCGCCCGGGGCATCCGCCCCTCGGTGATCCGCACCTGGGTGCGGTCCAGCGCCGCGAAGTGCGTCAGGCCGGGGTCGTCCGCCCCGGCGCGCTCGCCCGCTCCGGCGCGCTCACCCGCTCCGGCGTGCTCGTCCGGCGAGCGGGGCAGGGCGTACGGGCCGGAGCGGGTCAGGGTGCGCAGGGTCACCGGCAGCCCGTCGAAGGCCTCGCGGGCGCCCTCGCGCACGGCGGCGTCGGCCGCGGCGCGACGGTCCGCGGGGACGTCGGCCCCGACGACGAGCGCGGTGTCGGCGGCGTTGCGCGGGTCCGTCAGGGCCCGGCGCAGGGCCGCGTCGCCGATCGACGCGGAGTAGGCGGTGAGGGTCGCGAGGACCGCCGTGGTCAGCAGGACCGTGAGCAGGGCGGCGGCGAGCAGCGGCCGGTGAGCCCGTGCGCGGGCGAGGACGAACCTCGCCGACCCCCCTGCGGCCGCCACCCGTTCCCCCCGTGGTTGTCCGGACCTCCGGGTGATGTTGTCAGAGACGGCCGGTCGCGGGAAAGCGCCGGGAACGAGGGCTTGACCGGATTGTGATCGCATTCCGGCGACGACGTTCCGGAATGCGATCGGAACGTTTCCGTCCGGTTCGGCCGGACACCGGGGGGATCAGCCCGGGGTGTTGACCATCGAGGCCGCCGCGTACGTCAGGTACTTCCACAGCGTGCGCTCGTGCTCCTCGGGCAGGCCGAGCTCGTCGAGGGCGTCCCGCATGTGCTTCAGCCAGGCGTCGTGCGCCGCCCGGTCGACCTTGAACGGGACGTGCCGCATCCGCAGCCGCGGGTGGCCGCGCCGCTCGCCGTAGGTCGTCGGACCGCCCCAGTACTGGATCAGGAACAGCCGCAGCCGCTCCTCGGCCGGGCCCAGGTCCTCCTCGGGGTACATGGGCCGCAGCAGCGGGTCCTCGGCGACCCCCCGGTAGAAACGGTGGACGAGCCGGCGGAAGGTCTCCTCCCCGCCGACCTGCTCGTAGAAGGTCTGCTCCTGAAGCGTGTCGCGCCGATTCTCTGTCACGCCGTCCATGGTCTCAGACGGCACGGCGTAGGGCTCGAGTCCTAGGGCCTCCCGTCGGGGGGGGGGGGGGGGGGTGGGGGGGGGGGGGAGCCAGCAGGAAAGGACCCGGGGGACCCACCCCCCGCCCACCCTAGAAAGGGTGGGGGGCGGTGGGG
>NZ_JBVITR010000016.1:82313-113749 GCF_055574875.1 Streptomyces sp. NPDC034670
CGTCCTCTTACAAAGAGCGCAAGATGCGGGGCGCTGCGCCCCGTCTCCCCTGTGGTGTGTAGGACCGCGCTGGTGGTCCCCCCCCCCCCCCCGCCGAAAGGCCCTGGGGCCACCCGCCCCCGTACCACCGGGGACGGGGCGGGCCGCGGCGCGGACGCCGCGGCCCGCGGCGCCGGTCCCGTTGGATCAGCCCCGGCGGATGGTGATCGTCGTCCAGGCGCCCACGTGGACCCGGTCGCCGTCCTGCAGCGGGACCGGGACGAACGGCTGGATCGGCTCGTCCGAGCCGTTGACCGTCGTGCCGTTCGTCGAGTTCTGGTCGACGACCGCCCAGCCGCCGTCCGGCTGCTGCACCAGCACCGCGTGCTGGTGCGAGACGCCCGGGTCCTCCGGCGGCGTCGACAGGTCGATGTCGGGGGTGTCGCCGGTGGAGTGCCGGCGGCGGCCGATGGTGATCTGGTTGCCGGTGAGCGTGCGCTGCTGCTCGGGCGAGTACGCGGGCAGGTTCAGGCCCGCGGCCTCGGGGCCGGAGCGCTGCATCATCGCCATGAAGTACTCGCGGTCCGGACCGATGGTCGCGGTCCACGTCACCGGGCCCTGGGGCCGGGGAGGCTGCTGCGGGAAGCCGCCGGGCCCGGGCGGAGCCTGGGTCGCGCCGGGCTGCGGGTAGCCGTACCCGCCGTGCTGACCGGCGTTGTTCGGACCGCCGTGACCGCCGTGACCGCCGTGACCGCCGGGCCCACCGTGACCGCCGGGGCCGCCGGGTCCGTTGTGACCACCGGGACCGCCGTGACCGCCGGACGGCGGGGGGATCACCCAGTCGTCCTCACCGCCGCCGAAGGACGGTCCGCCCTGCTGCGGACGGCCGGTCTCCTGCGGGAACCCGGGCGGGGCGGGCGGCCCGGACCGGAACGCCTGCGGGGCACCGGGACCGCCGGGGCCACCGGGACCGCCCGGGCCGGGCGGCGGCGGTACCGGACGCGAGGGGTCGCCGAAGCCGTGCGGGCCCGGCGGGATCGGCTCGGCGGGCCGGTTCACCTGCGAGGGGCGCGAGCCCTGGTACTCGTAGGAGTCACCGCCGTACGACGGGCCGGGGGACTGCTGGAACGGTCCGCCCGGGCCGGGGGCCGGCGGACGCGGGGCGGCCGGGGTGTACGAGGTCGCCGTGTTCGTCAGGAAGTTCCACCGGCACTCCTCGCAGAACGGCGCGGCGCCCTCGCGGGGCGTGCGGCACTGCGGGCACAGCTCCGGGGGACGGCCGCCGAAGCCGCCGGGGCCCGCCGGACCACCGCCGGGACCACCGGGGCCTGCAGGACCGCCGGGACCACCGGGGCCTGCAGGACCGCCGGGACCACCGGGGCCTCCCGGGCCGCCGGGCGGCGGGAATCCGTAGCCCCCGCCGGCCGGGGGCGGCGGGGGAGGAGGCGGGGGTACGGCACCCGCCATGCGGTGACCGCACACCTCGCACCAGTCGTCGGAACCCGACTGGTGTCCGTTCGGGCAGGTCGGCATGTCGGCGCTTCCCCCTCTCCTTGTCCGGCCGGTCCCGGCCGGGTTTCTCCGGCCCCGAGGGGCCGGGCTCGATCACGTCAGGGTCACTTCTTCACACGAACGGTCTTGGTGGACCGGGTCTCGAGCGTCATCTCGTCGGCCTCCTCGACCTTCGTCTTCAGTCGCACAGTACCGGTCGCGGCGTCGACCACGTCCACCACCTTCGCAAGCAGTTTCGCAGTGTCCGCGTTGCCGGAGGCGCTCGCGAGCTGAACGGCGCGGCCCAGTTTGGCCGTTGCTCCGTCGGAATCCCCCGCTTTGCGCAGATCGAGCCCTTCCCGGATGGCTTCCGCCAGTTCGGCCTGGCCGGTGTAGTGGGCGACCTGGGGGTTGATCGACGTCGAGGCGGCCATGTCGTCCGTCCACACCGCCCGCACCAGGCCCTGCGCGCCCAAGTTCTGTGCTCCGCCGTCGGGTTGGGGAATCACCAGGGAGATGCGGGCCGCCAGCATCTCCTGGCCGAGGTGCGCGGGCGGGACCTCGACGCAGACGTGGTAGTCGCGGGACTCGTCCCCCCAGGACCCCAGGGGGTAGTCGCCCGCCCGCGGGCCGGCCCCGGTGCGCCGGTCGGTGAGGTCCTCGACCGCGGGCGCGACCTGTTTGACGAATTTCACAGTCGCGCCGACCGGACTCCACAGCCGCAGGAAGACGTCCGCGACCTCCTTGCCCATCGCCGTCTCCATCATCCGCGTGAAGTCGGCGGCGAGTCCGGCCGGGTCGGCGACGATGTCGGCGCTGCCGAGGAGGGCGGAGGCGATCCCTGTGACTTCTTTCACCTCCCAGTCGGTGCCCACGCCCCGGGCGTCGCAGGTGAACCGCCCGGCGCACGCGTCCAGGGCCGTCCTCAGGTCCTCGGGCGACTCGTGCTCGTTGCGGCCGTCGGTGAGCAGGATGCCGTGCCGGATCGCCACGTCCGCCGACGCCAGCAGCCGGTCGGCCAGCCGCAGCCAGGTGCCGATGGCGGTGCCCCCGCCCGCGCCCAGCCTGCGCAGGGCCTGCTTGGCCTGGTCGCGGGTGGTGGCGTCGGCGACCGCGAGCCGGCCGGCGCCGGGGTAGACCTCCCTGGCCACGTGCGTGCCGCCGACCACCGCGAAGTGCACGCCGTCGCGCAGGGCGTCGATCGCGGCGGCCGTCGCGTCGCGGGCGTTGCGCATCTTGGTCGGCGGGTAGTCCATCGAGCCCGAGCAGTCGACCATCAGGACCACCGCCGCCGACGGCCCCCGGCCGGGCGAGTAGAAGTGGGGCGCCGTCACCGCGCTGCCGACGGTGCCGCCCCCGGTCGCGGTCACCGTGACGATGGCGTTGACCTCGCCGGCGCCCTCCGGCAGGTACTCGTTCTGGTAGACGTCCACCGAGAACTGCGGCACGTTCGATTTCGAGAAATTGGCCATGCCCGCTTCGCTCCCCCTGAAGGTGCCCCGGCGGCGCGGGGCGACGACGGATGACGGACCGGTCCCCTCCGGTCCGTCGAGGCTCCCCGCGAGAGGCTTCCCGTGCGGGACCTCAGGCCGATCCTGCCCCCGGGGGGACGGCCGGGAACGGCACGAGGGCCACTGTTACGTTGTCGTGGCCCCCGCCGTCGAGGGCGTGACCGACCAGCACCCGGGCGCCGTGCAGGGGGCGCACGGCGGCGTCGGCGGGCAGCACCCGGGCCATCTCCCCGGCCGACTCCGCGTAGTTCCACAGGCCGTCCGTGCAGACCACGACCACACCGGGGCGGTCCGGCTTGAAGGACGCGGTGTGCGGCTCCAGTTCGTAGGCGTCCGCGCCGAGCCAGCCGGTGATCGCGTGGGCGCGCTGGTCGGCGTACGCCTCGGCCTCGCCCATCAGGCCCGCGGCGACCATCTGGGCGGCCCAGGAGTCGTCCTCGGTGAGCCGGGCCGCGGGGGCGGAGCGGTCGACCGGGACCCAGTAGACGCGACTGTCGCCCACCCAGCCGACGACCAGCAGGCCGTCGGTGACCACGGCGCCGACGAGGGTGCAGGCCGGGGCGTTCTGGTGCGGGGCGTGCTCCCGGGCCGCCGCGGGCTCGCCGGCCAGCGCGTTGACCGCGTCGGAGGCGGCGACGATCGCGTCGTGCATCGCCTGCTGCGGGTGCGTGCCGCGCGGCAGGGCGGCGAGCAGCGACGCGTTCGCCGCGCGGGAGGCGGCCAGCGAGGCCTCGTCGGGGCGGGTCGCCGAGGAGACGCCGTCGCAGACGACCGCCACGCAGGCGGGGGTGCCGTCGGGCAGCGCGGTGGTGCCGACGGCGAAGGCGTCCTCGTTGCGGTGGTGGCGCAGGCCGCGGTCGCTGACCGCGGCCACGGGGCCGCATTCCTGTTCCATGTGGTCCCGTTCGCGCGGCTGGGCGTGGCCGCAGTTCTCGCAGTAGCCGTCGTCGTCCACCCGGCCCGCGCGGCAGGCCACGCACACCGCGGCGCCGGCGGCCCGCGCCGACTCGGCGGCCACCCGCGGGTCCGGCGCCTGGAGCGGGTACTCGTCGGGCCGGTCCGGCGACCGCCCGTCGCCGGGCTGCCGGGGGGCCGGCGGGGCGTCCGGCGGTGCGGCCGGCCGCGGGTCCGCCGGTGCGGGGCGGTCGAGGCGCACGCCGGGGGGCGGCGCGGCCGGCGGTGCCGGAGGGGGCGGCGGTACGGGCGTCCCCCGGTCCGCGGGGCGGGGCGCGGCGGGGGCGGGGTGCGCGGCCGGCCCGGACGGCTCCCCTCCGGCCGGCCCGGGCGCGGGCCGGGGACGGTCCCGGTCCGCCGCCTCCTGGGGCGGCACCGAGCCGTTCAGGACGATGGTCGGCGCGTCCGTCGGCCGTGCGGGAACCGCGGACAGGTCGTATCCGCACGCACCGCAGAAACGATCACCCGACTCGAGGGGTTCCTCGCAGCTCGGGCACTTCGACAGAGCGGCCTGCTGGGGCATCTGCGACATCAACTACACCCACGTCCGGGGGCGGTAACGGTTGGCACGTTCCACCAGGTCGATCCTCTCCTCGCCGCTCGGCGCCAGCCGGGCCAGCGTGCGGTACGCGCGCTCCAGTCCGAAGCGCAGCCCCCGCTCGTCCAGGCCGTTGCCGAGCAGTGTCCGTCCCCCGGTGGCGGGAGGAGCGGAACCCTGGCCCCCGGAGAGTACCCAGTCCAGGCCGCAGCCCAGCACCTCGACCGACAACTGCTCGCGCCGCGCCGGGTCCAGACCGTACGCCTCCAGGGCCTCCACCTGCCCGGCGGCGGCGATCAGGTCGTCCAGGAACGGTGTGTCGCCGGGCGTGGCGGTGCGCCCGCGCAGCCGGGCGCGGACGGCCGCCACGCGGGCGGCGGTGTAGTGGATGGACGACTCCGGCACCGACTCCAGCGCCGTCACGGCGCCGCGCCGGTCCCCGGCCGCGAACCGGACGCGGGCCAGCCCGAACGCGGCGCTCACGTGGCTCGGATCGGTCGACCACACCAGGCGGTAGTACTCGGCGGCGTTGTCCGCCTGGCCCAGCACCTCCGCGCACAGGCCGAGCGCCAGCTTCGGCGCGATCTCGCCCGGGAAGGCGTCGTAGACCGCGTCGAAGGCGAGCGCGGCGCCCTCGTGGTCGCCGGTGACGAGGGCGGCCACGCCCCGGTACCAGACCACCCGCCAGTCGTCGGGGTGCTCCTCCTCCAGGGTGCGCAGCGCCCGGAGCGCGGCGGCCGGCTCACCGGTCTCCAGCCGGGCGCGGATCCGGCGCAGCCGGACCTCGGTCGACGGGGCGGGCGCGGCGGCGAGCGCGTGGACCAGTTCCCCGGGCGCCGACGCCAGCAGCCCGGCGAGGAGACCGGCGTTGGGGTCGGCGGGATCGACGTGCGGCACCGGCAGGGCGAGCGCGGCGGCGGGGGCGTCGACCGGCCGGACCGGGCCGGGCGCGCCGCCGGGGGGACCGCCGCCGGGGGCGGGCAGCGGCCGCGCCGGGGACCCTCCCCGGCGCGGCCGGACCACCCGGGCCCCCAGCCGGGAGACGTCCCCGTCCTGCGGGGGGAACAACTCCGTGTCCGTCACGCGCGGTTCCGGGCCGAACAGGGTGGACAGGGCCGGGCGGGCGCGGCCCGACCGGAGGGAGACGACCTCGCGCAGGACCCCCGTCAGCTGCTCGGCCATCTCCCGCGCGGAGGCGAACCGGCGGGCCGGGTCCGGGTCGGTGGCGCGGACCAGGAGCCGGTAGAAGGACTCGTACCGCCGGAAGACCTCGACGGTGTCCGGGTCGGGCAGGCGGTCCGCGTAGACGTTGGTGTAGCCCTGGAAGTCGAACGTGAGGACGGCGAGCGTCCGGGCGACCGTGTACAGGTCGGACGCCACCGACGGGCCGGCCTCCGCGACCTCGGGTGCCTGGTAGCCGACCGTGCCGTAGATGGCCGACTCCTCGTCGTCCGCCCTGCGCACCGCGCCCATGTCGATCAGCTTCAGCTGGTCCTCGGTCTGGATCGCGTTGTCGACCTTGAAGTCGCAGTACAGCAGGTTGCGGTCGTGCAGGTGGCCGAGCGCCTCCAGCGCCTCGATGCCGTACGCGCACGCCTGCTCCACCGGCAGCGGGTCGCGCCTGCCCCGGGGGGTGCGGCGGGCGTTGGCGATCTCCTTCAGGGACTTGCCGCCGACGTACTCCATGACGATGTAGCCGTCGAGGGAGCCGGTGCGCTGGTCCAGGTGCTCCACGAAGTTGTAGATCCGCACGATGTTGGCGTGCTCGATCTCCGCGAGGAAGCGCCGCTCGGAGATCGCCGCCGCCATCGCGTCCTGGTCGCCGGTGTCCAGCAGGCCCTTGAGGACCACCCAGCGGTCGGAGACCGCCCGGTCCACGGCCAGGTAGATCCAGCCCAGACCGCCGTGCGCCAGGCAGCCGGCCACCTCGTACTGGCCGTGCACCACGTCCCCGGTCCGCAGCTTCGGGACGAACGAGTACGGGTGGCCGCACTTGGTGCAGAAGCCCTCGGTGCGTCCCGGCCGGCCGCTGCGGGCCCGGCCCACCGGCGCCCCGCAGTCCGCGCGTGAGCAGAACCGCTTCCGCTCCGGCACCTCGGGGTTCTCCAGCACCATCGCGCGCGGGTCGGGCCGCGGGATCGGCGGCACCTCGACCAGCCCGGCGCCGAGCCGGCCCCGGCCCGAGGGGCCGGCGGTGGAGCCGGAGCTGCGCACCGACACCGAGCGGCCCGTGGTCCGGCCCGACAGCGAGCGGGAGAGCCGTCCCGAGACCGAGCGCCGGGACCTCGACGACTGCGACGACGACCGCGCGCCGCGGCCGCCGGAGCCCTCGCTGCCGGTGCCGCTGCCGCGCGAGCCCCGGCCGCCGCCCGTGACGCCGGTCGGGAGCGAGCCGACCAGTCCCTCCCCGGGCTCCCCGCCCGGCCCGGGCGGGGGCGCCCCCACGGCCGGGGGAGAGCCCGGTGCCGGTGCCACCGGGGCGAGACCGCAGGTGTCGCAGTACAGCTCGCCGCCGCCGACGTCCTCGTACGCGCCGCCGCAGCCGGGGCGCCGGCAGCCGCCCGGGGACGGCCGCGCCGGGGCCGGGCCGGGGGGCCGCGGCGCGCGCGGGTCCCGGGCGTGGGTCCGGTCCTCCCCCTCGTGCTCCGTCCGGCTCATGCGGCCGCCTCCCCCTCGTCCCTCATGCGCCCGGCCCCCTCCGGTCGTCGGGCGCGCCCCGGTCCGGTCCGTCCCGGCCGGGCACCCGCGGGGCGCCGCCGAGCAGTTCCGCGGCCGCCTGCTGGTAGCGCAGCACCGCCTGTTCGGCGGCGCGCAGGTCGCAGGGCGCGCTCCACAGCATGCGGCGCGCCCTCTCGTACCGCTCCACCAGGACGGGGTCCTCGGCGAGGCCGAGCCGGGCCGTCTTCGCCTTGTACGCGTCCAGCCGGCCGCGCAGCTCGGCGCGGACCGCCAGGGGCGCGGTGACCGCGGTCAACGACTCGCGGGCGCGCAGCAGTTCGTCCTCCGCCTGCTGCTCCAGGGCCTCCAGCAGGGGCGACAGGCGGTGCCACTGGGCGTGCCGGCGGTACTCGGCGGCCGCCGACAGCTGCTCCTGCAGCGCGGTCGGCGGCCCGCTGACGGCCGGCACCTCCGTCGCGGCGATCTTCGCCAGCACCTCGCCGCGGGCGGTGCGGGCCTCGGCGAGGGTGCGGTCCGCGCGGGAGAGCACGTCCCGCAGCCGGACGATGCGCTTCTCGGCGTCCTGGCGGACCGTCAGCACCGCGTCGATCTCACGGCGCACGTCCTCCAGGGCACGCGCCTCGCGGTCGTACACCGAGGTGTCCGGCCGGCCGCCGCCCGGCGCCGAACTGCCCCGGGCCGGCTGCCAGAACGCCAGCGGGTCGGAGATCACCTGCTCGCGCAGCCGGGTCAGCGTGCGGGTGATCCGCTCCAGGTCGTCACCGGCCGGGTGCTCGCCGGGGCGCACCCCGACGGAGTGCGCGAGCTCGCGGGTGCGCCGGAGTTCGGCGGCCAGCAGGTCGATCCGGGCGGGCAGCGCCGACCACACCACGTCCGCGGCGACGACCACGTCGAGCGAGGACGCGTACAGCTCGTTCATCCGCTCGACGAGGGCCGCCAGGGAGTAGCGCTCGCTGAGGCGGCTCCCCGGGCCGTCCGGCGCCGGGGCGTTCGCGCCGACGGCCGCCGAACCCGCCACCGTGACGCACTCGCCGCGCAGCAGCTCCGTCAGCTCCACCAGGTCCTCACGGCTGGACCAGCGGCGGCGGGCCCGGATGTCCCGGGCGGTGCGCAACGCGTCCGTGTACGCGTCGAAGTACGTCCACAGCAGCGTGATCGCCGCCTCCGTGGCCGTCCAGCGCTCCTGGGTGAGTCCGGTGAGCCGTGCGCCTTCCAGCAGTCTCCGGCCCGCGTGGTCCTGCAGGGCGAGGAGCGACGTCTCGATCGCCTCGTGCTCCGCGCCCAGCCGCGCCAGCGCACGGTCCACCTCGTCCCGGTCCATCACCGGCCCGGTGGGGTCCGTGTCGCCCATCGATCACCTCTCGCTGCGGGGTTGGTGGGGGGTTGCGGTGTGCTGTCGTCTCTCGGTTCTCGGTTCTCGGTGGCGGTCCGTGGTTCGTGGTGGTCCGTGGTCCGTGGTGGCGGTCCGTGGTCGGTGGCGGGTCGGTGTGCCGGTCGTCGGCGGTCGTGGTGTCCCGTCGGTGCGGGCCGGGGTCAGCTCCCGCGCGCGTACACGGGTGCGGGTGGTTCCGACTTCGATGGATCCCCGCCCAGCGTGGCCGACAACCACGTCTCGTACGAGGCCCGCCAGCCGTCCTCGGTGTCCGCCCGGAAGTCCACCAGGATCTGGTTGACCCGGCGGACCAGGTCGTCCGCGTCCTTCTTCATCGCCACGCCGTAGTACTCGGTCGTGAAGGCCTCGCCCTTGAGCTGGACCGTGGGGTCCTGCGTGGCCAGGCTCGCCGCGAGCGCGCCGTCGGTGACCACCGCGTCCACCTCGCCGAGCTGCAGGCGCACCAGACAGTCCAGCTGGTTGGGGACGGTGGTGCGGATGTCGGCGGACTCCGGGAGCACGCCCGCCCTGCGGTCCTCCTCCAGCTTCGCGTACGCGGTGGAGCCCGCCGCCGTGCAGATCCTCCGGTGCGCGAGCGTCCCGTCGTAACCCTGGACCGGTGACGACTTCGGGGCCAGGACCTGCTGGCCCGTCCTGAAGTACGGTGCGGAGAAGGCCACTTCCCGCAGCCGCGCGCAGTTGATCGTCATGGTGCGGACCACCATGTCGACCCGGCCGTCCCGGATCGCGGGGATGCGCTGGTCGGTGGGTATCGCCCTGAACTGGACCGCCTCCGGGTCGCCGAGTACGTCCTCGGCGATGCGGTGCACCAGGTCGATGTCGAACCCCTCGAGCCGCCCGCTCTCACCGCTGTTGGGGTCCCGGTAGCCCCAGTGGTAGCTGTTCTGGTCGACCCCGACGACCAGTTTGCGCTTCTCGCCCCGGCGGTTCTTGATCGCCTCGATGGTGGCGCCGTCCGCGCGGGAGGGGGGCAGGGTCTGCTTCTCGGGGTCCGCGCACTCCTCGTCCGCCCGGGCCGGGGCGGCATGGGGCAGGGGCGCCGGGGCGGTGTGGGTCAGGGGCCGGCCGGTGGCCCCGGCGGTGCCGCCGGCCGGGTCCCCGACGCGGTCCGGGGTCAGCGCGAGGACCAGCGCGAGGACGCACCCGGCGGCCGCCGCGCCCACCCCGCCCCGGCCCCGCGCAGCGGCCCGCAGACGTCGTGCGTTCACCGTCACGCCCCCTCTCACCGGTACTCCGACAGCCTGCGGCCGATGCCCAGCACCGCGCCGGCCGCGCCCGCCACCGCGAGGACGGCCGCGCCCGCCGGCAGGCCCGTCAGCGCGTCCCGGCCGTCGCCGGCCGCCCGCCGGAACTCGCCCTGCTCGTGCTCGAGCGCCGCGGCCAGGTTCTCGTCGACGCTGTCGAAGCACTCGCCGGTGGTGCCCTCGGCGCCGATCACCAGGGCCAGCGCCCGCTGGTAGTCGCCGTTCTCGTCCTGCTCGCGGGCCGCCTCGTGCCGCTCGTGCCACTCGGCCACGGCGCCCGCCGCCGCGGTGACCGGGCGCGCGCCGCCGTCGTCGTCCGCGAGCCGCTCCGCCCGCCGGAGGCCCTCGGAGAGGGCGTCCATCTCACGTTCGAAGTCGTGGTCGTACGCGTCCACGGTCTCGTCGCCGACCCTCTTCGTCTCGGCGCCCCGGGCCACCAGCGTGAGGTTCTCGTTGCCGCGGGCCTTCAGCGAGGCGATGCGGGCGTCGTGCAGCACGTTGAGCGAGCGCACGCCGTGGTCGTGGGAGGCGTCGAGCCCCGAACGGGCGACGCCGTGGCCGGCGGTCAGCCACAGGAGGGCCGCCGCGGTCGTCGCGGTGGCCGCGACCAGGCCGTGGTTGAACACGCGGTGGGTGCGCAGGTAGGTGCGGCGCTGGGCCCAGGCGAGCACGGCCAGCGCGAGGAGACCGAGGGCGATGGCCGCCCAGGGGTACGGGGTCGCGTCCGCGTAGTCGGCGCTCAGGCGCCGGTTCTCCTTCTGGTAGAGGTCCTCCGCCGCCGGGAGCATCTCCTCCTGCATCTTCTCGTTCGCGTACCGCAGGTAGGCGCCGCCCACGGGGTAGCCCTGGCGGTTGTAGGTGCGGGCGCGCTCCACCAGGCCCTTGTACTCGGGGAGCAGGCGGTTGAGCCGGGCGATCGTCTGCGCGGACGGGGAGCCGGGCTCCGAGTTGGCCGCGGCGCCCACGAGCTTGGCGGCGGCGGTGCGGATGCCCCGCTCGTAGCGGTCCCGGGAGGCGGCGGTCTCCTGGCCGCCCGCCAGGAAGCCGCCGGCGGCCGCGGTGTTGGCGTCGGCCAGGGAGCGGTAGATGTCGGCGGCGTCCGAGGTGAGCGGCTGGCTGCCGGTGAGCACGGCGTCCGCGGCGGCCGTGCGGTCGGTCGTCTGCCAGGCGGTGACGGCGCCGAAGGCGAGGACGAGGGCGGCGAGGACCGCGCCGATGGCGCGCAGGCGGCCGGGTTCGGTGGTGGCGGCCCTGCGCAGGCGGTCCACGCCCTCGGCGAAGGCGGTGCGGCGGGGGGCCGGCGGCGGGGCCGCGGAACGGGGGGACCCGGGCGCGTGCGCCGGGGCGGGAGCGGGCCGCGGTGCGGACGGAGGCAGGGCGGGGCCCGGTGGTGCCGTGCTGCTGTCCGGCGTGCGCGTCACTCGACCTCCCCCCGGGGTCACCCGTCGCGGCAAGTATCGCCGCCGGGACCGGCATCCGCACCGGGCTTGGCACGATCTTGGTCCGATTGCGGCGTGATGGCCGGAATTCCGGCGGGGACCGCGCCCCGCACCACCCCCCGTCCACGAACACGCCGGGGAAGCCCGCCCGGTTCCCGGGACGGGCGGGCGCGGGAGCTTCCCGGCCCCGCCGCGGACGGGGTGCCGTCGGGCCCGGGGGCGTCGGGAGGCGGTACGGGAGAGGGGGGGGGGGGGGGGGGGGGGGGGGGGGGGGGGGAGGGGAGGGACCCCCCCCCCCCCCCCCCCCCCCCCCCCCCCCCCCCCCGGGGCGGTCACTTGGTGATGTTCGACGGGGGCAGCGGGGACGCGGCGACCGACTGCGGGGAGACCGTGCTCGCGTAGGCCGAGGGGGGAGCGACGCCGGCCGCCGGGTCGGGGGCGGACGCCTGCGCGTCCTCCGCGGCCGTGGCACCGCCGACGATGCGGACGCCGGCCGCGTCGAAGGCGCGCTTGATGCGCCAGCGCAGCTCGCGCTCCACGGCCAGGGACTTGCCCGGCATCGTCTTCGCCGAGACGCGGACCACCATCGAGTCCAGCAGCACCGAGTCCAGGCCGAGGACCTCGACCGGGCTCCACAGGAGCTCGTTCCAGGGCTCCTCCTTGCTGGTCCGCTCGGCGACCTCGACGAGGATGCCCTTCACCCTGTCCAGGTCCTCGTCCGCGGGGACCGTGACGTCCACGTCGGCGGTCGCCCAGCCCTGGGAGAGGTTGCCGATGCGCTTGACCTCGCCGTTGCGGACGTACCAGATCTCGCCGCCGTCGCCGCGCAGCTTGGTCACCCGCAGCCCGACCTCGATGACCTCGCCGCAGGCCACGCCCGCGTCGATGGTGTCACCGACGCCGTACTGGTCCTCCAGGATCATGAAGACGCCGGAGAGGAAGTCCGTCACCAGGTTGCGCGCGCCGAAACCGATCGCCACGCCGGCGACGCCGGCCGAGGCCAGCAGCGGCGCCAGGTTGATCTGGAAGGTGCCCAGCACCATCAGCGCGGCCGTGCCCAGGATCAGGAACGACGCCACCGAGCGCAGCACCGAGCCGATCGCCTGCGAGCGCTGGCGCCGCCGCTCGGCGTTGACCAGCAGTCCGCCGAGCCCGCCGCCCTCCACGGTCTGGCCGGCCCTCGACATGCGGTCGACGAGCTGGGTGATCGCCCGCCGCACCACCACTCTCAGCACCGCCGCGATCACCACGATCAGCAGGACGCGGAGCCCGATCGCGAGCCACGTCGACCAGTTCTCCTCCACCCAGCCGGCGGCGTTGCTCGCGCTCTCCTGGGCGTCCTGGAGCGAGGGCACGATCGGGGTCGGGGAGTCCGAGGGGGTGGGCGACGGGCCGTCGACCGACAGGACGGCGGACAAGGACACGACAGGTACCTCCAGGTGCACGATCCGCCCCCCGGTGCGGCGGTCAAGGTCACGGAAAGGTCACCGGCGCGGGCAGAACCACCACACTAACGGGGCATTGTGGGGGGATCCGCGTGATGTGGGAAGAAGAGACGGTCCTCACCCGCGCTTGAACAGGCCATGATCCTGGGGAGGAATGCGGATGTGGTCGAAAACACTCCCGGCCCGTTACCGGGACGTGGTGGCGCGTCCACCAGGCAGGAGAGGAAACTGACTACGGATCGTCCCGGCGCGAGCCACGCGCCGCCGGCGTACAAGGAGGCCGTCCGTGCCGCATGTCCTGGTCCTCAACGCGTCGTACGAGCCGCTCGGCGTCGTACCGCTCCGCCGCGCGCTCGTGCTCGTCCTCGAGAACAAGGCAGTCTGCCTCGAGGAGACCGGCGCCTACCTGCACAGTGCCACCGTCACCGTCCCCGCGCCCAGCGTGGTCCGGCTCAAACGTTTCGTGCGGGTCCCCTACCGGGGCCCCGTCCCCCTGACCCGCCGGGCGCTGTTCGCCCGCGACGGGGGCCGGTGCATGTACTGCGGCGGCGTCGCGACCAGCGTCGACCACGTCGTCCCGCGCAGCCGCGGGGGCAAGCACGTCTGGGACAACGTGGTGGCCTCCTGCCGCCGCTGCAACCACGTGAAGGCCGACCGGCACCTGTTCGAACTGGGCTGGCGGCTGCGCCACAAGCCCGCTCCGCCCACGGGCCTGGCCTGGCGCATCATCGGCACCGGCCACCGGGACCCGCGCTGGCTGCCGTACCTGCAGCCGTACGGCGCGGACGACGCCCTGGACCGGATCGACGGCATCTCCGCCTGACGACGGCGCTTCCGGGCCCTCGCCGGTCCGCGCGGGGCGCGACGGGCCGCCGCCCGGCCCCGGGGCCCCGTTCCCCGGGGCCCCGTTCCCCGGGGCCCCGGCGCCCCCGTCCCCCGGGGCCGGGGCGCGCGCTCAGGCGTACCGCAGCTCCGCGGGCCGCACCGTGCGCCCCAGCAGGGGCAGGGCGGTCGCCGCGGCCAGCAGGCAGGACGCGTACACCCCGAGCGGGACCAGCAGGGCGGCCCAGGGGACCACCGGGCCGCTTCCCCCCTGGGTCACGAGCGCGCAGTAGCCGGTGCCGACCGCCATGCCCCCGGCGCCCGCCAGCAGCACCGCGGGCGCCAGCGGCAGCGCGGTCTCCAGCAGCAGGGCCCGGTTCAGCACCGGGCGCGGCACCCCGGCGGCGACCTGCACGGCCAGTCCCCGGCGGCGGGTGGCCAGCGACTCGGCGGTGCCGACGGCGAGACCGGACAGGGTGAGCACCAGACCCACCGTGATCGCGGCGGCGGCCAGGTCCAGCCCCGTCGTGTAGTAGGACATGTCCGCCGCGAGGGTCTCCTGGCGGCGCAGACCGGCCAGCAGCCCCTGCCGCACGCCCACGAATCCGGTGCCGGCGACCGTCACCAGCAGCACCGCCGCGTGGGTGCGGGCCGGCGCCCACGGGTCGTCGCGCAGCCGCTCCGCCGCGATCAGCACCGCCGCCGACCGGGCCCGGCCCGCCCATACCCGCCCCAGGAGCCGGGCCACGGCCCCGGCCAGCCACACCGCGCCCGCGCCGAGCGCGAGCAGCCCGGCGAACAGCGTCAGCGGCCCCTGCCCGGGCGACCGGCCGGCGGCCGTGCCGGTGGACGTCACGGTCACGGCGACCAGCGCCGTTCCCGCCACCAGCAGCAGCGCCACCAGGAACAGCCGCCCCGGCCCCCGGCCCGGACGCGGCCCCGCGCGGCGCACCCGGCCGAGCGGCGAGGCCACCACCCGGCGCAGGGCCAGCGCCCCCGCCGCGGCGCCCAGGGCCGGCACGCTCACGGCGATCAGCGCGACCAGGGTCCAGGTGAGCGCGGTCGGACGCGTCCACAGGCGCGGCAGGAGCAGCACCGAGGGGACGGTCGCGACCGCCGAGCCGAGCAGGCAGGCCAGTCCGGTCTCCAGCGCCGCGATCCGCCGCACCTGGCCCGGGGCCGCCCCGGCCAGCCGCAGCCCCGCCAGCCGCCGGTCGCGGTGCACGGCCCCGATCCGGGCGCACTGCCCGAGGAATCCGAGGGCCGCGACCAGCAGGAGCAGCAGGCCGAGGATCACCCCCGAGCGCGTCCCGGGCTCGCTGAGCAGGCCCGCGCCGACGGACACGTGGTGGCCGCCGCGCAGCGAGGCCAGGACGCCGGCCGCCAGCGCGAACCCGGTGGCGAGCGCCGCGCCGAGCGCGGTGAGCGCGATCCGCCACCCCTCCCGCCGGTCGGAACCGCGCGTGAGCCGCCAGGCCAGGCGCAGGTCGCAGCGGAGGGAACTCATGCCGCCACCTCCAGCGGGGACACGGTCCCGTCCCGCAACTGCACCTCGCGGTCGGCGTACGCCGCGACCCGGGCGTCGTGCGTGATCAGCAGCACCGCCGTGCCGGCCGCGCGGGCCGCGTGCACCAGGGCCGTCATCACCTGCTCGCCCGCCAGCGAGTCCAGCGCTCCGGTCGGCTCGTCCGCGAAGACCACCTTCGGGCCGGTGACCAGGGCCCGGGCCAGCGCGGCCCGCTGCGCCTGTCCGCCGCTCATCTCGCCGGGCCGCAGCTCCCGCTGCCCGTGCACGCCGAACCGCTCCAGCCACTCCCCGGCCGACGCCTGCGCCCCGGCGCGGTCGGCGCCGGCCAGCATCAGCGGCAGCGCCACGTTGTCGAGCGCGGTCAGCTCCGGAATGAGCTGGCCGAACTGGAACACCACCCCGAAGTCGGTGCGGCGCAGTTCGCTCAGCCGCTTCTCGGACATCTCCTCCAGCCGCCGGCCCGCGTAGGTCACCGAGCCCGCGTCCGGGCGGACGATGCCGGACAGGCAGTGCAGCAGCGTGGACTTGCCGCTGCCGCTCGCGCCGGTCACCGCGAGGACCTCACCGGCGCGCAGGCCGACGGACGCGCCGCGCAGGGCCGGGGTCCTGCCGTACGCCTTGACCAGTCCGCGGGCCTCGAGGAGCGGTTCCCCCGCCCGCCCGGTCCCCGTCCGTTCCCGGTTGCTCATGCTGTGTCGACCTCCGCGGTCAGGGTGGTGAGCCGGGCCGCCGTGGTGGTCATCCAGCGGAGGTCGGCATCCAGGTGGCTGAGGGCGAAGTCCGCCGAGAGCACGGTCGCCAGGTCCGCGCCCGGTGCCGACTTCACCGCGGTGAGCTCCCGCATCCGCGCCATGTGGGCGGCGCGCTGGGCGCGCAGGTACGCGGCCGGGTCGCCGCCGGACAGGATCGACACCACGACCTTGGCGAAGATCTCGTTCGTCACGAACGGCGCGGGCGGGGCGGCCTCCCCCGCCCAGCGGGACAGTTCGCGCGCCCCGTCGTCCGTGGTGCGGTACACCGTCCGCTCCGGACCGCCGTCCGAGTCGGTGCCCTCCACCTCGGCGAGGCCGTCCCGGACCAGGCGCTGCAGGGTCGTGTAGACCTGCCCGTAGGCCAGCGGGCGGGCTTGCGGGAACCGTTCGTCGTGACGTCGCTTCAGGTCGTAGCCGTGACTCGGCCCCGAGGCGAGCAGGCCCAGCAGGATGTGACGGGTGCTCATGGCGATCATTATGCACTGCGTACATGTACTGAGTGAATAGTCGCCGCGGAAAAGGCCGGAAAGGCCGAGGAGGCCGAAAACCGAGGGGAGCTGGAGGAGGCAGGGGCGAGAAGGGGCGAAGGGGGCCGAAAGGGGCGAAGGGGGCGCGTGTCCGTGCCCCCGGTGCGGTCAGTCCGCGACCGCGTACGCCTCCACCGACCACAGCGAGTACCCGTACGGCGTGGCCCGCTTCTCGCCCTGGACGCGGACGTGGCGCACCTCCGGCTCGTCCATGCGGACGGTCTCCCGGCCGCCGCGCCCGTCCCGCACCGCCGCCGCGGTGCGCCAGGTGCGGCCGTCCGCCGAGACCTCGACGCGGTACGCCGACGGGTACGCCTCCTGCCAGTGCAGCACGACCCTCCCGAGCCGCACCGGACGCTCCAGCTCGACCTGCCACCAGGCGTCGTCCTCGACCGGGGACGACCAGCGGGTCTCCGGATCGCCGTCGTTCGCCGCCGGGGCCGGGAAGTCGGGGGTCTCGTCGGCCGAGGAGCTCGCCCGTCCGGTGCGGGCCAGGTCGGGGCCCCCGGTGCGCGGGACGGCGCGGACGGTCAGCGTGCGGCTCGCCCCGCCGAAGCCGAACCGGACCTCGTACGACCGGACCGGAGTGTCCGGCGCCACGGACACCTCGACCGGCACCTCCAGCGGCGTGCCGCGCGGGGCGGTCAGGGGGCCGGCGGGGACCTCGACCCGCACGCCCTCTGGGGCCTCGACGGTCAGTTCGCCGCGCACCTCGTCGGGGCGCAGCGAGCCGAGGGAGGCCGTCAGCCGCAGGGTGCCGCCGATGTCGGCGTCCGCGCGGTCGCCGGGCAGCTCCAGGGAGGCGGCGGGCGTGTCCGCGTACCAGGGGACCAGGTGCCGGACCCGGCCGGAACCGGCCCCGGTGACCCGGACGGCGTCGGCCGGCCCGCCGGCCCGCAGCTCGGTGGCGCCCGTGCCGGACAGCGCGCCGAGGCGGCGCCAGCCCCCGCCCGGCACGTGCATCTCCACCGTGCCCCGCGTGCCGGGTTCGGCGAGCACCGTCACGGAGTCCAGGGAGCGGGTCCGCTCGAGGCGCAGGGTGCGCTCGCCGGCCGGGCCGCCGGAGGGCGCGGACGGCTCGCGGTCGATGCCGGCCCAGCTCTCGTACGCCTTCCGCGCCCGGCTCAGGAACGGGTCCAGCACGCCCTCGCCGACCGTCACCCGGCTGGATCCCAGCCGTTCCCGCTGCTCGCCCAGCCTCCGGTACGCCGTCCAGGCGGCGTCGGCGTCCCCGGCGCGCTGGGCCTCCAGCAGGTCCAGGGCGGTGAGGCCGGCGTCGCCGTGGCGGGCCAGCTGCCCGGCCCAGGGGGCGACCTCGACCGCGAGCGCGGTGCCGGACAGCCGCCCGGGCGTCTCGCGCAGCACCGTGAAGGCGGCCCGCAGCCGGCCGGCCGCCCCGGCCGGGTCCCCGCCGCGGGCGCGGACCCGCCAGAAGTCCTCCATCAGCGGCCGCAGGTACGCCGACTCCTCGCCGCCCAGCACCGAGGACGCGGTGTTCCCCGCGAGCGCGGCCAGGGCCCGGCGGCGCTCGGCGTCCCCGCCGGCGAGGTCGGCGATCGCGGCCCGCCAGGACTCCTGGGGGCGGTAGTCGCGCGGGTTCCAGGCGAAGTCGGCGGCGGTGAACAGGGGTATGCGGGACGCCTCGGGCTGCTCCATCGCGTTGGCGAGCAGGGCGGCGGAGCCCGCGGCGACGGCCGGTTCGCGGCCCTGGTAGGGGCCCAGGAAGATCCGGCCGGGGGCGTAGTCGTTCACCGGGTAGTTGTCCATGGTCACCAGCGGGTGCCCGAACACCTCGCGGGCCTCGGCGAACTGGCCGCCCGTGATGGTGCGCGGCACCACCCCGACGCCGGTCCACGCCACCTCGACGCCCGCGTCCAGCTCGCTCGCGAGGGCGCGCCGGTAGGCGGTCGAGCCGTCCTCGTAGTACTCGGTGGGCATCAGGGACAGGGCGGGGGAGTCCGGGTGGCGGTCCGCCAGGTGCCGGGCCACCGCGTTCGCCACGCGCGCCTGGGCGCGGGCGGCGGCCTCGGGGCCGGAGCCGAACCGCTCGGCGTCCGCCCGGCAGTGCCACTCGCTGTAGCTGACGTCCTGGAACTGGAGCTGGAAGGCGCGGAACCCCAGTGCCCGCATCGCGTCCAGCTTGCGGGTCAGCGCGCGCACGTCGGCGTCCGAGGCGAAGCACATCGCCTGGCCCGGCGCCACCGCCCAGCCGAGCGTGACGTGGTTGCGCCGGGCGCGTTCGGCCAGTTCCCGGAACTGCGCGCGCTGCTGGGCCGGGTACGGCTCGCGCCAGCGGGCCTGCCGGTGGAGGTCGTCGCCGGGTGCGTAGAGGTACCGGTTCTGCTTGGTGCGGCCCATGAAGTCCAGCTGGGCCAGCCGCTGCCGGTGCGTCCACGGGGTGCCGTAGAAGCCCTCGGTGATGCCGCGCACGGCGGTGCCCGGCCAGTCCCGGACGACCGCCGCGGTGAAGCGGCCGTCGGGTCGCAGGAGCTGGCGCAGCGTCTGCACGGCGTGGAACAGGCCGTCGCCGTCCGCCCCGGTGAGGGAGACGGCGCCCGGGCCGGTGGTGAGCGCGTAGCCGCCGGGGGGAAGGGCGTCCCGGGGGGCGCCGGCGGGGCGCTGCGCGGCCACGCGCACCACGAGCGCCCCCTCGGGCGCCGGTGCGCCGGGGGCGGTGAACCGGTGTGCCCCGGCCTGCCGCAGCAGCGCGCGCAGGGCGTCGAGGGCGTACGGGTCGGCCGTCGCGTCCGCGACCAGGGAAACCTCCTCGGTCACCGCGACCGGGGCGCCGTTCGCGCGCAGGGAGTGCGGGCGCGGCCACACGGACAACTCCGCCCCGACGGTGTCGGGGACGGGCGAGGTGGTCGTCCCGGGCGCGGGCGGGGCCGCCACGGAGGCGGGCGCGGCGCCCAGGGTCCCCGCGACGACGGCGAACGCGAGGGCGGCCGCCCTTCTCCCACGCCCCAGCTGCACAGCCCCTCCTCGTCGCCCGTCCCCGGCCGCCCGACGGCCCCCGACGGCCGTCGGTTCCGAGAACCGTCGGTCGTGTCCGATCCGTTACCGAGAAATGCCGAGCCCACCACTCCTGCGGTGAACGTGTCAATGAGAGTGGCCGTTGTGGCGTTTTTGTCCCACGGTGGAGTGAGGGGGCGGGAAGGAAGTGTGACCAGGAGCACGTTGTGCGCGTTCCCGCGTCTGGCCCCGCGCCCGCTGGGTAGGGCTGCGGGATAACCCCTCACGACCCGCGCCGGACCCCACGAACGATCCGCACCGATCCCACGAACGACCCGCACCGACTCGACGAACGATCCGCCCCGACCGACCCGCACGGCACCCGCGCCCCGCGGAGCCGCGCTCGACGAGGAGACCCCTGTGACCGCATCGGCCTACGTACTGTCCCCGGCCCTGTCCAAACCCGCGGCGGAGCCGTCCGCCCTCTCCGAGGACCTGCCCGACGCCCGGCCCGAGGACCTGCCCGAGGGCGACCACCTCTACGTCTTCAGCGCCGAGAGCCCCCGCGCCGAGGTCCCGCTCACCAGCGAACCCCCGCTGCCCGACGCCGAACCCCTCACCAGCGAACCCCCGCTCGCCGACACCGCCCCCCTGACCAGCGAGTCCGACGCCGCCACGGACCCCTCGGGACTCGCCTGCCTCCCCTCCCAGTACCACCCGGAGCCCTAGGGTGGCCGCGCCCCGGCCGGCCGGGCCCCCTTCCGGGGACCTGACCCGGCTCGCGGCCCTGCACGGCGTCGCCACCTCCTACCGCCCCTCCCCGGACCGCACGGTCGCGGCCTCGGCCACCGCCGTCACGCGGGCGCTGGCCGCCCTCGGCGTGGACGCGGGCACCCCCGGGGCCGTCCGCGCCGCGCTCACCGCCCGCGAGCGGGAACTCGGCGAGCGGCTGCTGCCGCCCACCGTGGTCGGCTGGGGCACGGCCGTCCCGGCCGCGCTCGCCGCGCTCCCCGGGGGCACCCGGCTGAGCGTGCGCACCGAGCAGGGCGAGACCCGCGCGTCGGCCGGTCACCTTCCGCCCGGGGTGCACGAGGTGACCGCAGCCGCCCCCGACGGCCGCACCGCGCACGCCCACCTGATCGTCGCCCCGCCCCGGCTGCCCGCGCCCCCGGGACGCTCCCACGGCCTCCTGGTCCAGCTCTACTCCCTCCTGTCCCGCCGCTCCTGGGGCATGGGCGACCTGGGGGACCTCGGCGAACTCGCCGGCTGGGCGGGACGTGACCTCGGCGCCGGATTCATCCAGGTCAACCCCCTGCACGCGGCTGTCCCCGGCCCTCCGACCGACCCCTCCCCGTACCGTCCCTCCTCGCGCCGCTTCCCCGACCCGGTCCACCTGCGGATCGAGGACGTCCCCGAGTTCGCCCACGTCGAGGACCGCGACCGGGTGCGCGCCCTGCTGGAGCGGGCCGGGCGGCTGCGCGCGGCGGTGCTGGAGCAGGGGGCGCTGATCGACCGGGACGCCGTGTGGGAGGCCAAGCGCGAGGCGCTGGAACTGGTGCACGCGGTGCCGCTCGGGCCCGGCCGGCACGCCGCCTACCGCGCCTTCCTCGCCGCGCAGGGCCGGGCCCTGGAGGACCACGCCACCTGGTGCGCGCTCGCCGAGGTGCACGGCGCCGACTGGCACCGGTGGCCCGCCGCCCTGCGCGACCCCCGCTCCCCGGAGACCGCCCGCGCCCGGCGCGAGCTGGCGGACCGCGTCGACTTCCACTCCCGTCTCGCCTGGCTCACCGACGCCCAGCTCGCCGCCGCCCAGCGCACCGCCCGCGAGGCCGGGATGCCGCTCGGGATCGTGCACGACCTCGCCGTCGGCGTGCACCCCGGCGGCGCCGACGCCTGGGCGCAGCAGGAGCACTTCGCGGCCGGCATGTCCGTCGGCGCGCCCCCGGACGCCTTCAACGCGCGCGGCCAGGACTGGGGCCTGCCGCCCTGGCGCCCGGACCGGCTCGCCGAGTCCGGTCACGCCCCCTTCCGCGCCCTGCTCCGGGCCCTCTTCCGGTACGCGGGCGCCCTGCGCATCGACCACGTCATGGGCCTGTTCCGGCTCTGGTGGGTGCCCGAGGGCCGGCCGCCGACCGAGGGCACCTACGTCCACTACGACGCCGAGGCCATGCTCGCCGCGCTCGTCCTGGAGGCCTCCCGCGCCGGGGCGGTGGTGATCGGCGAGGACCTGGGCACGGTCGAGCCCGGGGTGCGCGAGACGCTGCGCGGGCGCGGGGTGTACGGCACCTCGGTGCTCTGGTTCGAACGGGACTGGGAGGGCGACGGCCGCCCGCTGCCGCCGGAGCGCTGGCGCGCCGACTGCCTGGCCACCGCCACCACCCACGACCTGCCGCCCACCGCGGCCCGCCTCACCGGCGAGCACGTCGACCTCCGCGACGGCCTGGGCCTGCTCACCCGCCCCCTGGCCGAGGAACGCGCCGAGGCCGCCGCCGACACGGCGGAGTGGCTGGAGCTGTTCACCCGGCTCGGACTGCTGCGCGGCGCCTCTTCGGAGGTTCCGGGGGAGGGCGGCGCCTCCTCGGAGGAGGCGCGGATCCAGGCCGTCCACCGCTACCTGCTGCGCACCCCGGCCCGCCTGATCGGCGTCTGGCTCCCCGACGGCGTGGGCGACCGGCGCCCGCAGAACCTCCCCGGCACCTGGGACCAGTACCCGAACTGGCGCCTGCCGATCGCCGACGCCGGGGGCCGCCCGGTGACCCTGGAGGACCTGGCGGCGTCCCCGAGGCTGCGGGCGCTGATCGAGGTGCTGCGGGCGGACGCCGGCCCGCGCGGGGCGGGGGAGGGGAGGGCGACGTGAGCCCGCCGGGACTCCCGTACGGCACCCCGGACGCGCGCCCCCGACCGGCGTTCGCTACCTTTTGCACCGTGGACAAGAAGAACGCCCTGCGCGCCGGCGCCCTGGCAGCCGGTACGACGCTGATGATGCTGCTCATGTCGTCCCCCGCGCTCGCGCTCAACCGCGACGACGGCGACGACCCCGGCACGGGCCTGAGCGTCATCGAGACGCTGGGCCTCTACGTCGTGGCTCCGATCGCGCTGTTCGTGGTCATCGCCGCCCTGGTGATGGTCCTCGACAAGTCGCACGAGAAGAAGGACCCGACCAGCTCCAACCTCCGGACCAAGGCCGGCTCCGAGGCCTGACCGGCCCGGGCCCCGACGGGCCGCCCGCGCACCTTCCCAAGGGCGCCGTCCCCGCCGCCGTATGCACGCACCCCCGGTGTGCCGTACGACGGCGGCGGGGACGGCGCCCTCGGTGCTGCCCGGACCCGCCCGCCGGGCGGTCCCCGCCGTCGCTCCGCCGCCCCGCGGTCACCTCTCGGTCACCTCTCGGTCGCGAGCAGCAGCTCCCGCAGCAGGCCGGCCAGGTGCTCCGCCCGCCCCCCGTCCAGGGCGGACAGGGCCTCCGCCTGGAGGGCGAGGCCCGCGCCGACCGCCTCGTCGGCCAGTTCCAGCCCCCGCTCGGTGAGCGTGACCTGGAGGCCCCGGCGGTCGTGCGGGTCGGGGGAGCGGCGCAGCAGTCCCGCCCGCTCCAGCTTGTCGAGGCGGCCGGTCATCCCGCCGGTGGTGAGCATCAGCGTGGCCGAGAGCTGCCGCGGGGAGAGGGTGTAGGGCTCCCCGGAGCGGCGCAGGGTGGCGAGGACGTCGAACTCCCCGCGGGAGAGCCCGTACTTGGCGTACGCCTTGTCCATCCGGTCGCCCATGGCGCGCGAGAGCCGGTGGATGCGGCCGAAGACCTCCATGGCGGCCGTGTCGAGGTCCGGCCGCTCCCGGGCCCACTGCTCGATGATCGCGTCGACGGGGTCCCTGCGCTGTCCGGGGCGTGCACTCATGGGCAGGAGTATCCGTCCCTCTCCGGTCAGCCGCAAGAAAGTAGCTTTTAGAAAAGTTGCTTGGAGCTAAGCTACTTGTGTCCATCTGCCTCCGCCCCGGGAAGAGGTGCGCCCCGTGCCCCCGAACCGCGCCCCCCTGATCGCGCTCACCGCCCTCGCCCCCGTCTCCTGGGGCACCACCTACGCCGTCACCACCGAGTTCCTCCCGGCCGACCGCCCCCTGTTCACCGGCCTGATGCGCGCCCTGCCCGCCGGACTGCTGCTGCTCGCGCTCGTCCGGGTGCTGCCGCGCGGCGCCTGGTGGGGGAAGGCGGCCGTGCTCGGCGCCCTCAACATCGGCGCCTTCTTCCCCCTGCTGTTCCTCTCCGCCTACCGGCTGCCCGGCGGCATGGCCGCGGTCGTCGGCTCGGCCGGACCGCTGTTCGTGGTCGGCCTCTCGGCGCTGCTGCTGGGACAGCGGCCGACCGTGCGCACCCTCCTCGCCGGGACCGTGGCCGCCTTCGGGGTGAGCCTGGTGGTCCTGGAGGCGGCCGGGGCCCTGGACCCGGTCGGCGTGCTCGCGGCGCTCGCCTCCACCGCCTCCATGTCCACCGGCACCGTGCTCACCCAGCGGTGGGGCCGGCCCGAGGGCGTCGGGCCGCTCGCCCTGACCGGCTGGCAGCTCACCGCGGGCGGCCTGCTCATCGCCCCGCTCGCCCTCCTGGTCGAGGGCGCGCCGCCCGCGCTGGACGGTCCGGCGATCGGCGGCCACCTCTACCTCGCCCTGGCGAACACGGCGGTCGCGTACTGGCTCTGGTTCCGCGGCATCGGCCGCCTCACCGCCACCCAGGTCACCTTCCTCGGCCCGCTCTCCCCGCTCACCGCCGCCGTCATCGGCTGGGCGGCGCTCGGCGAGGCGCTGACGCCGGTGCAACTGGCCGGCATGGCGCTGGCGTTCGGGGCGACGGTGGCCGGCCAGGCCGCGTCGCGCGGCCGAGTGACGCCGGACGGTTCCCCGGCCCCGACCGCCCGGTGCCCGCGGAACCGTTTCACCGGCAAAAGCGTCTTGCCCTCGGTGATCGGGACCGACGGAGCCGGGCACGCGCTTCGGTCACGGCGCTCCCCGTGAACGGCTCGCAAGCGGCTGCACCGCAGCCCGGGAAAGGCGGCTGACCCGTGTTCGCCCTGCTCGCGTTCGCCTGTCTGTGCGCGGCCCCCGTCTGGCTGGTGGCGGTCGTCGTGAAGTTCGTCTCCCTGGCGCGGCCCGGGCGCCGCGCGGACTGGCCGGCGCACCTGCTGCGCTGGTGCGCCGGCATGGCGGCGGCAGCCGCCGCCGGCCTCTACGTGATCGCGCTCGGCGCGGTCCAGATGGCGGCGCACGAGTCCGAGTCCGGTACGGACTCGTCCCCCGCTCCCGCGTGCCGACAGGCCCTGCCGGACGCCGTCGGGCACATCAGCGGGCACCGGACCTCCTCTTTCCCTCCGGGCTTCGACTGCGTCCTGGACGACGGCACCGTCCGTCCGAGCAGCAGCGGCTACGCCCGGACCACCGTCGTCGTCGCGGTGGTCGGTGCGGGCGCCGTCGTGCTGTGGGGCGCGGGCCGGTTCGCGGCCGGGCGCCGCGCTCCGGCCGGGCGTGACGGTGGCGCGGGGGACTCCGACGCGCTCGCCCGAGGAGGGCGGGCGGGGCGGCCGTGAGCCCGGTCGGCGTGTGCGCGCCGACGGGCCGGAGGGGCGGGGTTCCCCCGCAGGCCCCCTTCAGTCACGGGTGAGGGACCCCTCGACGAGGGCGACGGTGGCGCGGGGGTCGTCGACCTCGACGACGACGCGGTCGTAGGTCTCGGCGTCGGCGAGTTCGATGACGACCGCCTTGTCCGGGTTCTTCACGCCCCAGAAGAGGCGTTCGCCCTGGTGGAGGTAGCGCCCGGCGGTGATGAGGCCGGGGAAGTGGGTGCCGCCGACGCGGATGCCCTTCGGCTCACGGGCGATGCCGGGGTCGTGGGTGGCGCCGCGCACGTGGGCGAGGGGGATCTCCAGGCGGCTCTTGAAGGTCCAGAGCTTGTCGAGGCCCTGGAACTCGACGGTCAGCAGGCCGCGTTCGCGGTCGACGGAGACCAGTGCCATGTCAGTGCTCCTTGGCAGGGGTGGGCAGGCCGGCGCGCAGGCGCAGACGGGTGCCGAGGACGGTGGAGGCGAGCCGGGGGGCGGCGTCGCCGTGGGAGGGGCGCAGGGCGTCCTCCAGTGCGGCGACGCCCTCCGCGACCAGCGCGGCGACCTCCGGGTCGTGGGGCGCGCGCTCGACGGCGGCGAGCAGGAGGAGACCGGCGGCCGGGCCGTTGTCGTACGAGGCGACGGCCGTCGTCAGCGCCTGCTCGGGGTCGGTGAGGGTGGCGAGGGCGGCGGTGGTCGGGCGGATCTCGTGGTCGAGGTGGTTGCGCAGGGCGGTCAGGTGCAGGCTCCGCTTGGATCCGAAGACCTTGTAGAGGCTGCCCCGGTGGATGCCGGTGGCGGTGACCAGATCGTCCACCGAGGTGCCCTCGTAGCCGTGCGTGGCGAAGAGGGCGGCCGCGGTCTCGATCGCCCGGTCGGTGTCGAAGGCGCGTGGTCGTCCCATGTCCATGACCATACGGGGTAAGAGAACGGTCGGTCAAGAACGACCGTTCCTTTACCCTTCCCCGAGGTCACCGGGGGGTGTCCCCCGGCGACCTCAGCTCCTCGAAGCGCCCGAGGTCGTCGCGCACCGCCTCCCGCTCCCGGCCGGTGAGCCGGACCGCGCCGGCCCGGGCGAGCGCGGACGCCGCGGTCGCTTCGTCGCCGAGGCGCCCGGCGACGTCCGCGCGCAGCACCAGGAGGCGGAACAGCTGCACGGGCGTGGGCCGCTCGTCCTCGGCCCCGACGCGCAGTGCCCGGTCGATGATCTTCGCGGCTCCCGCCGGGTCCTCCTTCGAGTCCGCGAACAGGGACGCGTGGTGGAGGGCCCGGGAGAACGTCTCCTCGGGCGCGGGCCGGTGGTGCCGGTCCCGGCTCGTCGGCTGCCCGATCCGCAGGCAGTTGCCGCCCGGATCGGTCATGAGGAACTGCCGCACGCCGTGCGAGGTGTCCCTCAGCGGCCCGACGCGCGGCAGCCCCCGGGTCGGGACCCTGCCGTACGCCTCCTCGAGTCCGGCCCGGAAGGCCTCGTACAGCCCGTCCACGTCGTCGGTCCGTACGCAGCAGGTGCTGAACGACTCGGCCGGCTCGTACCGCTTCATCCCGAAGAAGTGGAGCTGGATGCCACCGCGCTCCACGACCGCGTACGGGTTGGGGCTCCGCTGCTGGAAGGTCGTCTCGAAGCCGAGGGCGGCGTAGAAGTCGAGCACGGGCCGCAGGGTCCGGCACGGCAGGACCGGAATGGTCTTCTCGCTCATCCCGGCAGTCTAGTCAAACTTGAATAGAGGGGAGGTGGGTTTGCGGTGAAGGACTCGGTGGGGGTGCTGTCCGCCCGTGCGCGCCCGGCGCGGCAGGGGCATCACGCCGACGCCGAAGGCGTGGGCCCCCCGGGTCGCCCGCGATGCCCAGGGGGCACGCGGGGGCTCCGGCGCCCTCGTCGGGCCGTGGGGCCGTCGTCAGGCCGTGGGGTCGTCGTCGGCCGGCTCGTCCTGAGCCGTCAGGCCGGCCACCCACAGCGGCGCCAGCCAGTGCACCGCGAGGACCGCGACGAGTGTCGCCGCCACGGGCGCCGCGGGGGGACTCCCGGCGGCCGATCCCGCGATCGACAGGCCGAGGACGGCGGTGAGGAGGAGCAGGGTCGTCACCTGGTGGGCGCGGGCCCGCACCCGGGCGCGTTCGGCGGACTGGCGTTCGTCCAGCGCCCGTTCGCGCAGTTCGAGCAGGCCGCGGGTGGCTCCGTTGATCGCCCCGGTCGCGACCATCCACGGCAGCAGCAGCACCGTCGCGACGACGAGTGACCAGACGGGCTTCCCCTCCGCGGTGAAGGCGTAGGTCATGAGCCCGCCGATGGCCGCGCTCAGCACCAGGTGCGCGGCGACGAGCGAGCGCCTGCGGGCGGCCGTGGCGTACAGCGGGCGGCCCCGGCGGTCGTTCATGATCCGCAGCATGCTGCGGTCGTGGCGCGTCAGCGGCGTGGTGGTCATGACGTCTTCCTCCCGTAGATCTCGTCCGTGAGCGGCCGGAACGGTTCGAGCGAGAACAGTGCCTCCACCGGCAGCTCGAAGAACTTCGCGATCCTCAGTGCCAGGTCGAGGCTCGGGTTGTACTGCCCCCGCTCGATGTAGCCGATGGTCTGGTAGTGCGCCCCGACCGCCTCGGCCAGACGCTGCCGCGACACCTTCCGTTCGGCGCGCACCACGGCCAGCCTGTTGTGCACCTGCTCACTCATGTATAAGAAGTACTACAACGTGAGTGAAGGGTGCAACGTCGGGTGGCGATCCATGCGTCGAGGGCCGTTCCCGCAGGTGCGGGGAGCGGGTCGGCCGGTCCTCCGCGACCGGCGAGTCCGGACGGCCCCGCCGTGAGCCTTCGGGGGCTCGGGGCGCCTGGGCGCGGAAAGGGTGGACGGTCGGCGGGGGAATGTCGTCCGTGCGCTCGGATGAGCGGTGTGTGGACACCGGAGGCCGGACTGCTCACGCTTTTCGAGAGGGGTGTGCCTCCCGGCGGGACGGCCGAGGGGCGTGGCGGGCCCTCGGTCCGGCGGGGCGGTCGTCATGGCGGGGTGAACGGGACGGTCGCGGCCGTCGGCAGGTGGCGACGGCGGGGACTTCCGTGCCGGGAACCGGCGGCGGGCGCGACGGGCCTCGTGCCGCGACGCCTCGGTGCCGTCGCGCGGAGCGGCGCCCGGCCCGCACCGCACGTACGTGCCCCGGGTGCCCCCCGGTCAGCGGTTGCCGGCCCCGGACGCCGGCGCGGGCGCGCACCGGGGCCGGGCCCCGGCCGTCCTCCCGCTCCCACTCCGGGCGAAGGGCTGCGGCGGCCCGGGCGGCGACGGGTCCGCGTCCCACGCCCCGATCCGCAGGGCGCCGGCGCCCGACCGGCACACCCGCGGGGCGGCGGGCCCCGGTGACCCGAGCCGGAAGTTCTCGGGTGGATCGTCGGCTCCGGTTCGCCCGCAGCATCCAGCGGTGACCACGCACGCCACTGGTGGTGGCCCTGCACGGTCGCCGTCGGCGCCTCGGGCACCCCGCAGGAACCACCCACGGGTCTCCGACCCGGGTCACTGGGCGTGCCGCACGGAGTCGGAGACCAGCTCCGTGCCCGCCGCCGCGTTCACCGCGTTCGCCGCCTTCGTCGGTGGCCCCAAGGAACGCGAAGGGCGCCCGGTGGAGCACCGGGCGCCCCTGTCGCGCGTACGTACCGGTTACGCCGCCGCCGCGTCCGCCGCCTGGGCCCGCAGGGCGCGTTCCACGCCCGCGCGGGACTCCGAGACCAGGCGGCGCAGGGCCGCGCTCGGCTCGGCGGAGGACAGCCAGGCGTCCGTCTTGTCGAGGGTCTCCCCGGAGATCTGGATCGCCGGGTAGAGACCGACCGCGATCTGCTGGGCCATCTCGTGCGAGCGGGACTCCCAGACGTCCTTCAGCACCTCGAAGTACCGGTCCGTGTACGGCGCCAGCAGCTCGCGCTGGTCGGTCTGGACGAAGCCGGCGATGACCGCCTCCTGGAGGGCGTTGGGCAGCTTGTCGGAGTCGACGACCGACGCCCACGCCTCCGCCTTGGCCTCCTCGGTCGGGCGGGCGGCGCGGGCGGTGGCGGCGTGGCGCTCGCCGGCCGCCGTGCGGTCCCGCTCGTACTCGGCGGCGATCTCCGCCTCGTCGAACCGGCCCACCGCCGCCAGCCGCTGCACGAACGTCCAGCGCAGCTCCGTGTCCACGGCCAGGCCCTCGACGGTCTGCGCCCCCGTCAGCAGGGCCTCCAGCAGGTCCAGCTGCTCCGGCGTGCGGGCCGTCGCCGCGAACGCCCGCGCCCACGCGAGCTGGTGGTCGCTCCCGGGCTCGGCGGACCGCAGGTGGGCCAGCGTGGCGTCGGTCCAGCGGGTCAGCAGCGTCTCGCGGGCGGCCGGGTCGGCGTACAGGTCGACCGCCAGCTTCACCTGGCGGTGCAGCGACTGCACGACACCGATGTCGGACTCCTTGCCGACGCCCGACAGGACCAGGGAGAGGTAGTCGCGGGTGGCGAGTTCCGCGTCCCGGGTCATGTCCCAGGCCGAGGCCCAGCACAGGGCGCGGGGCAGGGACTCCGCGAAGTCGCCGAGGTGCTCGGTGACGAAGGCGAGGGACTGCTCGTCCAGGCGGACCTTGGCGTAGCTCAGGTCGTCGTCGTTGAGCAGGACGACCGCCGGGCGGCGCTTGCCGACCAGCTGCGGGACGGCCGTCAGCTCCCCGTCGACGTCCAGCTCGATCCGCTCGCCGCGCACCAGCCTGCCGTCGGCGTCGAGGTCGTAGGCGCCGACGGCGATCCGGTGCGGACGCAGGGTCGGCTCGCCCTGGGCGCCGGCGGGCAGCGCGGGGGCCTCCTGGCGGATGGCGAAGGAGGTGACGACCCCCTCGCCGTCCGTCTCGATCTCCGGGCGCAGGACGTTGATGCCGGCCGTCTCCAGCCACTTCTTCGACCAGGTCCTCAGGTCGCGGCCGGAGGTCTCCTCCAGGGCGCCCAGCAGGTCGGACAGGCGCGTGTTGCCGTAGGCGTGGCGCTTGAAGTACGCCTGCACGCCGCGGAAGAACGCGTCCTCGCCGACGTAGGCGACGAGCTGCTTGAGGACCGAGGCGCCCTTGGCGTACGTGATGCCGTCGAAGTTGACCAGCACGTCGTCCAGGTCGCGGATGTCGGCCATGATCGGGTGCGTGGACGGCAGCTGGTCCTGGCGGTAGGCCCAGGTCTTCATGGAGTTCGCGAACGTCGTCCACGAGTGCGGCCAGCGCGAGCCGGGCGCCGCGGCCTGGCAGGCGATGGAGGTGTAGGTGGCGAACGACTCGTTCAGCCACAGGTCGTTCCACCACTCCATGGTGACCAGGTCGCCGAACCACATGTGGGCCAGCTCGTGCAGGATGGTCTCCGCGCGCACCTCGTACGCCGCGTCGGTCACCTTCGAGCGGAAGACGTACTGGTCGCGGATGGTGACCGCGCCCGCGT
Organism: Streptomyces sp. NPDC034670; assembly: GCF_055574875.1. Classification (NCBI taxonomy): domain Bacteria; kingdom Bacillati; phylum Actinomycetota; class Actinomycetes; order Kitasatosporales; family Streptomycetaceae; genus Streptomyces; species Streptomyces sp. NPDC034670. The sequence continues at coordinate 112,559 of NZ_JBVITR010000016.1, forward strand.
TCTCCATCGCGCCCGCGTTGAACTCCGGCACGAACAGCTGGTCGTACTTCTCGAAGGGGTACGCGTAGTCGAACTTCTCCTGGAACCAGTCGAAGCCCTGCCGGGTGACCTCGAAGATCGCGTCCGCGTCGAGGTGCTCGGCGAGCGAGGGGCGGCAGTAGATGCCGAGCGGGACGGACCGGCCGTCCTTCTCGTAGACGCTGTGCACGCTGTGGTACGGGCCGACGATCAGCGCCGTGATGTACGTCGAGATGCGCGGCGTCGGCTCGAACACCCAGACGTTCTCCCGGGGCTCGGGCGTCGGCGAGTTGGAGATGACGGTCCAGCCCGCCGGTGCCTTCACGGTGAACTGGAACGTCGCCTTGAGGTCCGGCTGCTCGAAGCTCGCGAAGACGCGGCGGGCGTCCGGCACCTCGAACTGGGTGTACAGGTACGCCTGGTCGTCGACCGGGTCGACGAACCGGTGCAGGCCCTCACCCGTGTTGGTGTACGCGCAGTCGGCGCTCACCCGCAGGACGTTGCGGCCCTGCAGCAGGCCGGGCAGGGCGATGCGGGAGTCCGCGAAGACCTCGGCGGGGTCGAGGGCGTCCCCGTTGAGGGTCACCTCGTGCACGGCGGGGGCCACCAGGTCGATGAAGGACTCCGCCCCGTTCTCGGCGACGTCGAAGCGCACCGTGGTCACGGACCGGTAGGTGCCGCCCTCCTGCGCGCCGGAGAGATCGAGCTCGATCTCGTACGAGTCAACGGTCAGCAGCTTCGCCCGCTGCCGCGCTTCTTCGCGAGTCAGGTTTGTGCCAGGCACGCGGTCATCTCCTCGTGATGTGTCGGTTGCGCCATCCTTCCACGGGACCCGTACCGGCGCGATGTCCGTATTCCGCCGGTGGTGCGGCCCGCCGGGCACGAACCTGGGGGCATGACCACGTACACCGCACGCCCGATCACCGCCCCCGTCCTGTCGGGCGCCGGAGGACTTCGGGCCCGCCCTCGCGGAGGCCTTCGCCGATCCCGAAGTGGCGCTGGTGCACGTGCGGGCCGTGGAGCACGGCTGCTTCCTGTACGAGGTGCGGCGGACCTGAACCCGGGGCGCGCCCGCACGGCCGCGGGGGGGGGGGGGGGGGGGGGGGGGGGGGGGGGGGGGGGGGGGGGGGGGGGGGGGGGGGGGGGGGGGGGGGGGGGGGGGGGGGGGGGGGG
>NZ_JBVITR010000017.1:0-41085 GCF_055574875.1 Streptomyces sp. NPDC034670
CGACGGCCTTTCCTCCGTCCCTCTCTCCGTTTTTGCTCCCGCGGCGGCTTGGTCTCCCCCCCCCCCCCCCCCCCCCCCCCCCCCCCCCCCCCGCCACCGGACGGATGCGTGGTCAGACCGAGAGGTGGTACGGGTCCGGCACGTGGACCTCACCGCCCAGCTCGCGGGCCGCGTGCCGGGCCCAGGAGGGGTTGCGGAGCAGTTCGCGGCCGAGGAGCACCGCGTCCGCCTCGCCGTTGACCAGGATCTTCTCGGCCTGCGCGGCGTCGGTGATCAGCCCGACGGCGGCGACCGGCATCGGCGTCTCGTTCCGCACCCGCGCGGCGAAGGGGACCTGGTAGCCGGGCCCGGTCGGGATGCGGGCGCCGGGGGCGACGCCCCCGGTGGAGACGTCGAGCAGGTCGACGCCGCGGGCGTGCAGTTCGGTGGCGAAGCGGACGGTGTCGTCCGGGGTCCAGCCGGACTCCTCCAGCCAGTCCGTGGCCGAGACGCGGAAGAACAGCGGCTTGTCGTCCGGCCACTCCTCGCGCACCGCGTCGACGACCTCGAGGGCGAAGCGCGTCCGGTTCTCGTACGGGCCGCCGTAGGCGTCGGTGCGGTGGTTGGAGTGCGGGGAGAGGAACTCGTTGATCAGGTAGCCGTGGGCGCCGTGGATCTCGGCGATCTCGAATCCGGCGGCGAGCGCCCGGCGCGCCGCGGCGCGGAACCGGTCCACCACCTCGCGGATCTGCTCGGCGGTCAGCTCGTCCGGCACCGGGTGCCCTTCGGCGAAGGCGAGCGGACTCGGGGCCACCGGCCGCCAGCCGTGCGCGTCCCGCGCCAGCGGGGCGCCGCCCTTCCAGGTGCGGTCGGTCGACGCCTTGCGGCCGGCGTGGGCGAGCTGGACGGCGGGCACCGTGCCCTGTGCGGTCAGGAAGCGGGTGATCCGCCGGAAGGCCTCGACCTGGGTGTCGTTCCAGATGCCGAGGTCGTACGGCGAGATGCGGCCCTCCGGCGACACGGCGGTGGCCTCGACGACGATCAGGCCCGTGCCGCCGGTCGCGCGGGCCGCGTAGTGCGCGAGGTGCCAGTCGCCGGGCGCACCGGTCCCGGGGCCCTCGGGAGCGGCCGAGTACTGGCACATCGGGGCCATCCACGCCCGGTTGGGGATCGTCACGTCGCGCAGGGTGTACGACTCGAACAGCATGCTCACGGGGGACTCCATTCGGCGGGGCCGGGACGGGTGCGGCTCGTACGATAAACCTCGTAGTACGAGAGGTGTCAAACTACGAGGACTCTCGTACGATGAGGGCTCCCGGACCGAATGTGGAGCCGCCGTGACGACCGTCGTCCCCGCCCCCAGCAGCCGCGACCTGCCGCACCCGGCACGCGAGGAGATCCGGCTCGAGGGCGTGCTGCACGCGCTCTCCGACCCCGTGCGGCTGCGGATCGTCCGCGCGCTCGCCGCCGAGGGGGTCGAGCTGTCCTGCTCGCACTTCGACCTGCCGGTCACCAAGTCCACCACCACGCACCACTTCCGGGTGCTGCGGGAGAGCGGCGTGATCCGGCAGGTCTACGAGGGCACCGCCAAGATGAACGGCCTGCGCCGAAAGGACCTGGACGAGCTCTTCCCGGGGCTGCTCGACCGCCTGCTCACCGCCGCCGACCGCCAGGATGCGCGCCACGGCGAGGACCGGGGCCCGTCCGGCGCGGTCCGCCGGACGGGACCGGGCGGGACGTGATCCGCCCCCGGTCCGGGGGCCTCACGCGCCGGCGTTCCGCGCCGCCGCCAGCAGCGAGTCCCAGTCGGGCAGCTTGACCACGTTCCGTCCGAGCGAGGCGCCGAGCTCCGCCTCGGCCCGTTCGATCGCCCGCCACCCCGCCCACTCGACCGGTTCGGTCCCCTCGGCCCGCAGTGCCGCCAGCGGATCGCCGGCCACGTCGCGGCCCGCCAGGGCGGGGGCGTCCTCCAGCAGGGACGTCACCGTCTCCTTCGCGCACGGCCGGTTGGTGCCGATGACACCCGTCGGGCCGCGCTTGATCCAGCCCGCCACGTACTCGCCCGGCGCGACGGCGCCCCCGCGCAGCACGCGCCCGGCGAGGTGCGGCACCGTGCCGGTGACGGCGTCGAACGGGAGGCCCTCCAGCGGCACGCCCCGGTAGCCCACGGAACGCAGCACCAGCTGGGCCTCGACGTCCTCGAACCGCCCCGTGCCCGTCACGCCGCCGCGCCCGTCCGGGACCGTCCGTTCGAAGCGCACCGCGCCCACCCGGCCCTCCCGGGCGAGCAGCTCGACGGGGCGCAGGAAGAAGCGCAGCCGGATCAGGCGGCGGACGTCCGGTGCCGCCGCCCCGGCCCAGCCGCGCAGCACCTCGACGTTGCGGCGCTGCGGGGCGGGCAGCGCGGAGGGGTCCGGGTACGCCGGGTCCAGCGCCAGTTCCGCCGGGTCGGCGACGACCCCCGTGCCGGGCAGCGCGCCCAGCTCGCGCAGCTCCTTGGTGGTGAAGCGGGCCTGGGACGGTCCGCGCCGGCCCACCATGTGGATCTCCGTCACCCCGCTCGCGGCGAACGCGGTCAGGGCGGCGTGCGGCATGTCGGTCGGGCTCAGCTCCGTCACGCCCCGGGCCAGCATCCGCGTGACGTCCACGGCGACGTTCCCGACGCCGACGACCACGGCCGACCGGACGCCCCGCAGGAAACCGCCGTCGGCGGGGGTGTCTTTCCGCCCGTGGGGGTGCCCCCGTTCGGGTGAGGCCGGGAGCGGGGGAGCGGCCGGGAGCCCGGGGGAGTCCGGGTGCGCGCTGTACCAGGACACGAACTCGGTCGCCGACCAGCTGCCCGGCAGGTCCTCGCCCGGGATCCCCAGCCGCCGGTCCGCGGCGGCGCCCACGCAGTACACCACCGCGTGGTACAGCTCCCGCAGCCGGGCGACCGGCACCCCGTCGGGGCCGACCGGCACCCCGCCGAGGAAGCGCACCCGCTCGTGCTCCAGGACCGTACGGAGCGTGCCCTGCAGGGACTTGATCTTCTCGTGGTCCGGTGCCACGCCGTAGCGGACCAGACCGTAGGGGCAGGGCAGCCGGTCCAGGACGTCGACGCGCACCCGGGGGTCCTGCTGGACGAGGGTCTGGGCGGTGTAGCACCCGCTCGGCCCGGAACCTACGACGGCGACATGCAGCACGGCCGAACTCCTCACCCCGGGAGACCGACAGGGGGATCGCTGGTGTCTCCAGCATCGCACCGTCGGCGCTCCGCTGACAGGGTGCCGTCCGCCGCCCGGGGTGCGTGTCCGCCGAGCGAAAAGTGATCACATGGCTACGTTGCGTGCGTGCTTGAGGCGTCTTTTCTTCAACTTTCCGATCGCTCTCCGACGGAGGGGGCGGTATCCGTGTGGCCCGCCTGGGAGGTGCGGGAGGGGGAGCGTGCGACGCGGTGGCTCCACGTGCGGCTGGCCTTCGGGGACGGGGCCCGGGTCGACGCGCTCGCGACGGTGTCCGAGGGAAGCGTGTGCGTCGAGGACGTGCGGGCCCGGCCCGCGCTGGCCCTGGAGGACCTGGCGGTGTTCGCCGACTGGATCGAGGAGCCGCTGGCGCGGGCGTGCGGTGCCGGGGACGGGCCGGACGGCGGGGACGCCGCCGGAACCGGGGCGCACCGGGGCCGCCCGGCCCCGCCGCGGGGGACGGAGGGGTGGCGGCTGGCGGCCCGGGAGTACCGGGCGGCCCGGGAACGGGGCGCCGATCCGGTCCTCGCCGTGATGGACGCGACCGGACACAGCCGCCGCGGGGCGCTCCGGCTGATCGGCCGGGCGCGTGACGCGGGCCTGCTGTCCCCGCGCCGTGCCCGGCGGTGAGCGGACCGGCCGGACGGCGCCCGTGGGCCCCGCCCCGCTGCCCGGACCCCGCCCCGCGGCCCGGGCCCGGCCGGCGGCCGGCGCGCCTCACAGCAGGTCGCGCATCCGTGTGATCTCGCTCGTCTGCTGGGCGACGACGTCGTCGGCCATCTCCTCGACCTGGATGTTGTTGCCCTGCCCCTTCACCTCGGTGGCCATGGTGACCGCCCCCTCGTGATGGGTGATCATCAGCGTGAGGAAGAGCTGGTCGAAGGCCTCGCCGTCGGCCGCGCGCAGCTTCTCCAACTGGGCCCGCGTCGCCATCCCGGGCATCGTCGCGTGGTCGTGTCCGTCGCCGCGCGCGGCCTCGCCGTGGGTCTTCAACCAGCCCTTCATCGCCCCGATCTCCGGCCGCTGCGCGGCGGCGATGCGCTCGGCCAGCTTGACGACCTTCGGCGACCCGGCGCGGTCGGGGACCAGCTCGGTCATCTCCAGGGCCTGCGCGTGGTGCTCGATCATCATCCGCACGTAGGACACGTCGGCGGAGTTGGGGGAGTCGTCCTCCGTGCGCTGCCGTGCGGCCTCGCCGGCCGACAGGGTCCGGTTCGCCTCCCCGGGTTCGCCCGGCGCGATGACCGGGGGCCCGCTCGGCGCGGCCGGTCCGGCGTCGTCCGTGCCGGAGTCGCAGCCCGTGAGGCCCAGTACGGCCAGGGCGGTCAGCCCGGCCGCGACGACGGACACACGGGGCACACGGCGGTGGAGCACAAGGACCTCCTGTGGCTGGGGGTGCCCCTCCGGGGCGCGGAGCACCTCGTGAGTGCTGACGACCGTCCTAGCACGCTTCCGCGCGTCGGTGATCGGAAAACTTCATTGCAAGTGCGTTGCCCCCCTGTTGGTATGTGCATGTCGAAGACGATACTGCCGGAGCGAAACCGTTCCGAGGTGAACGGAATCAGGGAGGAAAACAGTGATCCTGTTAAGTGTTCCCCGAACCCGACGCAGACGTCTGGGAGTTGTCGCCGCGGCCGGCGGGCTGCTGGCCGCGCTCCTCACCGCCGCCCCGGCCGCGGCGATCCCCGACCCCGGGGACGCGCCGGCCGCGCCGAAGGAGGTCTCGCGCAGCGACCAGGCCGAGGCGCGGGCGGCCATCGCCGCCGGCGAGATCCCCGGCCAGGACGAGGTCGTGCACTCCGCCAACATCCGGCACGTGGCCAACATCCCCAAGGACGCGCTGCCCGGCACCAATTCGGACCTGGCGTTCCAGGGCCGCTACGCCTTCGCGGGCAACTACGACGGCTTCCGCATCTTCGACATCAGCAACCCCAGGTCGCCGAAGACGGTCGCCCAGGTCCTGTGTCCCGGCTCGCAGAACGACATCTCCGTCTCCGGGGACCTGCTGTTCCTGTCCACCGACTCCTCGCGCAGCGACAGCAGTTGCAACAGCACCACGCAGCCGGCGACCGAGAAGTCCTCGTGGGAGGGCATGAAGGTCTTCGACATCAGCGACATCAGGAACCCGCGCTACGTCGCCGCCGTCGAGACCGCCTGCGGCTCGCACACCCACACGCTGGTGCCCGAGCGGAAGAACGTCTACGTCTACGTCTCCTCGTACTCGCCGAACGCGGCCTACCCCGACTGCCAGCCGCCGCACGACGGCATCTCCGTCATCAAGGTGCCGCGCAAGGCCCCGCACAAGGCGGCGGTCGTCGGCTTCCCGGTGCTGTTCCCGGGCGAGGGCCCGGACGGCGGCGGCAACCCGGGCGCGCCCACCAACCCGGGCGTCTCCAAGACCACCGGCTGCCACGACATCACCGTGCTGCCGTCCGAGGACCTGGCCGCCGGAGCCTGCATGGGCGACGGCATCCTGTTCTCCATCAAGAACCCGGAGCGCCCGAAGGTGATCGACCGGGTGCAGGACAACGTCAACTTCGCGTTCTGGCACTCGGCGACCTTCAACCAGAAGGCGGACAAGGTCGTCTTCACCGACGAGCTGGGCGGCGGCGGCGCGGCCACCTGCAGCGCGGAGATCGGCCCGAACCGCGGTGCGGACGGCATCTACGACATCGTGGGCAAGGGGGACAAGCGCAAGCTGGTCTTCCGCAGCTACTTCAAGATCCCCCGCCACCAGGCCGACACCGAGAACTGCGTGGCCCACAACGGCTCGCTGATCCCGGTCAAGGGCAAGGACCTGATGGTCCAGGCCTGGTACCAGGGCGGCGTCTCCGTCTGGGACTTCACGAACTCCTCGAAGCCCAGGGAGATCGCCTACTTCGAGCGCGGCCCGCTGTCCACCGACCAGGTCGTCACCGGCGGCTCCTGGTCGGCGTACTACTACAACGGCTACATCTACTCGAACGACATCGCCAAGGGCCTCGACGTCCTGAGGATCGACGACCGGCGCACGGACCCGGCCCGACGGGTCCAGCTGCGCGAGCTCAACGTGCAGACGCAGCCGGACTACTTCGGCTGAGCGTCCGGCTCCGGCCCCGCGGCCGGAGCCGGGCGGCCGGGCGCGGGCCCGGTCGCGAAGAACCGGGACAGGTCCGTCCGGCCCGTCCCGCCGGGCACCTCGGTGTCCGGCGGGACCCCCAGTTCCCAGTCGAGCCGGTAGCGCTTGAAGAGTTCCGCGCGCAGCACCGGAACGGGCATCGGCGCGCCCGGCATCAGGGCCGCGAACACGGCGCCCATCAGCAGGGCGCGCAGCATCGGGTAGTCGGCGTCGACGTCGCGGGAGCCGTGCCGGACGACGGTGTCCCTCAGCAGCTCGGCCAGCCGCCGCTGCTCGGGACAGGCGACGAACCCCTCCGCCTGCAGCAGCCCGGCCATGTGCTGGCGCATCAGGACCGGCCGGTCCCGGGCCAGGCCCAGGATCGCGTCGATGGCCCGCGCCATCCGCTCCCGGCCGTCCCCGGTGCGCGGCTCGCGCTCCAGGGCCTCCTCCAGGGTGCGGTGCATCAGCCGGTGCACGGCGGACTGCACGAGCTGGCGTTTCCCCGGGAAGTAGTACGAGGCCAGACCGCGTGCGGAGCCCGCCCGGTCGGCGATGTCGCCGAGCGTCGTCGCCTCGTACCCGTGCTCGCTCACCAGCTCGACGGCCGCGTGCAGGAGCCGCTCCTTCGAACGCCTCCGCAACTCTTCATTGACCAGGGCGCTGCGCGGGGACATGCTTGACTCCTGCGTTGACTGGTTGGCAGCCAACTATACTCAGCGCGTCCGGTCGGCCCCTCGGGGTCCGCTCCGGGCTGCCGTCCGTCTCGGGCGACGCGGGGGATCGTCCGAGACGGACGGCACAGTTTTGGCAGGAGGTCCGGGCCGCCGTCGCCCGGTTCCGTGCCGGGGCGGGCGGCTCACGGGTGCCGGCGCCGGTGGAACCGGACCGCGACGGCCACCACCAGCGCGCCGAGCAGCCAGCCGCCGAGGACGTCCGTGGGCCAGTGGACGCCGAGCCAGACGCGGGTGAGGCCGACGCCGGTCACCGAGAGGACCGCCAGGGCCAGCGCCGCGCGCCACACGGGGCGGCTCACGCCGTGGCGGCGCAGAAGCCACAGCAGGAGCCCGCAGACGACCGTGGCGGTCATGGCGTGGCCCGACGGGAAGGCCGCGTAGTGCGCGGAGTCGACCGGGTCGGGCCAGACCGGGCGGGCGCGGTCCACCGCGGCCTTCAGGCCCTGCTGCGCGGCTGTCCCCAGGGCGACCGTCACCACCAGCCACGTCGCGGTCCACCGGGCCGCGCGGCGCCACACCAGCAGCGCCGCCGCCACGCCGCACAGCACCCGCATCGTCCACGGGTCCCAGACCCAGTCCGTCAGGACGCGGGCCGTCTGCGTCCAGCCGGGTTCCCCGACCGCCCAGCGGTGGGCGGTGCGGGAGATGTCGCCGTCCAGATCGAGCAGCGGACGCCACTCGACGGCGACCAGGGCCAGCAGCAGTGCCGAGCACAGCGCCAGTGCGCCGGTGGGCAGGGCGGCGGGAGGGCGGTCCGCGGACCGGGGCGGGGAATCGACGCGGGAGGTGTGCATGGGGTGATCCTTGCCGACCGGCGGGGTGCGGGGCCGGTCATCCGTCTCCGTCCTGGTGTACCGGAACCCGGTCGCCGTATCCGTCGGACCGTCCGGAGGACGTCCCCGGCCTGATCCGGGTCCGCCGGTTACCCCAGTGCCCGCAATCCCGGCGCGAACGCCACCAGCACCGGGATCACCGGCACCAGGGACGCCGCGGCCGTCAGCCGCAGCCGCCGTCCCGCCGTCAGCCGGTCCGGCGGAGTGAGCAGCCGGCGCACCCGGGCCGGGACGTTCGCCTGCGGGGCCGGGCAGGGGCCGAACACCCCCCGGTGCTCGTTGAGTTCCACCAGGGCGAGGGCCGTGGTCAGCCGGCCGAAGCGGCGGGAGGCGGTGTCGTCGGCGGCGAGTTCGACCAGCCGGTGCATCTCGTCGCGGAACGCGGCGAACACCGGCACCTGCGGGAAGCCGTCGGCCAGCGCGGAGGAGCAGTGCAGCAGCCAGTCGTGCCGGGCCCGCGCGTGCCCGTGCTCGTGCGCGAGGACGGCGTCCAGCTGCCGGCCCTTCAGCCGGCGCAGCGCGGCCGTGGTGACGACCAGCTGGGGCGGGGTGCCGGGCAGCCACCAGGCGTCGGGCCGCTCCCCCTCCAGGACCACCAGCCGCTCGGAGCCCGGTTCCTCCCCGGGCAGCAGCGGCGCCCGCAGCCGCAGTCCGGCCCGCCGGGCCCGGCGCCGGGCGCGGGCCCGTGCGACCTCCCGGACCAGCATCGCCGCGCTCCACACCCCACCGCACGCCAGGGCCACCGCGGTGGCCCTGGCCCAGACCCCGGCCGTCCCCAGGGCGTACGCCTCGGCGACCGCGCGGGGCGCGGTGGCGAACACGTGGCCGCCCACCGCCTGCCAGGCGGCCGCCGCGCTGAACGTCATCGACAGGGCGCAGCACAGCAGGACCGCGGCGATCACGCACTGCCACACCCACAACGCCACCACCGGTTCGCGGTCCGGCCAGTCGGCCCGGGCGAGCAGCCGGGGACCGGCGACGGCGATCAGGACGCCGAGCAGCAGCAGGGCCGCGGGGAGCATCATGCGTGCAGCCTATGAGCGCGGCGCCGCACGTGGGTACGGCCTCCCGGGCGAAGTGACGCAGCCAACGGCCCCCGCCCCGGCCGGCGGACTCCCGGTCCGCCTCACATCGTCAGCAGCATCGCCACCATCGCCATCCCCATGGAGAGCCGGCAGGCCCGGGCCAGCTCCGGCCGGTCGCCCCACCGGGCGGGCCCGCCCGGGCCCGCCGCGGTGGACCCGCCCGGGCCCGCCGCGGCGGGCACGGGCACCAGCCGGACGCCCGTCATCAGCACATAGCCGGTGAAGTAGAGCAGCAGGGTCCCGGTCAGCAGGGGGACGCCCGAGCCGCCGTGCCCGTGGCCGGGCGACGCGGCCATCGTCACGGCCATGTAGACCATGGCCCCGGCCCCGACCAGGTGATGCAGGTGACGCGCGTTCGCGCGGGCCGCCCACAGCGCGTGCAGCCCGGCCGCGCCGAACACCACCGCGTAGACGGGCCAGGCCCACGGCGGCGGGGTGAAGACCGCCGCCGGCACGGCCATCGCGGCCATGCCGAAGCCCATGAGCGCCTCGCCGCCCGCGGCGCTGCGCTGCTCCTCGACGCTGCTGCGCATCCGCAGCAGGCAGTAGGCCCCGGTCGCCGCGCAGAGCGCGACCAGCAGCCAGCCGGACGACGCCGGTCCGTGCATGCGAACCCCCCTCGATCCGCTCCAACGGTCGGTCAAGGGATGCCCCGGCCCGACGGCGTGCACGCGAGCGCGAGGGGGTACCCGGGGGGCGTTCGGGGGAGCGCGGGCACCCGGAGGGGCAAAGGGGCGGAGAAATTACTTTACAGGTAAAACACCTGTTAACATGGTTCCTCATGAGCAGTGCGACCCCCACCCCCTCGCGCACCCGGCGCCTCCCGGTCGTCGGTGCGCTGCGCCTCGGGCGCCCCTCCGACATCTGGTTCAAGCCGGCCCTCAGCGTGGTCGCCGCGGTCGCACCGCCCAGCCTGCTCCTGGTGGCGCTCGGCCGGCTCGACCTGGGGGTGTACACCATGGCCGGGTCCCTGTGCGCCCTGTACGCCCACAACCGCCCGTACGCCGCCCGGGCCAGGGCGCTGGCGGGAGTGGTCCTCGGCATGCTCGGCGGCCTGGCCGCGGCCCTGGTCGCCGCCTCCCTCACCGAGGACGCCGTCGTCCTGGTCACCGTGGGCGCCGCGCTGGCCGCCGTCCAGAAGGCGCTGTGCGACGTCACCCGCATCGGGCCGCCCGCCCACGTCATCCTCACCTTCGTCAGCTCGGCCTCGCTGTTCGTGCCGCAGACCCCCGGCCAGGTCCCCGGCCACCTCGCGCTCGCCGCCGCGGCCGGCGGGTGGGCCTGGCTGGTCGGCATGGCACCCGCGGCGCTCCGGCCGCACGGCCCGGAACGCCGGGCCACCGCCCAGGCCCTGAACGCCGCCGCCGCGTACGCCGGGACCGCGGGCGACGGCGACGACGGGGACCCGGGAGCCCGGGCCGCCGCCTACGCGGCCGTCCAGGCCGCCTGGCAGACACTGCTGGCGGCCGGGAACCGCCCCTCGGACACCCGCCGCGCCCTCGAACGGCTCGTCGTCCGCGCCGAGGTCGCGCTCGCCGCCCCGGCCGACGCCGACCCCGTACGCCTGCGGGACGCGGCCCGCGCCCTGCGCGGCACGGGCCCCGTCCCGCACACCGACGACTCCCGCGCGGACACCGGCGAACTCCTGGGCGTGGCCGCGGAACGCGCCACCGAGCCGCGCCCGCTGTGGAGCAGGCTCGGACCGCTCACCCCGATCGCCGTGCGCACCGGGCTCGGCTGCGCGCTCGCCGGCTACGCCTCCCTCGCCCTCGGCGTCGGCCGCCCCTACTGGGCCCTGGTCACCGCGGCCTCGCTCTACCAGGCCAACATCACCCTCACCTGGAGCCGGGCGGTGCAGCGCGTCGTCGGCAACCTGGTCGGCGTCCTGCTCTTCGCGGCCATCGCCCCGCTCGCCCACCTCGGCCCGCTCGCCCTCGTCCTGTGCATCCTGGTCTGCAACTTCGGCGCCGAGGCGCTCATCGGCCGCAACTACTGGCTCGGCAGCGTCTGCGTGACCCCGCTGGCCCTGCTCGTCACCGAGCTCCCCGGATACCAGCCGACCGGCGACCTGGTCGCCGACCGCGTGGTGGACACCCTCGTCGGCGCCCTGGTCGGCTTCGTCGCCGCGGTGGCCGTCACCAACCGGCGGGCGGGCCGGCGCGTCGAGCGGGCGCTCGCCGCCGTCGGACACGCCCGTGAACGCACCGTCCGCCTGCTGGCCGACCCGCAGGCCGCGCCCGCGGCCCTGGAGACCGCCCGCCGCGGCCTCGCGGCCGCCCTGGTCGACCTGCGGGCCACCGCCGACGCCGCGGCCGGGGAATGGTGGCAGCGCGCGCTGCCGCAGGAGCAGGTCGTGCTCGCCGAGCAGGCGGCACACCGTACGCTCGCGGCGACGGTACGACGCCAGGGGCTGCTCCCGGACCCCGGCACGAGCACGCACACGGAGGACGCACGGCCATGACGGCGACCGAAGGACCATCGGCCGGCGAGGCGGCACCGGTGACCGGCGACGACCGCCGGACGGACACCGCGGGGGCACCGGCCGCCGGGGGGACGGGGACGGCCCCCGGGGCCGCGCCCGGCCGCGGGCGGGTCGACACCGTCGCCGCGGTCGTCCGGCAGTGGCGGGCCGTCCACCCCGACCTCGACACCGGTCCCATGGAGGTGATCGGCCGCATCAACCGCTGCTCCGCCCTCTTCCAGCAGGCCGAGGACGCCCCGCTGCGCCGGGCCGGCCTGACCCGTCCCGAGTTCGACCTGCTCGGCGCGCTGCGCCGCACCGGCCGCGAACTGACCCCGAGCGAACTGGCCCGGGAGACCTTCTCCTCGGGCGCCGCCGTCACCAAACGCCTCAAGCAGCTCACCGAACGCGGACTGGTCGAGCGCCGCGGCGACGCCCGTGACCGCCGTGTCGCGCACGTCCGCCTCACCGACGCCGGGCGCGACCTGGTCGACGGCCTCCTGCCCGCGCAGCTCGCCTACGAGAGCGCCGTGCTGTCCGGCCTGGGCGGACCGGAACTGGGCGCGCTCGCCGCCCTGCTGGGCGAACTGCTCGGACAACTGGAGGGCCGCCCGGGCACCCTGCGGGCCTGAGACCGGGCCCGGCCCGGGGCTCCCGCCGGGCCTCAGCCCCCGCCGCCCGCCCGGTACACGCCGAACATCGCCTTCTGCGGGTCCCGGAGCACCGCGATGCGCGGGACGTCGGGCGGCGAGGTGGGCTCCATCAGCACGGTGCCCCCCACCCGGGTCGCCGTCAGGGCGGCGGCGTCCACGTCCTCGACCGCGAAGTACGGCAGCCAGTGCGCCGGCACCTCGTGCGGGAACTTGTCGTCCAGCGCCACCATGCCCCCGAAGTCCGCGCCGCCGGCTCCCCACCGGGGGTAGCGCAGGGAGGGGTCCACGCTCCAGCCGAACACGGTGGTGTAGAAGGCCACGGCCTCCTTCGGCGCGCGGGTCAGCAGCTCCACCCAGCCCAGCGACCCGGGGGCGTCGGACAGCCCGGCACCCGGGAAGGCGCCGGGCTGCCACAGCCGGAAGAGGGCGCCGGACGGGTCGACGGCCACCGCGAAGCGGCCCTCGTCGAACACGTCCACCGGGCCGAGGAGCACCGTCCCGCCCGCCGAGGTCACCGCGCGGACGGCGGCCTCGGCGTCGGTCACCGCGAACGACACGTTCCAGGCGACCGGCTGCGACCGCTGGTCCAGCGGCGCCAGCGCGGCGACCGCCGCGCCACCGAGGCGCATGACGGTGTAACCGCCCGTCTCCCGGCGCGCGTCCGCCTCCGGGCGCCAGCCGAACAGCCGCGTGTAGAACCGCCGGGCGGCCTCCGGGTCGCCGGTCGTCAGCTCGACCCAGCACGGCCCGCCGGCTGCCGGCGCGGTCGGGATCGGCCCCATGGCGCTCCTTCCGGTGCTCCCTGCGCGGCGGTTCTTCCGGGGAACACCCCTGTCAGCACGCTAAGCCCGGCGCCGGTCCCGGGCCATCCGGCGCGGGCCCCGCCCGCCGCCCGGCGGCGCGGACCGCCGTCGCCGCGACCCCCTCCGCCGCGCCACCGCGCCGGCGCCGGGACCGGCGCGTCCCGGTGGGAACACCGCCCGCCCCGCCGGCCGCGCTCAGATGCCCGGCCGGTACCGCAGGGGGTGGTCCGACGGGACCTCCACCAGCACGATCGGGACCCCGTCCGGGTCCTCGATCCACATCTCGACCAGCCCCCAGGGCTCCTTCACCGGCGGCCGGACGATCTCGACGCCCCCGGCCCGCAGTTCCTCGTGCGCCGCCGCCACGTCCTCGACCTGGAGCCACAGCCGCACCTCCGGGGACGGCGCGGCGTCCGAGCGGCCCGAGAGCTCCAGGAAGCCGCCGCCGAGGAAGTAGACGGTGCCGCGCTCCGGCCCCGTGCCGAACTCGCGGTGGACGGCGAGCCCGAGCCGCTCACCGTAGAAGGCGCGGGAACGCTCGGGGTCGGTGGGGCGCAGGAGGACGCGGCTGCTCAGTACATGCACCATGCGGCCGAGCCTAGGGCCTTTCGTCCGGGTCCCGCCGGGGGCGCGGGCGGCGGGACGCCGTTTCCCGGAGCCGGCCCGGGCCGGACGGCGTCCCCGGCGCCCGGGTTAGTCTCGTCCCCGGCCCGGCCGCGCCGGAGCGCGCCGCGGCCGCAGACGCAGCAGAGGAACCGGAGAAGCGCCCCATGGAATCCGCCACCGCCCCCGCACCGACCTTCCGCGACGCCACCGACGCCGACGTGGACGACCTCGTCGCGCTGATCGAGTCGGCGTACCGGGGGGACGCCAGCCGCGCCGGTTGGACCACCGAGGCGGACATCCTCGAGGGGCAGCGGACCGACCCGGAGGGCGTGCGGGAGGTCATCGCGTCCCCGGACAGCCGGCTGCTGACGGTGGAGCGCGACGGCCGGATCGTCGCCTGCTGCCAGCTCGAGCGCCGCGGGGAGCACGCCTACTTCGGGATGTTCGCGGTCAGCCCCGCCCTCCAGGGCGCCGGCCTCGGCCGGACGGTCATCGCGGAGGCCGAGCGGCGGGCCCGTGAGATGTGGGGCGTGCGCGAGATGCACATGACCGTGATCTCCGTGCGCGAGGACCTGATCGCCTGGTACGAGCGGCGCGGCTACCGCCGTACGGGAGAGACCACCCCCTTCCCGTACGGCGACGAGCGCTTCGGCATCCCGCTCCGCGACGACCTGCGGTTCGAGCTGCTGGTGAAGGAACTGGCCTGACCGTCACGCGGTGAAGCGCCCGGTGCGTTTGATCTCCGGGTAGTCGGTGGTCGCCCCGTCGAGCCCCAGGGCCCGCACGAGCCTGAGGTGGTCCTGGGTGTTCACCACCCAGCCGATGACCCTCAGGCCGGCCTTGCGCGCGTGCTCGACGATCTCCAGGGTGAGCCGGCGGATGTCGAGGCAGACGGTGGAGGCGCCGGCCCCGACGGCCCGCTCCACCACGTTGGTGCCGTAGCGGTCGGCCACGAGCGCCGTGCGGACCCCGGGCACCAGGCGGGCGATCTCCGCGATCGCCTCGTCGTGGAACGAGGACACCTCCACCCGGCCGGCCAGGTCCCGCCGGTTCATCACCTCGGCCAGCGCCCGGGCCGCCCGGACGTCCTTGATCTCGGCCTGCACGGGCGTTCGGACGGCGTCGAGCACCTCCTCGAAGACGGGGATCCGCTCGCCGCGCCCGGCGTCCAGGGCGCGCAGCTCGGCGAGGGTCTTGTCGGCGACCGGACCGGTTCCGTCCGTGGTGCGGTCCACGTCCGCGTCGTGCATGACGACGAGCGCGCCGTCCTTGCTCAGGTGCAGATCGAGTTCGATGACGTCGAGACCCGCCTCCTGGGCGGCGGCGAAGGACCGGAGGGTGTTCTCGGGTTCGACACCCATGACTCCGCGGTGACCGATGGTGAGGAAGTTCAAGGTGCGACTCGCTTCCGTCGACGGCGGGCCGCGTCCTTGCGGCCCTTGTGGACCGTATCGCCTGTGCCCGCCCCGTCCAGAGGCTGAACCCCGTTCACACGGACCCTCCCTCATATGCGTGATCCACAGGAAAAAGTGCGGTCAGGAGTGGGGCGGGGCAGGATGATTTCCTGAGGTCCCCTTGCTGGGGGAAACCTCCTCCGGATACGGTCTGCTTACGCAGGTTCTCCCGTGGAGGATGGGTCATGACGGAAATTCTTGTGCAGGTGGGTGCGGAGGGGAAGGTTCCTCCGGTGAGCAGGGTGGTCGAGCACCCGGCGTGGCCCGTGCTCAAGGATGCCGTGGAGCGGATCCGGCCCTGGCAGTCCAAGGACGGGTCGATCGACTTCGACGCCGAGGGCGCCCCGGCCCGCGCCGAGGCCGAGCACGCGGTGCGCGAGGTGGCCGAGGCCGTCGAGCGGCTGTCCCCGCTGCTGCCCCACGACCGGGCCTACCACGAGGCCCTGGTGAAGGACCTGACCCGCTGGGCCGAGGGCGGCTTCGAGGTGCCCGACTTCCTCGACTCGCTGCTGGCCTTCCAGCCGGCCGAGCGCCGCGAGGACGGTCTGCAGCACCTGGTCGTCTTCCCGATGTACACGCAGAACGGCAACCCGGACCGCAACCTGGAGGCGGTCGTGCTGCGCATGGTCTGGCCCGACTGGCTGGCCGAGCTGGAGCGCACCCGCTACGACAACCCGCTCTTCTGCGGCATCACCTTCGAGGACTTCACCGCGGGCTACGACACCAACTCCGCGGTGCTCTTCCCCGAGACCATCGCCGTGCGCGAGGCCCCCGAGCGGTTCACCTGGGGCGGCATCTTCTGCGACCGCGAGGCCGCCCGCTTCCGCCGGGTCACCGCCGCCGCCGTCGACATCCTGGGCCTCGAACTGCCCGAGGACGTGGCCGCGATGGTGCACGACCAGAAGCGCTGCGAAGAGGCGTTCGTGCTCTGGGACATGATCCACGACCGCACCCACAGCCACGGCGACCTGCCGTTCGACCCGTTCATGATCAAGCAGCGCCAGCCGTTCTGGATGTACGGCCTGGAGGAGCTGCGCTGCGACCTCACCGCCTTCAAGGAGGCCGTGAAGCTCGCGGGCGAAGGCGTCCCGCAGGCCCGGGACGTGCAGGTCGCGGTGCTCTTCGACCGGATGTTCCGCTTCCCGGTCACCGGCGAGCGGGTCCGCAACTACGACGGGCTGGGCGGCCAGCTGCTCTTCGCCTACCTGCACCGGCACGACGTCGTGCGCTGGACCGACAACAAGCTCTCCGTCGACTGGGAGCGCGCCCCGCGGGTCACCAACCAGCTGTGCGCCGAGATCGAGAAGCTGTACCGCGACGGCATCGACCGCCCGAAGCTCGTCCACTGGTTCGCCGGCTACGAGCTGGTGTCCACCTACCTCTCCCCGCACCCCGGCTCGAAGTGGGCCAAGGGCCCCGAGGCCCTGGACCTGTCGCAGCCGCCGCGCAAACTCGTCGATGACGTGCTTCCGGACGAGTTTCCGCTGAGCATGTTCTACGAGGCACTGTCCAAGAAGCTGAAGAACGTGATCGCCTCCACCCGGGGCATCACGGCGGACGGCGCCGAGCGGGTCGCCGCGTGAGCGATCGCGAGTCCACAACTGCTCAGGAGGCGAGGACCATGGGGAACGGCGCGCTCGACGGTGCGGTGATCGCGGTGGCCGGCGCGGGGGGTCCCGCGGGGCGCGCGGCGCTGCTCAGGCTGGCCGAGGCGGGGGCCACCGTCGTCGGCTCCGACAACGACCCGCAGCGGCTGGCCGAGGCCGTCGACGCGGCGCGCTACGCGCACGGCGGCGCCACCGTCACCGGCGACACGGTCGACCTGCTGGACCTTGACTCCACCCGCGACTGGGCCGCCCGGGTCGAGAAGGAGTTCGGCCGGGTCGACGGGCTGGTCCACCTCGTCGGCGGCTGGCGCGGCAGCGAGACCTTCACCAAGACCGTCCTGGACGACTGGGACTTCCTGGAGCTGCTGCTGGTGCGCACCGTGCAGCACACCTCCCTCGCCTTCCACGAGGCGCTCCAGCGCAGCGACCGCGGCCGGTACGTCCTGATCAGCGCGGCCGGCGCGAGCAGGCCCACCGCGGGCAACGCGGCGTACGCCGCCGCCAAGGCCGCCGCCGAGGCGTGGACGCTCGCCATGGCCGACTACTTCCGCAAGGCCGGGGGCGAACGGGGGCCCACGTCGGCGGCTGCGATCCTGGTGGTGAAGGCGTTGGTGCACGACGCGATGCGCGCCGACCGTCCCAACGCGAAGTTCGCGGGCTTCACGGACGTCAAGGACCTGGCCGAGGCCATCGCCGGAG
Organism: Streptomyces sp. NPDC034670; assembly: GCF_055574875.1. Classification (NCBI taxonomy): domain Bacteria; kingdom Bacillati; phylum Actinomycetota; class Actinomycetes; order Kitasatosporales; family Streptomycetaceae; genus Streptomyces; species Streptomyces sp. NPDC034670. Next base: position 17,236 of record NZ_JBVITR010000017.1, read on the forward strand.
TCTGGGAGAAGCCCGCCGCGGAAGTGAATGGAAACCGCCTGTGGCTGACCGAGAAGCCGTGAACCCACCGAGGACCGACGCGCGTCGTCACCACGATCCGGACGTCCGCGGTTTCGCCAGCGACAACTACGCGGGGGCCCACCCGGAGGTGCTCGCCGCCCTGGCCCTGGCCAACGGCGGGCACCAGGTCGCGTACGGCGAGGACGCGTACACCGAGAACCTCCAGCAGGTGATCCGCAGCCACTTCGGCCCCACGGCCGAGGCGTTCCCGGTCTTCAACGGCACCGGCGCCAACGTCGTCGCGCTCCAGGCGGTCACCGACCGCTGGGGCGCGGTGATCTGCGCCGAGAGCGCCCACATCCACGTGGACGAGGGCGGCGCGCCGGAGCGGGTGGCCGGCATCAAGCTGCTCACCGTGCCCACCCCGGACGGCAAGCTCACCCCCGAGCTGATCGACCGGCAGGCGTACGGCTGGGACGACGAGCACCGGGCCATGCCGCAGGTGGTCTCCCTGGCCCAGGCCACCGAGCTGGGCACGGTGTACACCCCGGACGAGATCCGGGCCGTCTGCGAGCACGCCCACGCCCGCGGCATGAAGGTGCACGTCGACGGCTCCCGGCTGGCCAACGCCGCCGCCGCGCTGGACGTGCCGATGCGCAGCTTCACCAACGCGGCCGGCGTCGACATCCTCTCCCTGGGCGGCACCAAGAACGGCGCCCTGTTCGGCGAGGCGGTCGTCGTGCTGAATCCGGACGGCGTCCGCCACATGCGGCACCTGCGCAAGCTGTCCATGCAGCTCGCCTCCAAGATGCGCTTCGTGTCGGTGCAGTTGGAGGCCCTGCTGGCCCGGGACCTGTGGCTGCGCAACGCCCGGCACGCCAACGAGATGGCCCAGCGCCTGGCCGAGGGCGTGCGCGCCGTGCACGGCGTGGAGATCCTCCACCCGGTGCAGGCCAACGCGGTCTTCGCCCGCCTGCCGCACGACGTGAGCGAGCGCCTGCAGAAGCGGTTCCGGTTCTACTTCTGGGACGAGGCCGCGGGGGACGTCCGCTGGATGTGCGCCTTCGACACCACCGAGGACGACGTGGACACGTTCGTGGCGGCCCTCAAGGAGGAGATGGCCCGACAGCACTGAGTGCATGAGTATGCGGCCGATCGGAAATGCATTGAGCTCCGGTCGGCCGCATGCCTATGCTCCGGCGGCATGCAGCTGATCCAGGAAACCCCCGACCTGTCCGCCTACTTGGCCGCCGACGAGGTCGTCGACCATCATCATCCGCTGGTCCGGGAGACGGTCGCACGCCTCGCCGAGCGGGCGGTCGACTCGTATGACTATGCGCGACGGGCGTTCGAGTTCGTGCGTGACGCCGTCCCGCACTCGCAGGACTCCGGCGACCTCCGGGTCACCTGGCGCGCCTCCGACGTCCTGGAGCGGCGCACCGGCATCTGCTACGCCAAGGCCCACGCGCTGGCGGCGCTGCTCCGGGCCGAGGACATCCCGACCGCGTTCTGCTACCAGAACCTCGGAGCGGTGCACGGGCTGGTCGCCGTCCGCTTCGGCGGCGCCTGGCACCGGCAGGACCCGCGGGGCGACAAGCCGGGGGTCGACGCCCGGTTCTCCCTGGACGGCGAGCGCCTGGCCTTCACGCCCGACGCGGCGGCCGGCGAGGGGGACCATCCGGTCCTGTACGCCGCGCCGCACCCGGCCGTGCTGAACGCCCTCAGGAGCGCCGTCGACCGGCCGCACCTGTGGCGGACGCTCCCCACCGCGCTCTGAGGCCGGGAGGGAGCGCGACGCTCCTCCCGGCCGTGTCCGGGGAGGCGCGGACGCCCGCGCCCGGCTCCGTCCCCGTCGCCGCCAAAGGAGTCCGGTGCCGGCGCGCGCAGCGCCGTCCACCCGCCGGTGCGAGCGGCCCCGGGCGGCCGCCGTCCGGCCCGGTCAGCTCGCCTCGGCCGCGCGGACCTGCTCCGGCGTCGGGGCGGTACCGCCGAGGTGCGCGGGCATCCACCAGGTGTCCTCCGGGCCCTTGGGCCGCACCGGGTACGCGCGCTGGGCCGCCTCCAGCAGCTCCTGGACCCGCTCCCGCAGCTGCCGGGTGATCGCGCCCGCGTACTTGTCCCTGGACGCTTCGATCGCCTCGCCGACGCGGATGGTGATGGGGGTGTGGCTGCGTCTGAAGTTGCGCGGACGGCCCTTGGTCCACAGCCGCTGGGTGCCCCACACCGCCATCGGGATCAGCGGCACGCCCGCCTCCTGCGCCATGCGCGCGGCGCCCGACTTGAAGCTCTTCAACGTGAACGACTGGGAGATCGTCGCCTCCGGGAAGACGCCCACGATCTCGCCCGACCGCAGCGACCGCAGCGCGTGCGCGTACGCCGCGTCGCCCTGCTCGCGGTCCACGGGGATGTGCTTCATCCCGCGCATCAGCGGACCGGAGATCCTGTGCCGGAAGACGGACTCCTTCGCCATGAAGCGCACGAGGCGCTTCTGCGGGAGCGCCGCCAGGCCGTTGAAGACGAAGTCCAGGTAACTGATGTGGTTGCTCACCAGCACGGCCCCGCCCGAGCGGGGGATGTTCTCCGAGCCCCGGCAGTCGATCTTCAGGTCCCACACCTTGAACAGGGTCTGGGCGAAACCGATGACCGGACGGTAGACGAGTTCTGCCATGGGTGAGGTGGAACCCTTCCTGCTCTGCCTGGGAAGGGGAAAGCTCCCAGTCGAAAGTTACGGAGCCGTAGGTTTACGGCTTGTCGCCGATGGTGCCCCAAGAACGGCCCGTGAACCAGCCCTGGTGCCCGCCGGCGGAGAGATTCTCGTCACGTCCGTCCCCTGGCCCACCTCGGGCTTTTGCGTCGCCGTTACTCCGGGGGAGTGGACCGGCGCCGCCCCGGGGCGCCGCGGCGGGGCGGGCCGCCGACGGGGCACCGCTGCGCGCGGCCGGGAATCCCCGCGGTCGCGCGAGCGCTTCGCACGGGTGAGGACCGCGGTGGCGGTGCGGACGACGACGGAAACGGGAGGACGCGGGTGCGCGGGCGGGACGAGGACGAGCGGCTGGAGGCGGCGGAACTGGGCGCGCCCCTCGGGGAGCGCGCGACGCTGGTGCACTTCTCGAGCGCGTTCTGCGCGCCCTGCCGGGCGACCCGGAGGGTGCTCGGCGAGGTGGCCGGGATGGTTCCGGGCGTGGCGCACGTGGAGATCGACGCCGAGGGCCGGCTGGACCTCGTCCGGCGCCTGGAGGTCCTGCGGACCCCGACGGTGCTGGTGCTCGACGCGGGGGGCCGGGTCGTGCGGCGCGCGGCCGGCCTGCCGCGCAAGGTGGACGTGATCGCCGCCCTCGGGGAGGCCGTGTGACGGCCGCGGGCTCCGGCGTGAGCCGCCTCCCACCTCCCGGGACCGGCTTGACTGTACCGTGCAGCTATCGTCAGCCTGACAGCATGTCGTCGGAACTCCTGTGCCCCCGGCGGGTACCCGGCCGCCCCCTCGTCTCCCGCAGAAGGACAGTCGCATGACGGCCACGTCCGGCCTCGGTGCCGCCCGCCCCGCCTCGCCCGATCTGCTGCGCTCCGTCTTCCGGAAGCACGCGGCGGGCGTCGCCGTGATCACCGCGCGCGGCCGGTCGGGCCCGGTCGGCTTCACCGCCACCTCCCTCGCCTCCGTCTCCGCCGACCCCCCGATGCTGTCCTTCGCCGTCGGCACCGGGGGCTCCAGCTGGCCCGCGATAGCGGCGAGCGGTCATGTCGGCGTGCACGTCCTCGGGGAGCACCAGCGGGAGCTGGCGGCCACCTTCGCGCGCAGCGGCGCCGACCGCTTCGGGCCGGCCACCGCCTGGCGGGAGGGGCCCGAGGGCGTTCCCGTCCTGGACGACGTGCCGGCCTGGACGGTGTGCAGGGTGGTGACGCGGGTACCCGCCGGGGACCACCGGGTCGTGCTCGCCGAGATCCTCGTGGGCGACTCCACCGGCCGCGGCCGCCCGCTCCTCTACCACCGGGGGCGCTTCAGCGGGCTGCGGGACTGAGCCGGGCGCCTCCTGCTGCGACCCGGTCGGGTCCCGGTTACGCTGCGTTGCGAAGGTCACAGTTCAAAGCGCTTGCTCAGCGGGAACGCACTGGGTGTACTGACGAGTAATATTTCGTTCGGAGCGTGGGCCGCCCCGACCGGGATCGCCCGCTCCAGGCGCCTATGCTGCCTGCAGGCAGGCAGCCAGAAATGACGATGCAGTAGGAGAGCCGGCGTGAGCTTGAGGATCGTTGTCACCGTGAAGTACGTGCCCGACGCCACTGGCGACCGGCACTTCGCCGATGACCTGACCGTCGACCGGGACGACGTGGACGGTCTGCTCTCCGAACTGGACGAGTACGCGGTCGAGCAGGCGCTGCAGATCTCGGAGAACTCCGACGACGACGTGGAGATCACCGTGCTGACGGTGGGCCCGGAGGACGCCAAGGACGCCCTGCGCAAGGCGCTGTCCATGGGCGCCGACAAGGCGATCCACGTCGAGGACGACGACCTGCACGGCACCGACGCCATCGGCACCTCCCTGGTCCTGGCCAAGGCGATCGAGAAGGCCGGTTACGACCTGGTCATCTCCGGCATGGCCTCCACCGACGGCGTGATGGGCGTCGTCCCGGCGCTGCTCGCGGAGCGCCTGGGCGTGCCGCAGGTGACGCTGCTGTCCGAGGTCGCGGTCGAGGACGGCACGGTCACCGGCCGCCGGGACGGCGACACCGCCTCCGAGCAGCTCCGGGCGTCCCTGCCGGCGGTCGTGTCGGTCACCGACCAGTCGGGCGAGGCCCGCTACCCGTCCTTCAAGGGCATCATGGCGGCGAAGAAGAAGCCCGTCGAGTCCTGGGACCTGTCCGACCTCGGCCTCGAGGCGGAGGAGGTCGGCCTGGAGGGCGCCTACACGACGGTCGAGTCCGCGGACGAGCGTCCGGCCCGCACCGCCGGCACGATCGTCAAGGACGAGGGCGAGGGCGGCAAGCAGCTCGCCGAGTTCCTCGCGAGCCAGAAGTTCCTCTGAGATCAGAGGCTCGAGCTCGCTTCCCGCCCCGCACCCCTTCGCAAGCAGGAGAGAAGTCCCATGGCTGAAGTTCTCGTCTACGTCGACCACGTGGACGGCGCCGTCCGCAAGCCCACCCTGGAGCTGCTGACCCTGGCCCGCCGCATCGGCGAGCCGGTCGCCGTCGCGCTGGGCAGCGGCGCCGCGGACACCGCCGCCGCCCTCGCCGAGCACGGCGCGACCCGGGTCCTGACCCACGAGGCCGCCGAGTACGCCGACTACCTGGTCGTACCGAAGGTGGACGCCCTCCAGGCCGCCCACGAGGCCGTCTCCCCGGCCGCCGTCCTGGTGCCGTCCTCCACCGAGGGCAAGGAGATCGCCGCCCGCCTGGCGCTGCGCATCGGCTCCGGCATCATCACCGACGCCGTCGACCTGGAGGCGTCCGAGGCCGGCCCGGTGGCCACCCAGTCGGTGTTCGCCGCGTCCTACACCACCAAGTCCCGTGTCTCCAGGGGCACTCCGGTCATCACGGTCAAGCCGAACTCGGCCGCCGTGGAGCCGGCGCCGGCCGCCGGCGCGGTCGAGGCCCTGGACGTGACCTTCTCCGAGCAGGCGAGGGGCACCGAGGTCACCGGCCGCACCGCCCGCGAGTCGACGGGCCGTCCCGAGCTGACCGAGGCCGCGATCGTGGTCTCCGGCGGCCGCGGGGTGAACGGCGCGGAGAACTTCGCGATCATCGAGGCGCTCGCCGACCAGCTCGGCGCGGCCGTCGGTGCCTCGCGTGCCGCCGTCGACGCCGGCTGGTACCCGCACACCAACCAGGTCGGCCAGACCGGCAAGAGCGTGTCGCCGCAGCTGTACATCGCCGCGGGCATCTCCGGCGCGATCCAGCACCGCGCGGGCATGCAGACCTCGAAGACCATCGTGGCCGTCAACAAGGACGCCGAGGCCCCGATCTTCGAGCTGGTCGACTACGGCGTCGTCGGCGACCTGTTCGACGTCGTCCCGCAGCTGACCGAGGAGATCAAGACCCGCAAGGGCTGATCGCACGGCACTCCGGACCGCACGGGACCCCCGCGACCTCCAAAGGTCGCGGGGGTCCCGTGCGATCGGAGCGCGCGTGACGCACGCGCCGGCGGGGTGGCCCCGCGGCTTCGGCGCGGTAGCCGGACCGGCGGCCCGGCCCGGCCCACGGCGGGCGCACGGCCGCGGTCCGGGCCGCCCGCTTGCCCGGCCTATCGACTCTCGATAGATTTCCATCGTGCTTCGATGGAAGGAGAGGCGATGGGACAGGTGGCGGTGTTCGCGCTGCGCGCCGTGCTCGGGGTGCTGCTGGTGGGTTCGGTGGGGGTGCAGGCGGTGATGGTGCCGCTGCTGGCGAGCGATCTGGAGGGACTGGACCCGGACCACGCGTACCTGCGCACCCCGTTCCTGCTCTTCGTGGTGCTCGCGGTGGTGACGGCCCAGGTCGTCCTGGTCTGCGTCTGGCGGCTGGTGACGATGGTGCGGCGCGGGACCGTGTTCTCCCACGCCGCCTTCCGGTACGTGCACGTGGTGATCAGCGCGTTCGTGGCCGCCGCGCTCCTGGTGTTCGCGCTCGGGGTGCTCCTGGCCCCGGGCGAGGCCGTGGCCCCGGGCGTCGTGCTCCTGCTGGGCGGGGTCGGCCTGGCGGTCCTGGGGGTCGCGCTCGTCGTGCTCGTGCTGCGGATGCTGCTCGCCCAGGCCGTGGCGCGCGACGTCGAGGCGTCGCGGATGAGGGCCGAACTGGCCGAGGTGATCTGATGCCGATCGCCGTCGACATCGACGTGATGCTGGCCCGGCGGAAGATGTCCGTGGGCGAGCTCGCCGAACGCGTCGGGATCACGCCCGCCAATCTGGCGGTCCTCAAGAACGGCCGCGCCAAGGCGGTGCGGTTCACGACGCTCGCCGCGCTCTGCGAGGTGCTCGAGTGCCAGCCGGGCGACCTGCTGCGGTGGGAGCCCGCAGGGCCCGGGAACCCCGGTGCGCAGGCGCCCCTGGCGGAGGACGCCGGCCGTTCGTGACGCCGGCCCCGGGAGGGCGGACGGGGCCCCGCCCGCCCGGGGAGGGGGCCGTGCCCCGGTCAGTCCGCCGGGGGCAGCTCGCCGGAGCCGCGCGTGATCAGCCGGGTCGGCAGCTCGATGCGCTCGGGACGGAGCGGGGCGCCGTCCAGCCGGCGGAAGAGGCGCTCGGCGGCGGTCCGGCCGAGGGCCGCCGCGTCCTGGGCGACGACCGTGACGCCCGGCTGGAGCAGATCGGCGAGCTCGATGTCGTCGAAGCCGACGAGCGCGACCCGGCGCGCGTGCCCGGCCAGCACCCGGATCACGGTGACCGTCACCCGGTTGTTGCCCGCGAAGATCGCGGTGACGGGGTCCGGGCCGGAGAGCATCTCCTCGGCCGCCCGGCGCACCCGCCCGGGGTCGGTGACGCCCAGCGACATCCAGGAGTCCGCCACCGGTATGCCCGCGTCCTCCATGGCGGTCCGGTAGCCGCGCAGCCGCTCGGCCGCGGTGTGGATGCGGGGCATGTCGCCGATGAAGCCGATCCTGCGGTGCCCGTGCGCGATCAGGTGCGCCACGCCGTCGCGGGCGCCGCCGTGGTTGTCCGACAGGACGACGTCCGCGTCGATCCTCCCGGCCGGCCGGTCCACGAACACGGTGGCCACGCCCGCCTTCAGCTCCGGCTCCAGGTACCGGTGGTCGTCGCCGGCGGGGATCACCACCAGCCCGTCCACCCGGCGGGCGCACAGCGCCAGCACCAGCTCCTGCTCGCGTTCGGCGTCCTCCGCGCTGGAGCCGTTGATCAGCAGGGCGCCGTGCGCGCGGGCCACCTCCTCGACCGCCCGGCTCAGCGGCCCGTAGAACGGGTCCGCCAGGTCCTCCAGGACCAGCCCGATGCTGGCGGTGCGCCCCTTGCGCAGGACCCGCGCGCTGTCGTTGCGGCGGAAGCCGAGCGCCCCGATGGCCTCCTGGACGCGGCGCTCCGTCTCCGGCGTGACCCCGGGTTCGCCGTTGACCACCCGGGAGACCGTCTTGAGCCCGACCCCGGCGCGGGCGGCCACGTCCTTCATCGTCGGACGGCTGCCGTAACGGGTCCCTGGGATGCGGTCGGTGCGGCGGGGCGTCTCCGGCACGGTGCGGTGTCCTGTCCTGTCGTCCACGGGATGCGTGGGGGCACGGGTCGGTATGAGGATGTGGCGTCGAGCATAGAGCCTGGACAACGTTGTCAAGCTCGGGGGACACTGTCCCCCGCGCTCTTCGGCCCGCGCGTCACGGCGAGGCCGGGGACGCGGCCTGCCCCGTGTGCCGCCTTCCGGCCGCACATGGTTCTTCCGGGCGTTTTCCGATGGTTGACGGGGGGATCCGACACTGATGCACACCGACCTCGTGGCCGCGCTCGACATCGGCGGCACCAAGATCGCCGGCGCGCTGGTGGACGGCCGGGGCCGGATCCTGGTCCGCGCCCGGCGGCCGACGCCCGCGCAGGAGGACGGCGAGACCGTGATGCGGGCGGTCGAGGCCGTGCTCGGCGAGCTCCGCGCGTCACCGGGGTGGCGTCGCGTCCGCGCCGTGGGCATCGGCAGCGCCGGTCCGGTGGACGCCTCCGCGGGCACGGTGAGCCCGGTGAACGTGCCCGGCTGGCGCGACTACCCGCTCGTCGCCCGGGTCCGGGACGCGGCCGGGGACCTGCCCGTGGAGCTGATCGGCGACGGCGTGGCGATCACGGCGGCCGAGCACTGGCAGGGCGCCGCCCGCGGCCACGACAACGCGCTGTGCATGGTCGTCTCGACCGGGGTCGGCGGCGGCCTGGTGCTGGGCGGCCGGCTGCACCCCGGACCGACCGGCAACGCGGGCCACATCGGCCACATCAGCGTCGACCTGGACGGCGACCCGTGCCCGTGCGGCTCGCGCGGCTGCGTGGAGCGCATCGCGAGCGGCCCGAACATCGCCCGTCGCGCCCTGGCCGACGGCTGGCGCCCCGGCCCGGACGGCGACACCTCCGCCGCCGCGGTGGCCACGGCCGCCCGGGCCGGGGACCCGGTGGCGGCCGCCTCCTTCGAGCGGGCCGCCCGGGCGCTGGCCGCCGGCATCGCGGCCACCGCGACCCTCGTCGAGATCGACATCGCCGTGATCGGCGGCGGAGTGGGCAAGGCCGGCGAGGTCCTCCTCGCCCCCCTGCGCAGGGCCCTGGCCGAGTACGCCACCCTGTCCTTCGTCCGGCGCCTCGTGGTGGCCCCGGCCCGGGCGGGCACCGATGCCGGGCTCGTGGGCGCCGCGGCGGCGGCGCTGGCCCGCCGGGCGGACACGGCCGCCGGCGCGGTCGCGGGAACACCCGCGTGACCCCGGGGCCGTTCCGGCCGTTGAACCCGGCATGAAGAAGCGCAGCATGCTCGCCATCGCCTCCCTCGCCACCGGTTTCGTCGTCGCGGCGGTCACCCCGTCGCACGCGCTCGGCGGGAACGTCGGCGGCCTCGGCACCGACGACGCCCTCAGCACCCTCGACCAGGCCGTCGGCACCGACGCCGTCCTGGACCTGGACGAGTCGCAGAAGGGCGGGGACTGACCGGCCCGCGGCAGGACCGCACGGCGCCGGTGCCCCTCGGACCGAGGAGCACCGGCGCCGTTGTCGTGCGTTCTCAACTGGAGCTGGTTTCCGTGGCAGGGTGGAGCGGGCAAGCCTCAGGGGGCCAACAGAAGAGGGGGAACCGTGATCGTCTGGATCAACGGCGCGTTCGGCGCGGGGAAGACCACCGCCGCGCGCGAACTGATCGAGCTGATCCCGAACAGCGCGCTCTTCGACCCCGAGGTCATCGGCGGAGCGCTGGGCCGTCTGCTGCCGCCCAAACGCCTCGCCGAGGTCGGCGACTTCCAGGAGCTCCCGATCTGGCGGCGGCTCGTGATCGACACGGCGGCCGCGATGCTCGCCGAACTCGGCGGGACCCTCGTGGTCCCCATGACCCTGCTGCGCCAGGAGTACCGCGACGAGATCTTCGGCGGCCTCGCCGCCCGCCGCATCCCGGTCCGCCACATCCTCCTCGCTCCGGCGGAAACGATCCTGCGGGAACGCATAGCCGGCCGTGACGTCCCGCGGGACCTCCCCGACGGCGAGATACGCGTCCGGCAGTGGTCCTACGACCACATCGAGCCGTACAAGTCCGCCCTCGCCTCCTGGCTCACCGCCGACGCCTATCCGATCGACACCGGCGCCCTGACCCCGTACGACACCGCCCTGCGGATCGCCGAGGCGGTCGGCAGCGGCGCGGCGCCCGCCTGCGACATCGTGCAGACGCCCGAGCCCACCACCGAGACCGTCGCCGCCGGGGTCCTCCTGTTCGACGAGCAGGACCGGGTGCTGCTCGTCGACCCCACCTACAAGGCGGGCTGGGAGTTCCCGGGCGGGATCGTGGAACGCGGGGAGGCGCCCGCACGCGCGGGCATGCGCGAGGTCGCCGAGGAGACCGGGATACGCCTCGCCGACGTACCGGCGCTGCTCGTCGTCGACTGGGAGCCGCCCGCACCGCCCGGGTACGGCGGCCTGCGCCTGCTCTTCGACGGCGGCCGCCTCGACTCCGCGGAGGCCGGGCGGCTGCTGCTGCCCGGGCCCGAACTGCGCGGCTGGCGCTTCGTCTCCGAGGCCGAGGCCGCCGAGCTGCTGCCGCCGGTCCGCTACGAGCGGCTGTGCCGGGCCCTGCGGGCGCGGGAGTGCGGCAAGGCGGTGTACCTGGAGGCCGGGGTGCCGGTCGGATGAGCGCGGGCCCCGCGCTCACCGGCCGCCGGAGTCCGCCGCCCGCGCCGCCGCGCGCAGCGCCCGCGCCGCCCCGGTGAGCACCGGAGCGCCGTGGCCGAAGCAGGCCGCCTCCGCGTCGAGGGCGGCCAGCCGGCGGCAGGCGGCGAGCACCCGGCGCCGGTCGAGGTTGAACACCCCCGGCACCACCGCCCCGCCCGCGGGCGGGGCGGCGACCGTGTCCCCGGTGAACAGCACGCCGTACCGGGGGAGGTGGAGCGCGATGCTGCCGTGCGTGTGTCCCGGGACGTGCACCACGTGCGCTCCGCCGCCCAGGTCGAGGACGTCCCCGTCGGACAGCTCCGTGACCCGGGCGGGGTGCTCGAAGTCCGCCGGGGGCAGGAGCCGCACCGCCCGCTCGTGCAGGGGTCGCTCCCAGTCCTCGAACACCGGGGGCGGTCCCGGGACTTCGCCGCGCACGTGCGGCGCGTCCAGCCGGTGCGCCAGTACCTCGGCACCGGTGAGCTCCGCGACCTCGGCCGCGCCGCCCGCGTGGTCCTCGTGGAAGTGGGTGAGGACGATCCGGCGCACGTCCCGCGGGTGCCGGCCCAGCGCGGTCAGCGCCTCGGCGATCGGCGCTCTGGAACCGGCCGGGCCGGCGTCGACCAGCGTCAGCGCGCCGTCGCCGGCGCCCCGGCCGTCGCGCCAGAGGTAGGCCTGGCCGACCGGGAAGCGCAGGAGGTGGAGGCGGGGGAGGAGTTCGACGACGTCCATGGGAGGACGGTAGGGCGGATCCCCCGCCCGGAGGCGGGGGTTCTGCCGCGGGCAGAGCGGTGGGCGCCGCGCTCAGCCCGCGTCGGACGCGTAGGCGCGCAGGAACAGGGCCTCCGCGACCGACAGCCGCTCCAGCTCGTCGGGGGAGACGCTCTCGTTCACCGCGTGGATCTGCGCCTCCGGCTCGCTCAGGCCGATGAGCAGGATCTCGGCCCGCGGGTAGAGGGCGGCGAGCGTGTTGCACAGGGGGATGGAGCCGCCCTGCCCCGCGTACTGCATCTCCTGACCCGGGTAGGCCACCGCCATCGCGTCGGCCATGGCCCGGTAGGCCGGGCTGGTGGTGTCCGCGCGGAACGCCTGTCCCTGGCCGATCTGCTCGGTGCTCACCCGCGCGCCCCACGGCGTGTGCGCCTCCAGGTGCGCCTGGAGCAGCTTCGTCGCCTCGGCCGCGTCGACCCCCGGCGGGACCCGCAGGCTGATCAGGGCGCGGGCGCTGGCCTGGACGGACGGCGTGGCGCCGACCACCGGGGGGCAGTCGATGCCGAGCACGGTGACCGACGGGCGCGCCCAGATGCGGTCGGCGACCGTGCCGGACCCGACCAGCTCCACGCCCTCGAGCACCTTCGCGTCCTCACGGAACTGCTCCTCGTCGTACTGCAGTCCGTCCCAGGAGGCGTCACCGGTCAGCCCGTCGACGGTCGTGGAGCCGTCCTCGGCGCGCAGCGAGTCCAGGACGCGGACGAGCGCGGCCAGCGCGTCGGGCGCGGCACCGCCGAACTGGCCGGAGTGCAGGTTGCCCTCCAGGGTGTCGATCCGCACCCGGACGAGCGTCATGCCGCGCAGGGTGGAGGTGACCGTCGGCAGGCCGGCGCGGAAGTTGCCCGCGTCGCCGATGACGACGGCGTCGGCCTCCAGCAGCTCGGGGTGGGCCTCGGCGTACCGCTCCAGCCCACCGGTGCCCTGCTCCTCCGAGCCCTCGGCGATCACCTTGACGTGGACGGGCACGCCGCCGTTCGCCTTCAGCGCGCGCAGCGCCAGCAGGTGCATGATCACGCCGCCCTTGCAGTCGGCGGCCCCGCGCCCGTACCAGCGGCCGTCCCGCTCGGTCAGCTCGAAGGGCGGGGTGGCCCAGCCGGCCTCGTCCAGCGGCGGCTGCACGTCGTAGTGCGCGTACAGGAGCACGGTCTTCGCGCCCTCGGGGCCGGGCAGGTAGCCGTACACCGACTGGGTGCCGTCCGGGGTGTCGAGCAGCGCCACGTCCGTGAAGCCCTCGGCGGTGAGCGCGTCCGCGATCCAGCGGGCGGCGCCCTCGCTCTCGCTGCGCGGGAACTGGCCGAAGTCCGCCACCGACCTGAAGGCCACCAGCTCGGTGAGCTCCTCCTTCGCCCTGGGCATCAGAGAGGCGACGGTGGCGGCGACCGGATGCGACGACATGGGCACGCTCCTTGTGGGTGCGACGTTCTGCTTCTCGCGTACGTCCGGGTACGCGACGATCGTGCGGGTGCGCGAGGTCCCGTGTACGGGGCACTCACGTCGCCGATCCTCCCACAGCGGCCCGCGGCGATCACCGCCGTAGGATGCGGGGGACAGATGGGGGTACCCCCTGCTCGACGAAGCCGGGAGCGTGGGGGAGGCAGGCGGCTTGATCGGGAGCAGTAGACCATCGTGAGCAGCGAGAACTCTTCGGCGGACGACGTGCGGCAGGTGTGGGACGTCGTCGTGGTGGGCGCGGGACCCGCGGGGGCCTCGGCCGCCTACGCGGCGGCGGTCGCGGGACGGCGCGTGCTGTTGCTGGAGAAGGCGGAGCTGCCGCGCTACAAAACCTGCGGCGGCGGCATCATCGGCCCCTCGCGCGACGCGCTCCCGCCCGGATTCGAGCTTCCGCTGAAGGACCGCGTGCACGCGGTGACGTTCTCCCACAACGGACGCTTCAGCCGCACCCGCCGCTCCCGGCAGATGCTGTTCGGGCTGGTCAACCGGCCCGAGTTCGACCAGCGGCTGGTGGAGCACGCCCGGAAGGCGGGTGCCGAGCTGCGCACCGGCACCGCCGTGCAGCGGGTCGAGCAGCACGGCCCGGCCGTGCCGGACCGGCGCACCGTCGCCCTGGTGCTGCAGGGCGGCGAGACGGTGCTCGCACGGGCCGTCGTCGGCGCGGACGGCAGCGCGGGCCGGATAGGAGCGCACGTCGGGGTCAAGGTCGACCAGGTCGACCTGGGCCTGGAGGCGGAGATCCCGGTGCCGGAGACCGTCGCCGAGGACTGGAGGGGCCGGGTGCTCATCGACTGGGGTCCCATGCCCGGCAGCTACGGCTGGGTGTTCCCCAAGGACGACACGCTGACGGTCGGCGTGATCTCACGGCGCGGCGAAGGCGCCGCGACCAAGCGGTACCTGGAGGACTTCATCGGGCGGCTCGGCCTCGCGGGCTTCGAACCGAGCATCTCCTCCGGCCACTTGACCCGCTGCCGCACCGACGACTCGCCGCTCTCGCGCGGGCGGGTCCTGGTGTGCGGGGACGCGGCCGGGATGCTGGAGCCGTGGACCCGCGAGGGCATCTCCTTCGCCCTGCGCTCGGGCCGGCTGGCGGGGGAGTGGGCGGTGCGCATCGCCGAGGCCCACGACGCCGTGGACACGCGCCGCCAGGCGCTGAACTACGCCTTCGCCGTCAAGGCGGGACTCGGCGTGGAGATGGGTGTCGGCAAGCGGATGCTCGCGGCGTTCGAACGGCGCCCCGGGGTGTTCCACGCGGTCCTCACCGGCTTCCGTCCGGCCTGGAAGGCGTTCATGGACATCACCCGGGGCTCGACGACCCTCGGGGAACTGGTCCGCACGCATCCGCTGGCGCACCGTGCCCTGACGGCACTGGACCGGCGCTCCGCGGAGGACGGGGTCAGCTCCCGGCCGTGATCCGGAAGACCGGGTGGTCGGGGGCGACGCGGCGCAGCTCGTCGTCGGAGGAGTCGGGGCCGACTCCGCGGAAGAAGGCCCCGGCCTCCGCCTTCCACCGCTCGAGGTAGGCGCGCAGCAGCGGCGGCTTGTCGTCGTCGGCCACCTCGGCCGCGGTGAAGACCTCCGTGGTCCGGCCCAGGCGCAGCTCGCCGCCGCCGGCCGCGCGCATGTTGTGCGTCCACTGGACGTGGCCGCGCGGCGCGACCAGGTACCGCTCGCCGTTCACGGTGAGGAGGTTGACCGGGGTCGTCCGCCACTGCCCGCTCCTGCGGCCGCGCACGGCGAGCACCCGCGACCCCCAGACGCTCAGTCCGCGGCGGGTCAGCCAGGCGACGAGCCGGTTGAGGACGTGGACGGTGAACCAGCCGGGCTTCTTGACGTACGCGGACACGCGGGACCCCCGATGGGTGCGGATTTCGGTGAGCAGTGCTCTCTTGCGAGAGCATTGCTCTCGCTCACGAGTGCCAGTCTGCCGGACGCCGCACCCCGGAGCAAGAGCAGTGCTCTCGTTTGCGTTCACTGATCTCTTCCGTGTGCGGTGCTCTGCTTCCATGGAACACTGCTCCCATGAGCACCGCACACGGCGCCCGCGCCCGGGCGAGGATCGAAGTCACCGCGGCCATCAAGGAAGAGGCCCGCAGGCAGCTCGCGGTGGAAGGCGCCGCGAAGCTCTCGCTGCGAGCCGTGGCCCGCGAGCTCGGCATGGCCTCCTCCGCGCTGTACCGCTACTTCCCCAGCCGTGACGACCTGCTGACCGCGCTCATCATCGACGCCTACGACTCCCTCGGCGAGGCGGCCGAGGCGGCCCACGACGCGGCTGCCGACGCCGGACCCACCCGGCGCTGGACGGCGGTGTGCGAGGGGGTGCGCGGCTGGGCGCTCGCCCATCCGCACGAGTACGCGCTGATCTACGGGTCACCGGTGCCCGGCTACACCGCGCCCCGGACGACCGTTCCCGCCGCCTTCCGCGTCGCCCTCGTCCTCATCGGCATCCTCCGCGACGCACAGCGCGGCCCGGGCCTGGCCGGTCCCGCGCTGCCGGACGGACTGCGGCCCGAGGCCGTGCGCATGGCCGCCGACCTCGCGCCCGACCTGCCGCCCGAGGTGGTGGCGGGGATGGCGGCGGCCTGGGCCCAGTTGTTCGGCCTGGTCGGATTCGAGGTGTTCGGACACTTCCACCGGGTGGTGGAGGACCGCGGGGCGTTCTTCCGGCACGCGGTGGGACAACTGGCCCGCACCGTGGGCCTGGTGCCCTCGCGGCAGGACGGGCCCGGCCGGACCCGCGTCCCCCGGGACGGGGGCAGCGGCTCCGGTGCCTGACGCGGCACCCGGGCGCGCCGCGGGCACGCGTGCCCGTCGACGAGGACCGGGGGGAGGGGGAGGGAGCCGCGGACCGGCGCCCGCGCCGCTCAGCGGGTCCCCGGACACGACGGTGGACGCGTCCCGTTCGCCCCGGGTCCGCCGTGCGTGTTCCCCGTGCGCCGTGCGCGGTCACCCGGACCGTGCCGGGGGCGCTCGGCCACGACGGGGCCGACGCGCCTGCTACGGTGCCGCCCATGGCGGCGAACCGGGCCGAACAGGAACTCGTGCGACGGTGGCGGGACATGCTCGCGCTACATGCGCGCACCCAGTGCGAACTCGACCGCGCACTGCACGAACACGGCGTGTGCGCCAGCGACTTCGAGGTCCTGGACATACTCGCCGCGAACTGCGCGGCGCGCGGCTGCTCCTACCGGGTCCAGGAGATCTCCGAGCGTGTCCACCTGAGCCAGAGCGCGCTGTCCCGGCTGATCGCCCGCCTGGAGAAGGAAGGGCTGGTCGAACGCGGCTCGTGCCCGGAGGACCGGCGGGGGGTGCGGGTCTCGCTCACGGCGAAGGGGCGCGCACTGCACGGCGCGGCGCTGCCGGCACAGCGCGCGGTGCTGGCCCGGATGCTCGCGGACGGCTGAACGACCGGGCCGAAGGCCCCGGACCACGGCCGGAGGCGTCCCGCCCAAGCACGGCGGGACGCCTCCGCGAACGCTCCGCGGGCCTGCTCACGGCAGGGGCGTCCCGCCCGTCGCGTTGACGATCTCCGCGGTGATGTACGAGGCCTCCTGGGAGGCGAGGAAGACGTACGCCGGAGCCATCTCGGCCGGCTGGGCCGGCCGCCCGATGGGCGCCTGCTTGCCGAAGTCCTTCGTGTCCGGCAGGGTGGCCGGGATCAGCGGCGTCCACACCGGGCCCGGCGCCACGGCGTTGACGCGGACACCGCGCTCGATCACCATCTGCGCCAGCCCTTGGGTGAAGGTGACGATCGCCCCCTTGGACGTCGCGTAGTCCAGCAGGTGCGGGCTCGGATTGTAGGCCTGTACCGAGGCCGAGTTGATGATGCTGCCGCCCTCCGGCATGTGCGGCAGCGCCAGTTTGCACAGCCAGAACATGCCGTACAGGTTGGTGCGCATCACGCGGTCGAACTGCTCCGTGGAGATCGCCTCGATGCCGTCCGGCTGCGACATCTGGTACGCCGCGTTGTTCACCAGGACGTCGATCCGGCCGAACTCCGACACGGCGCGGTCGACCAGCGCCCGGCAGTTCTCCTCCTCCCGGATGTCGCACGAGACGGGCACGGCGCGCCGGCCGGCCTCCTCCACCCAGCGCGCGGTCTCGGCGGCCTCGTCCTTCTCGCTCTCCAGGTGCGTGAAGAGCACGTCGGCCCCCTCGCGCGCGAACGCCAGGGCGACCGCCCGCCCGATCCCGGAGTCCCCACCGGTGATCACGGCCTTGCGGTCCGTGAGCCGGCCACTGCCCCGGTAGGAGTCCTCCCCGTGGTCCGGCGGCGGGTCCATGGGGCCGGTCCAGCCGGGGTGCGGCTGGTCCTGGGACGGGAAGTCGGGCGTCGGGTGCCGTTCGGCGGGGTTCTGCTGCTCGGTCACGATCTCTCCCTGTTGCACGCGGTTCTACGGCGCGGTCGCGTTCGCGCCGCCCGCCGACGGGTGATCGACGGGCGCGGAGATCGAGTACCCCGACAAGGGGCGACCGATCCGGGAGGCTGCCCCGAACGGCTGAACGGCTGAACGGCCGGGGAGCCGGGGAGCCGAGGGCCGGGACGAGGGGCGTACGGGCCGGATCCGTGGACGCCGTTCCCGACGGCGCGACGCGCCGCCTCAGCCCGTGCCCACCCGGCGCGTCGCGAAGCCGATGACCGTGGCGGCCGCGGCCGGCACCGCCACGCTGGTCAGCGCGGTCGGCAGACCGGACCGGTCCGCCGGGGCAGCGGCTCGCACCGCAGGAGCATCCACCCCGCCACGGCCGTCACGAGCAGGCCGACGGCGGCGAGTTCCCACAGGTGCCGGGTGGGTGAGAGGGAGCCCGCGACCAGGGCGCCCGGGCCCGCGCCGACCATGCCGCCCAGGCTGAACGCGGCGTGGAGGCTGGGCATGATCGGTCGTTGCGACGCGGCCACCAGGTCGACGGCGGCGCTGTCGAAGGCGACGTTGATTCCGCCGTAGGCCGCGCCGAACAGCAGGAGCACGGTGCCGAGGGCGAGGGCGGAGTGGGTCAGCGGGGGCAGCCCCACGCTGAGACGGAGCAGGACCGCGCAGACGACGGTGACCGGATGGCTGCCGTGGCGACGGGACAGGCGGCCGGTGAGCGTCATGGTGACGACGGCTCCGGCGGAGACACCCGGCAGGGCGAGGCCCAGGGGGCCGGCGGAAGCGCCGGTCCGCTCCTTGACGGCGGAGAACAGAGTCAGGGCGAGTCGTAGTCGGACGAGGTCGGCACCCGGTACGGCACTGGGCGATCGGTTCTTGTTTAAAAACGGCACAAAGTCAGGCCGGGTCGGCGCGGAGGGAGGGGGCAAGCACGTCGGCGGTCACGACGCGCGGGTTCGTGCGTTGCCGGGAGGGTCGCACGGGTTCACGGCCGGTGGTGCGGAGGCGCTCGTCCCCATCGTCCGGCCCGCTCGTCGCGACGGCCTCTGACCTGGGGGTACCCCCAGGTCAGAGGCCGTCGATTGCTCCGTAAGGGCGCTGGGATTAACCCGTGTGACCTCCTCGGATGGTGAGGGCGGGCCGCATGAATGACTGTGGATCACACGCGGCCGGTTCCATCGTGCTGATGAGGCGTCAGCAGCCCGGTTGCCGAGGGAAGGACTCTCAGATGCGCTCTGCCCGCATGGTGCTCGCCACCGCAACGGCCACGGCGGCCCTCGCCATCGCCGCCCCCGCAGCTTTCGCCGACTACACGGGTGACGGGGACCACGACAAGTCTTCCTACAGCAAGGAACAGGACAAGGACAGCAAGGACGACGAGGGCAAGGACAGCAAGTACGACAAGGGCGACGAGGGCAAGCACGACAAGGACGACGAGTACAAGGACGACGAGTACAAGAAGGACGAGAAGAAGGACGAGTACAAGGACGACGAGTACAAGAAGGACGAGAAGAAGGACGAATACAAGGACGACGAGTACAAGAAGGACGAGAAGAAGGACGAATACAAGGACGACGAGTACAAGGACGAGGACAAGAAGGACGAGTACAAGCACGACAAGCCGCACGGCGGTGTGCACACCGGCGGCGGGGCCCTGACCGTCGTGAACGAGTACGACGAGGACAAGAAGGACGAGTACAAGCACGACGAGGACAAGAAGGACGAGTACAAGCACGACAAGGACGAGAAGAAGGACGAGTACAAGCACGACAAGCACGACGAGTACAAGCACGACGAGGACAAGAAGGACGAGTACAAGCACGACAAGAAGGACGAGTACAAGGACGAGGACAAGAAGGACGAGTACAAGCACGACAAGAAGGACGAGTACAAGGACGAGGACAAGAAGGACGAGTACAAGCACGACAAGGACGAGAAGAAGGACGAGTACAAGAAGGACGAATACAAGGACGACGAGTACAAGAAGGACGAGAAGAAGGACGAATACAAGGACGACGAGTACAAGGACGAGGACAAGAAGGACGAGTACAAGCACGACAAGCCGCACGGCGGTGTGCACACCGGCGGCGGGGCTCTGACCGTCGTGAACGAGTACGACGAGGACAAGAAGGACGAGTACAAGCACGACGAGGACAAGAAGGACGAGTACAGGCACGACAAGGACGAGAAGAAGGACGAGTACAAGCACGACAAGGACGACGAGTACAAGCACGACGAGGACAAGAAGGACGAGTACAAGCACGACAAGAAGGACGAGTACAAGGACGAGGACAAGAAGGACGAGTACAAGCACGACAAGGACGAGAAGAAGGACGAGTACAAGGACGACGAGTACAAGAAGGAGGACAAGAAGGACGAGTACAAGGACGACGAGTACAAGAAGGACGAGGACAAGAAGGACGAGTACAAGGACGACGAGTACAAGGACAGCAAGTACGACGAGGAGGACGAGCACGACAAGCCGCGCGGTGGAGTCCACACCGGTGGCGGGGCCCTGGCCGCTGTGAACTCCGAGGACTGGGGCGGCAAGGAGTCGAAGCACGACTCCAAGGACAAGGGTGACTCGCACGACGAGGAGTCCTGGGGCGGCAAGGACGACAAGGACTGGAAGGACAAGCCGAGCGGCGGCGTGCACGCCGGTGGCGGCGGGCTCGCCGACCAGGGTGTCACCGCGAGCGGCCTGGCCGCGCTGGCGGCCCTCGGCGCCGGCGCCTACGCGCTGCGGCGCAAGAAGGCCTCCGGGAACGTGGCCTGAGCCATGTGCGGCGGGATAGCGGTCGGAGTCGCCGTACGCGCGTGACGCGTCATGGCGGCTCCGGTCGCTTCCTGAGACTGTCGTGTTCGCTGCCGTGTCCGAGTGAGGTGGTCCCCCCGATGGCAGCCAGTCCCCCTTCCCCCCGCGAAACCGAGCCGGTCGAGGCCGAGCCGAAGCCGAGGAGGCGAAGACTGCGCGCCGCGATGACGGCGGTCTTCTGGAGCGGGGCCGGCCTGATGCTGGTCATGACGCTGTTCGGTGGCGGGGAGGCTCCTCCCGACGACGCCCGCGTGCCGCACGCTCCCCCGGCGGTCTCCACCTCCTCCGGACCGGCCGCGAGCAAGCCGGCCGCGAGCAGGCCGGCCGCGAGCAGGCCGGCCGCGAGCAAGCCGGCCGGCAAGTACCTGTCGAGGTCCGAGCCGACCCGGCTGCTCATCCCCGAGATCGGCGTCGACGCGCCCTTCACCGATCTCGCCATCGGCAAGAACGGGCAACTCGACGCCCCGCCGCCACACGACACCAACCTGGTCGGGTGGTTCGCCAAGGGCGTGTCCCCCGGGGAGGCGGGTACGTCGATCATCGCCGGGCACGTGGACACGGCGACGTCCCCGGCCGTGTTCGCGCGGCTCGGCGAGCTGGACGAGGGCGACCGGTTCCGGGTGGTGCGGGCCGACGGGAGCAAGGCGACGTTCGAGGTGCACGACACGGAGTCGTTCGAGAAGAAGAACTTCCCCGACGAGCGCGTGTACGCCGACGCCCCCAGGGCCGAGGTCCGGCTCATCACCTGCGCGGGGGCCTACGACCGTGTCGCCAAGGACTACACCGAGAACCTGGTGGTCTTCGCCCACCTGGTCTGAGGCGACGGCGCACGGCCGGCTGCCCGGAAGGGAGAACGATCCCTTCCGGGCAGCACGCGTGTCAGGCCATGGAACAGGGGGCGCCGTTCAGGCTGAACGCCGTGGGTCCGGGGCCGGCCCCGGACCACGAGGCCGTGAAGCCAAGGGTGACGGAACCGGAGGCGGGGATCGTCGCGGTGTACGGGGCGGCGGTCACGCCGACCTCGGCGCCGCTCTGCGTCGGGGTGCCGCCCCACAGGTGGGTGATCCGCTGGTCACCGGGGAAGGTCCAGCGCAGTGTCCAGCCGTTCACCGTCGAGCCGCCGGTGTTGCGGACGGTGATCTCGCCCTGGAAGCCACCGGGCCACTGGCCCGTCACCCGGTAACCGACCTCGCAGGCTCCCGTCGTTCCGCCGGGGGGTGTGGTGACGGTCACCGTGGCGGAGCGCGGCGAGCGGTTGCCGGCGGCGTCCCGGGCGTAGACGGCGAAGGTGTGGGACGTGGCCGGGGCGAGCCCGGTGACGGTGACGGAGGTGCCGGCCGTCGTGGCGACGACGGTCTCCCGGCCGCCGTCGATCCGGACGACGTCGTAGCCCGTGACACCGCGCGCGTCGGTGGCGGCGCCCCAGGTGAGGGTGGCCGACGAGGAAGTCACCGCCGAGGCGGCCGGGGCGCCGGGAGCGGTCGGGGCCGTGGTGTCGCCGCCGGAACCCGAGGAGTAGATCTCGGCCTCCTCGGCGGTGGCGGCGATGCCGTTGGCACCGTCGAAGAGGCGCCGTCCCCAGTCGGTCGGCCGGTCCGGGTCGAAGTTCGTGACCATGTCCAGGTACTCGACGCCGCCGCCGTTGCCGCTCCAGGACCAGCCGAGGTAGCCGAGGCGGAGCTGCTGGGCGACGGCCAGGATGGTGTCCTCGTCGGGGTTGCCGTCGGAGTGGTCGTGGCCGAACTCGCCGACCACGACGGGGAGTCTCGCGGCCACGAAGCGGCCCAGGTAGTCGCTGATCTCGGCGGCGGTGTCGAAGACGCCGTACATGTGGATGGAGAAGACGGTGTTCGCGTCCGGGTCGGCGGCGAAGACCGAGGCGGCGTTGTCGCGCATGGTGAACGCCCAGTCCTGGCCCCAGTTGGGGGCGTCGACCATCAGGGTGTGGTCGAACCCGGCGGCGCGCAGCTTCCGGATCGCCGCCTTGGTGTCGGCCGTCCAGTTCGCGTAACCCGTGTTGCCGTGGGGCTCGTTGCCGATGTTGACGATGACGTGGTTCTCCTGGCCGGTCAGGGCGCTCTGCACGCTGATCCAGTAGTCGGCGGCGCGGGAGAGGGTGACCGCTCCGCTCTGCTCGCCGTAACCGGTGGTGTCGTGCACCTCCAGCACGCAGATCAGCCGGTTCTGCTTGCACTGCGCGACGACGTTCCCCACATCGGCGGCGTCGTTGCGGGTCCAGCGGTCACCGCTGGAGAGGACGACGCGCACGGTGTTGGCGCCCTTGGCCTTGATGTGCGCCAGCGCGCCGATCC
Source organism: Streptomyces sp. NPDC034670 (assembly GCF_055574875.1). Lineage (NCBI taxonomy): Bacteria > Bacillati > Actinomycetota > Actinomycetes > Kitasatosporales > Streptomycetaceae > Streptomyces > Streptomyces sp. NPDC034670. The sequence goes on from NZ_JBVITR010000017.1 coordinate 39,740, forward strand.
GGTCGGGGTACCAGGTGTGCGCGTGGTTGACACCGCGCATCACGAAGTCGTTCCCGGACGCCTCCAGCAGGCGACCGTTCTCGACGCGGAAGCCGGTGGGCGCCGCGTGGGCCGGGGTGCCGAGGGCGATGAGCGGGAGGAGCAGGCCCAGGAGGGCGGCGACGAGGCCGGCCGCTCGTGGGGCGGTGCGGGCAGGGGGTCTCATGGCGGCTCCGTGGAGGTGGGGTGCGGGGGTGGTGTGCTCCGTGCCGTGTGTTCAGGGGTCTCGGGGGTGTCGCGGGGTGGCCGTGCAGTCGACGTCCGCCGCGGGGGCGGCGGAGGTTCCCGGGGTTGTGGCGACGAGGCCGAAGGCGGTGCTCGCGCCGGGGGCCAGGGCGCCGTTCCAGCCCGCGTCGGTGACCTTCGCCGTGCCGTCGGCGGCCGTGGTGAGGATGCCGTTCCAGACCTGGACGAGGCGGGCGTCGTCCGCCGGCGCGACCGTCACCGTCCAGCCCGACACGGGGACCGCGGAGGTGTTGCGCACCGTCACCTCGGCCTGGTGGCCGCCCTGCCACGCGGCGACGACCCGGAAGGACGCGGTGCACCGGGGATCGCCGTCCCCCGGTGCACCGGGACCGCCCGGGACGCCTTCCTCCAGGAGGGCGGACAGGGCGGGGAACCACCGGGCGGCGATCTTCTCGTCGCCGTCGGCGTCGGGGTGCACGCCGTCGTAGGTGTCGGTGGCCGTGTCGAACCCCGTCCACTGGTCGACCACGGTCACGGGGGAGCGGCCGGTGCTCGTCGCCCCGGCCCACGCGGGGATCCGGGCGTTGAGATCGGCGACGCGCTGGGCGCAGGCGGCGCACCCGGCGGGGTTCATGGGGATGAGCTGGGCGACGAGGACGCGCACGTCCGGGTTGGACGCCCGCATCTGCGTCACGAGCTTCGTGTAGGCGGCGAGGATGCGGTCGGGGGAGAGGGCGCTCCAGACGTCGTTCGTGCCGAAGTGCATGACAACGATGTCCGGCCGGGTCGCCGCCAGCCGCCCGGGCAACAGGTCCCGGTCCGCCACCTGGGTGACCAGTTCGCCGCCGTGGCCCTCGTTGTCGCCGTCGTGGGCCAGTGCGCAGCCCTGCTCGCGCAGGGTGCCGACGAAGTCGACGTCCGTGTGGCCGGCGTCCAGCAAGCGGTTCCACAGCACGGCCCGCCAGCAGCCCGGCGAGCCGGTGATCGAGTCGCCCAGCGGCATGACGCGTACCGGGGTGCTCCTCGGGGGGGGGGGGGGGGGGGGGGGGGGGGGGGGGGGGGGGGGGGGGGGGGGGGGGGGGAGGGGGGGGGGTGGGGGGAGGGGGGGGGGGGTGGTGCAA
>NZ_JBVITR010000017.1:41095-92187 GCF_055574875.1 Streptomyces sp. NPDC034670
TCCCCCCCCCCCCCCCCCCCCCCCCCCTCTCTCCCCCCCCCCCCCCCCCCCCCCCCCCCCCCCCCCCCCCCCCCCCCCCCGAGGAGTGCCAGGAGCAGAGCGGTCAGCAGTCCGCGGAGCAGGGGCGTGCGCAAGCGCACACAACGGAGGACGCGCATGGTGTTCCCTTCCCTGAGTGAGGTGGGAGCGCTCCCATGAGGACATCAAGCCATCATTGACATTGACGCGTCAAGAGCGGGGGTCAAGGGCGGCCGCTCCGGCGCGGCTCCCGGTCGCCGCTCGGAGGTGTCCGGGTGAGGGGCGTGCGGAGGGGCGCGGGGTTGTCCCGGCCGGCAGTCCGGCCTGGGGTCGGCGGACAGGAGAAAGCGTTTTCTCCGCTGCCTCCCGATCGCGCTCTCCCCCGCCCTGCGCACCGCGCACGCCGACCTCCTGGGGAGCGCCGCATGCCCCCGTCCGCCGTCGCGTCGCCGTCGTCGGCACCGGTGCCACCGCCGTCGGCGGCCACCTGCCCGCGCTGCGCGCCCACGCCGACCGCACCGCACCGGTGGCGGCCGTCGATGTGGACCGGGAACGGCTCGACGCCTTCCGCGCCGCCGCCTGGCGCGTCCCGGCGCACGACGTCCCCAGCTCCCACGCGGCCCGGCTGGGCGCCTTCCTCGACGCACGCGACGCCGGTACGGGGCCCCGGGCAGCGGCCGGCAGGCCCGCGACACCCCTGGAGTTCGCCGCCGCCCTGTACGAGGCGGCGTTCACCGGCCTGCCGGTGCGAGCCGGTGAGATCGTCCCCGGCGACCCCTTCCATGCGGCCGTGCACGGCGGCCACCCCGACCGGGCACCCGGGGAGCGGGCGTGAGCGTGCGCGCCGCCCGCACCCACGGCGGGGCCGCCGCCGCCACGGCTGCGAACGGCGCGGAGATCCTGCGCCGTCCCCACCGCTCCGCCCCCGGTCCGTCCGGGTCCCGCAAGCCGTACGCCCGTCCGGTGCGCACCCGGCCGGCCGCACGGTGACCGGGCACCGCCCGAACGGCCGACGCAGGCGCACGGGGCTGCAGATGACGGCCGGTCACCTCTGGGGAGGGAACCTCCGGGGCGGCGACTCCCGGGTGCGCGGCCGGGGTCGCCTCCCGCTGCCCGGTCCGGTCGTCCCGTCCGCGGGCCGCGGGCCCGCCGGTCACCGTCGCCGGCCCCACAGCGTCCTGCCGGATCCGTAGGAGGCCGGGAAGCGGGCCGCCGCCACGGCGAGGGCGGTGGCGGCGCTGGCGATGCCCAGGACCGCGCCGGCGGCCACGTCGCCCGGGTAGTGCACGCCCGTGTGCACACGGGAGTAACCGACCGCGCCGGCCAGCGCGCCCAGCGGGACCGACGCGGCGGGCAGCACCGTCCCGACGGCGGTGGCGAACGCGACGGCCGAGGCGGTGTGCCCGGACGGGAAGGACGCCGACGTCGGCATCGGCACGTGGCGGTCGACGGTCACCCGGGCCGCCTCCCGGTCCGGCCGGTCACGGCGGACCAGGCGCTTGCCCAGCAGGTTGGCCGACGCCGAGGCCACGGCGATGGCCCCGACGCCGGCCAGCGCCGCCCGGCGCGGCCGCGGCCCGCCCAGGGCGAGGGCCCCGGCGACGGCGAACGAGATCTTGGAGTGGTCGGCCGCGTGGGAGAGCCGGCGCAGGGCCCGGTCGAGGGTCGGCGTGGGCGTGGCGGCCACCGCCGCGTACAGGGCGCCGTCCACGGCCCTGAGGTCGCCGAGCACGGCCGAGGCGACTCTGCGCAGCCCGTCGGCGGGCGGTACGGGCGTCGTGAGCGGACGGGTGACGTCCTGGTCGGTGCTGGTCGGCTCGCTCATCTCGTCTCTCCCGCGGTGGCGTCGTGGAGCAGGGCCCGGGACGGGGCCGGTGTCCGGGGTCCGGTGTCCCCGCACCGTGGGGCGGGGATCACCAGGTGCCCACGGTACGCACGCCCCACACCGGGGCGTCGCCCGCCCCGGCGCCGGGCCGGCCGCCCCGGGCCGGGCGGCCCGGGAGGCGTGCGGGCGCGGGGAGTTGCCGACCGCCGCGGCCGAACGCCCCCCGTGCCCGGAACCGCTCGGCCACGTCCGCCTCGCCCCGCGGCGGGCCCCCGGCGCTCACGTCCTCGGGCGCGGTCCCCGCCTCGCGGGCGGCCGGCCCGGCCGCCGCCTCGTCAGGACCTCCGGGCCCTTGGCCAGGGTGCCGGGCCGGGCGTCGCGCCCGGCGCCGACGGTACGGAGGGTCACGGGTTGCCCCGGCCGCGAGGAGCGGCCGGGGCGCTGTCCGGTGGTCGGTGCTCATACCGGGCGGGGGTAGGGGAAGACCCGGGAGCGCATACCCCCGCCCCGTATTCGGCGCAAGCGTGTCCATGGCTTGACTCGGTACCCCAGGGGGGTATCGTGAGCCGCATCGGGACCGGCTGCGACGAGCCGGATCCCCCTTCCCGAGGAGAGAAGGCCATGCACACCGGACTGAGGATCACCGCGTTCGCGGCCGCCCTGGCCGCCACCTTCAGCACGGCCTACGGCATCGGCCGGGGCTTCGACCCGGTCGTCGCGGACCGCGCGCCCGCGCACGAGGAGCAACACGTTCCGTCACCACCCGAGGGCGGGAAGGGCGGCGGACACACCGGGCACGGAGCCACTCCCGCCGGCGGGCTCCAGGTCTCCGAGGGCGGCTACACCCTCGACCTGGGGACTCCGCACGTCACCGCCTCGGACCGCACCGAGCTGCGCTTCACCGTCCGGGACGACCGGGGCCGACCCGTCACCGAGTACCGTCGCGAGCACGACAAGGAACTCCACCTCATCGTGGCCTCACGCGATCTGCTCACCTACCGCCACCTGCACCCGGTCCGCGCCGCCGACGGCACCTGGAGCACCCCCGTCGAACTGCCCCGGGCCGGCGGCTACCGGGTCTTCGCCGACTTCACCCCGGCGCGCGAGGGCGCGCGGGGCCTCACCCTCGGCGCGGACCTCGCCGTCTCCGGCGCCTACCGCCCGCGGGAACTGCCGCGCCCCGCCGGCACGGCGCGCGTCGACGGCTACGAGGTCGAACTGACCGGAACCCTGCGCCCGGGCCGGGCGGAGGAACTGCGCCTGACCGTCTCCCGCGACGGCAGGCCGGTCACCGACCTCCAGCCCTACCTCGGCGCCTACGGCCACCTGGTCGCCCTGCGTTCCGGCGACCTCGCTTACCTGCACGTCCACCCCCGGGGCGAACCCGGCGACGGCACGACCGAACCCGGTCCGGAGGTCTCCTTCACGGCCGCGGCGCCCAGCAGCGGCACCTACCGGCTGTTCCTGGACTTCAAGCACGGCGGAGTCGTCCGCACGGCGGCGTTCACGGTCCGGGCCGCACAGGAGACGGACGCGCGGGCACCGGGCGGGGACACGCCGGAGCACTCCGGGAGCGGCGCACCGGAGCACTCCGACGGCCACGGCCACTGAGGCCTCAGCCCAGGGCGCGGTCGAGGGTGAACGCGGCGCTGATCAGGGAGAGGTGCGTGAACGCCTGCGGGAAGTTGCCCTGCTGCTCCCCGCTGCGGCTGATCTCCTCGGCGTACAGGCCCAGGTGGTTGGCGTAGGTGAGCATCTTCTCGAAGGCGAGGGACGCCTCGTCGAGCCGCCCGGCCCGGGTCAGCGCCTCCACGTACCAGAACGAGCAGATGGAGAACGTCCCCTCGTCGCCGTGCATCCCGTCGGGGCTCACCTGCGGGTCGTAGCGGTAGACCAGCGAGTCGGACACCAGGCCCTCGGTGAGCGAGTCGAGCGTGGACAGCCACTTCGGGTCGGTCGGCGCGATGAACTTCGCCAGCGGCATCATCAGCACCGCGGCGTCCAGCACGTCCCCGTCCTCGTGCTGCACGAAGGCCCGGCGCGTCTCGGACCAGCCGTGGCTCATGATCCGCCGGTAGACGGTGTCGCGGCTCGCCTGCCAGCGCGGCAGGTCGGCGGGCAGGCCGCGCCGGTTGGCCATGCGGATGCCCCGCTCGATCGCCACCCAGCACATCAGGCGCGAGTACAGGAAGTTCTTCCGCCCGCCGCGGATCTCCCAGATCCCCTCGTCGGGCTGGTCCCAGTGCGCGCACACCCAGTCCACCAGCGCGCACACGTGGTCCCACTGCTCGCTGGAGACGGGCTCGGCCCACTTGTCGTACAGGTAGACGGAGTCGATCAGCGCCCCGTAGATGTCGAGCTGCAGCTGATCGGCCGCGGCGTTGCCGACGCGCACCGGTGCGGAGCCCTGGTGCCCCTCCAGATGGCCGAGTTCGGACTCCGGGAGGTCGGTGCGGCCGTCGATGCCGTACATGATCTGCAGCGGGCCGGAGGGGGTCTCGTGCCCCGGGCTGATGTGCCGGGAGACGAACCCCATGAACGCCTTGGCCTCCTCGGTGAAGCCCAGCCGCAGCAGCGCGTACACGCAGAACGCCGCGTCGCGCACCCACACGTACCGGTAGTCCCAGTTGCGTTCCCCGCCGATCTCCTCGGGCAGGCTGGTCGTCGGCGCCGCCACGATCGCCCCGGTCGGTGCGTAGGTGAGCAGCTTCAGGGTGAGGGCGGAGCGGTGCACCATCTCCCGCCAGCGGCCCCGGTAGCGCGAGGAGGACAGCCAGTTCCGCCAGTACCGCACCGTCGCGCCGAACTGCTCCTCCGCCTCGCCGCACGCGCACCGGCTCGGGGCCACCTCGCCGCCGACCCGGTCCAGCGCGAACACCGCCGTCTCGCCCTCGGCCAGCTTGAACCCGGCCCGCACGTCCGGGCCCTCCTCCTCCAGGGGGACGGTCGCGGTGAGCGCCAGGGACAGCCCCTCGCCGTCGAAGACCGCCAGGTCGCCGGTCACCCGCACGGTGTGCGGCCGGGTGCCGTAGTCGAACCGCGGCGCCACCCGCGTCCGGAACGGGACGGAGCCGCGCACGCACAGCACCCGCCGGATCAGCCGGTGCCGGCCCTCCGCGCCCGCCTCCTCGACGACGGGCATGAAGTCCTGGACCTCGCCGACGCCGTCCTCGGTGAAGAACCGGGTGATCAGGACGTTGGTGTAGGGGAAGTAGAACTGCTTGGTGCGCGCCGGCACGGCCGCCGCCAGCTCGAAGCACCCGCCGCGTTCGGCGTCGAGGACCGCCGCGAAGACGCTCGGCGAGTCGAAGGACGGGCAGCAGTACCAGTCGACGGTGCCGTCGGTCCCCACGAGCGCCACGGTGCGCAGGTCGCCGATCAGCCCGTGGTCGGCGATCGGCACGTACCGGCCCTTCCCCGACGCGTCCCGCTCCCCGGCCGTACCGTTCATCGCGGCCTCCTCGGCTCCGGTACCCCCCGCCCCTGCCAGCTTAGGCACCCCCTGCCGTACCGGCCGCCGGGACGGCCGGCGGATCACGCCACGACGACGTGCACCCCCGCCTCCTCGAACCGGCGCACCGTCCGCGGATCCGCCGACGCGTCCGTCACCAGCGTGCCCACCGAATCGGTCGCGCAGATCCGGGCGAACGCCCGCCGGCCCAGCTTGCTGGAGTCGGCGGCCACGATCACCCGCTCGGCGCGCTCGCACAGCAGCCGGTTGATCGCGGCCTCCGCCTCGTCGTGGGCCGTGGCGCCGTGCGCGACGTCGAAGGCGACGACGCCGAGCACCGCCGCGTCGAGGGTGATCTGCTCCAGTACCCCGTCCGCGAGCGGCCCGACGAGCTCGTACGACTGGGCCCGCGCCACCCCGCCGGTCACCACGATCTTGAACTGCGGCCGCACCGCGAGCTCGTTCGCGATGTTGAGCGCGTTCGTCACCACGGTCAGCGCGGGCGGACCGGAGGTGAGGTCACCGCGCACGGCCAGTGCCCGCGCCACCTCCGTGGTGGTCGTGCCGCCGGTCAGGCCGACCGCCTCGCCCGGCGCGACGAGGTCCGCCACCGCCTTCGCGATGCGCTGCTTCTGGGGGGCGCGGCGTGCGGTCTTGTAGCGCAGCGGCAGCTCGTAGGAGACCCCGTGCACGACCGCGCCGCCCCGGGTGCGCACCAGCATCCGCTGCTCGGCGAGCCGGTCGAGGTCGCGCCGGATCGTCGCCGCCGACACCGACAGCTCGGCGGCCGCCTCCCCGACGTCCAGCCGGCCGCGCTCGACGAGCAGCTCCAGCAGCGTCTTCCAGCGGGCGTCCCGCGACATCCGCCCTCCTGTTCCCGGCCGTTCCGCGTCCTCGGGCGACCCTAACGCACCCCCTTCTTCCCTCCGGATGCTTGATTCTGCGCGAAACCCCGCTCTATCTTGCAACAACAATCACCGAGCGGCCGGGGGGCGGCATGGCCCATGTCGAGGACGAGCTCAACAGCCAGCCCGAGTGCTGGAGCCGCGCCGCGGCACAGGCCGCGGAGCACGCCCCGGCCCTGCCGGCGCCCGGTGAGCGGGTCGCGGTCGTCGGCTGCGGCACCTCGTACTTCATGGCCCGGGCGGTCGCGGCCCTGCGCGAGACGGCGGGCCGGGGGGAGACCGACGCCTTCGCCGCCTCGGAGTTCCCGCACGGCCGCTCCTACGACCGGGTCCTCGCCCTGACCCGCTCCGGCACCACCACCGAAGTCCTGGACCTGCTCGGGCGGTTGAAGGGCACCACCCGCACCGCGGCGGTCACCGCCGACCCGGCCGCGCCCGTGGTGTCCCTGGCCGACGAGCAGGTCGTCCTCGACCACGCGGACGAACGCTCCGTCGTCCAGACCCGGTTCGCGACCACCGCCCTCACCCTGCTCCGCGCCCACCTGGGCCTGCACACCGAAGCGGTCGTCGAGGACGCCCGGACGGCGCTCGAAGCACCCCTGCCCGAAGGACTCGCGGGCTGCTCCCAGTTCACCTTCCTCGGCCGCGGCTGGACCGTCGGCCTGGCCGGCGAGGCCGGGCTGAAGATGCGCGAGGCCGCACTGGCGTGGGCGGAGGCCTACCCGGCGATGGAGTACCGGCACGGCCCCATCAGCGTCACCACCCGCGGAACGGCGACCTGGATGCTCGGACCGGCCCCCGACGGCCTGGCCCGGCAGGTCAGGGGCACCGGGGGACTGTGGATCGAGGGCACCCTCGACCCGCTGGCCGAACTCGTCCGGGTCCAGCGCCTCGCGGTCGCCGTCGCCGCGGCCCGCGGGCTCGACCCCGACCACCCCCGCCACCTCACCCGCTCGGTCGTCCTCGCGCCCTGACCCCGCCGGAAAGGACAGGCCGTGCCCCTCGCACCCACCGGCGAGCTCGTCGCCCGCGCCACCGCGCACCGCGCCGCGGTCGCCTCGTTCAACGTCATCACCCTCGAACACGTCGAGGCCGTCATCGCCGGCGCGGAGTCGGTGCGCGCCCCCGTCGTCCTGCAGATCAGCGAGAACACCGTCAGGTTCCGCCACGGCCGCCTGCTGCCGCTCGCCCGCGCCGCCGTCGCCGCCGCCGAACGCGCCGCCGTCCCCGTCGCCCTGCACCTGGACCACGTACGGAGCGACGCCCTGCTGCGCCAGGCACCGGACGCCGGCTTCGGCTCCGTGATGTACGACGCGGCCCGGCTGCCCTACGCCGAGAACCTCGCCGCGACCCGGGCCGCCGCCGACTGGGCCCACGCCCGGGGCCTGTGGATCGAGGCGGAGCTGGGGCGGATCGGCGGCAAGGACGGGGAGCCCCCGCCGGACGCCCACGACCCCGGCGCCCGCACCGACCCCGACCGGGCCCGTGCCTTCGTCGCCGGTTCCGGGGTGGACGCGCTGGCCGTCGCCGTCGGCACCACCCACGCCATGACCACCCGCACGGCCGCCCTCGACCACGGCCTCCTCACCCGCCTGAGCGCGGCCCTCGACGTCCCCCTCGTCCTGCACGGCTCCTCGGGCCTGCCGGACGAGGAGCTCGCCGCGGCGGTCGCGGGCGGCATCGCCAAGGTCAACGTCGGCACGGCCCTGAACGTCGCCATGACCGGCGCGATCAGGGAGTTCCTCACCGCCCGCCCCGAGGCGGTCGACTCCCGCGGCTACCTGACGGCGGGCCGGGAGGCGATGACCCGGACGGTGGCGGCGGTCATCGGGGCGCTCGGCCCGGTCCCCGCGGCGCCCTGAGCGGCCGGCCGGTCAGCGCTTCACGGCCTTCAGCACCACGAACTTCGGGTCGGACGCCACCACTTCGCCGTTCCCGAACAGCCGGCGCAGCTTCACGTGGTACCCCAGGTGCCGGTTGCCGACCACCCACAGCTCGCCGCCCGGGCGCAGGGCGCGCCGGGCGCCGGTGAACATGCGCCAGGCCGTGGCGTCGGTGGTCGCCTGGTGGGAGTGGAAGGGCGGGTTGTTGAGCACGAGGTCGACGCTGCCGGCCGGTACGCCCGTCAGGCCGTCGCCGACCCGGAACTCGGCGTGCCCGGGGGCGCCGTTGGCCCGGTGGGTGGCCCGGGCGGACGCCACCGCCTGGAAGGACTCGTCCGTGAACAGCACCTCGGCCCGCGGATCGGCCAGCGTTGCCGCCGTACCGACCACGCCGTTGCCGCAGCCCAGGTCCACCACCCGGCCGCCGCTGCGGCCGGTCGGCAGGTGCTTCAGGAAGAACCGGGTGCCGATGTCGAGGCGGTCGGCGCAGAAGACGCCCGCGTGGTTGACGACGGTCCGCCCGGAGACCGGGCCGATGCCGTCGGGCAGGGTGTAGCGGTACGGCCACGGATTGGCGGGACGCTCCAGCGCGGGATCCGGCGTGCAGAGGATCAGCCGGGCCTTCCGCTCGGCCAGCGAGGTCCGGGTCGGGCCGAGGATCCGCTCGAAGAGGTCCAGCGTCGAGGTGTGGATCTCCTTCACCATGCCCGTGCCGACGACCACCGTGCCCCCGTGCACCGCCGGGGCCAGCCGCAGCAGCTGGTCCTCCAGCAGCGCCAGGCTCTTCGGCACGCGCACCAGCAGCACGTCCACCCGGTCCGGCGGGGGGTCCTGCGTGGTGAGCAGCCGGACCGCGCCCGGCTCGACGCCGTTGCGGGCCAGGTTCGCGCGGGTCGCCTCCTGCCCGAGCCAGGAGTCGGTGATCTGCGTCGGCCGGTGCGCCGCGAGCGCCGTGGCCAGCGCGCCCCAGCGGTCCCCGACGACCACGACCGTGCCGGACAGCGGGACCTGCCGTTCGGCGAGGTGCCTCAGGAGGTAGGTGTCGGAGGCGTCCCAGGCGCGCAGCCTCTCACGCGGGTCCTCGGGGAAACGGGCCAGCACCGGCTCGCCCCACGGAGTCGTCATACGGTCGTTCATCGTGCGACCAGGCTAGCCGAGCCGCAGGTCGGGACGGGTCGGGAGGGACGGAGGGAGGCCGGGCCGTTCCCCCGCGCCCGTGCGCGGGTGGCGCCCGGCGCGGGGCGCGTGCCCGGCCGGCCGGACGCCCGGGACGGCACCGGCACCCGTACGGCCGCCCCCGCACCGCCGTCGACGGCGACGGCGTCCCGGTGGCCCCCCTCCCCGCCCGGCTCGGCGGACCGGACCGCCCCGCGGGTGAGCGGGCGGCAGGCGGCGCCGGTTGCGGATCATGGGAGACTCGCCCTCATGAGCGGGAAGGCGGACCCCCGGCCGGCGGGGGCAGGGACCACCTCGAGGACGCGGCTGGACCGGGGGCGCGGGGCGCTCGGCCCCGCGCTGGAGCTCGTGCACACCGGACGCGCGCCGACCCGCGCGGTCCTCACCGCCGAGCTCGGGGTGACCCGGGCCACGGCCGGAGCGGTCGCCGCCGAGCTGGAGGCGCTCGGACTGATCCGGGTGGACGCCCGTCCCGGCGCGGCGGCCGGTTCGCAGGGGCGTCCCTCGCACCGGCTCTCGGTCGCCGAGGACGGCCCCGTCGCGCTCGCCGCGCAGGTGCACGTCGACGGTTTCCGGGCGGCGCTGGTCGGGCTCGGCGGCCGCATCGTGGCGACCACACCCGGCTGCGAGGCGGTCGACGCCGACCCGGCGAAGGTGCTGGGCTCCGTCGTCGCGGCCGGCGCGGAGCTGCTGCGGGAGACCGGACGGCGGTGCGTGGGCGCCGGTCTCGCGGTGCCCTCGGCGGTGGCCGAACCGGAAGGGCTGGCCCTCAGCCCGCTGCGCCTGGCCTGGCCCGCGGGCGCACCGGTGCGGGAGATCTTCACCGAGCAGGTGCGGGCGGCCGGCCTCCCCGGACCCGTCTTCGCGGCCAACGACATCAACCTCGCCGCCCTGGCCGAGCACCGGCACGGCGCCGGGCGCGGATCCCGCGACCTGCTGTGCGTGGCCACCGGCCACCGCGGTGTGGGCGGTGCGCTGGTGCTCGACGGCCGTCTGCACTCGGGCAGTTCGGGACTCGCCCTGGAGGTCGGCCACCTCGCCGTCAACCCCGAGGGCCGGCCCTGCCACTGCGGCAGCCGCGGCTGCCTGGACGTGGAGACGGACCCGCTGGCCCTCCTCACCGCGGCGGGACGCGTCCCGGGCCCCGAGACGTCCCTGCTGAAGCAGGCCGACGACCTGATCCGCGGACAGTACGACGACCCGGCCGTCCGCGCGGCCGCCGAGGCCCTCATCGACCGCCTCGGGTCCGGGCTGGCCGGCCTGGTCAACATCCTCAACCCCGACCGGATCATCCTGGGCGGCCTGCACCGCACCCTCCTGGAGGCCGACCCCGACCGGCTCCGCGCCGTCGTCGCCGACCGCAGTCTGTGGGGCCGCAGCGGCGGTGTGCCGATCCTCGCCTGCACCCTGGACCACAACAGCCTGGTCGGCGCCGCCGAGCTGGCCTGGCAGCCGGTGCTGGACGATCCGCTGGCGGCGCTGGCGGCGCTGTCGTAGTGGTGCGGCCCGCATCGTTTCCGGGGGACCGGACACCCGGCCCGGCGGGTCGGCCCGCGACCGGCCCCCCGCGGCCCGGCCGACGGCGCACAATGATCCACGCGCACCGGTCGCGGATCCACGCGCACCGGTCGCGGGAGGCGGCCCGACGGACCCGACGGACAGGAAAGCCGACACCATGACCGACAGGCTCACCGTGAGCGTCCCGGGCGCCGCCCCCTGAGCACCCGTACGACCCGTACGCAGCGTGCGGGACCCCCACGTTCGAAGACACCGGAGGAGACCGTCGTGTCCAAGCCCCCACTGCCGCCCGAGGCCGAGGCCCTGCTGCGCCGTCCCAACCCCTGTGTCATGGCCACGGTCCGCTCCGACGGCGCGCCCGTCTCCACCCCCACCTGGTACCTGTGGGAGGACGGCCGCGCGCTGGTCAACCTCGACGAGGGCCGGGTGCGGCTGAAGCACCTGCGCCGCGACCCGCGCATCACCCTCACCGTCCTGGCCGAGGACGACTGGTACACCCACGTCACCCTGCTCGGCCGCGTCGTCGACCTGCGCGACGACGACGGTCTGACCGACATCGACCGCCTCTCCCGGCACTACACCGGCCGCGCCTACCCGGAGCGGAAGCGCGCCCGGGTCAGCGCCTGGATCGAGGTCGACCGCTGGCACGGCTGGGGCGCCATGAAGGACAGCGACCAGGCGTCCGCCTGACCCCCCGCGGGAGAGCCGGCGGGGCGCGCCGGTGCCGGACGCCCGGCACCGGCGCGGGCGCGGGCGGACGAACGGCCGGGACGGCGCCGCCGTCCGGTCAGCCGACGACGGCGGACCGGGCGGGGGCGGGTTCGGGCCGGCGGTCCTCGGCGGGCTCGGCGAGTGCCACCTGCGCGAACCGGGGATCGGGACGCTCGCCGGCCGCGAGCCGCGGATGCCGGTCCCAGGCCGCCGGGGCGGTCGCGGAGGGCGTCGGCAGGGTGAACCACACGACCTTGCCGCAGTCGCCGTCCGGCAGCGCGCCCCAGCTCTCGCTCATCGCGGCCACCATGGCCAGCCCCCTCCCGCACGTGGCGAGCGGACCGGCGTCCTCCACGACCGGCAGACGCGGGTCGTGGTCGCGCACCGAGACCTTGAGCCGGTCGAGCAGCAGCTCCATCTCGACGGTGCACGTCTTGTCGGGCAGGGCGTGCCGGTGGACGTTGGACAACAGCTCCGTCACACCGAGCGAGGCCCGGTCTATCAAAGGATCCATGTGCCAGTAGCGCAACTGCGCAGAGACGATTCTGCGGACCTGGCCGATCCGCGACGGCAGGGCTTGGAGCTCCACCGTGCAGTGCCTGCTTGGATGACTGATCACGGCTGCGACTCCCCGATGTCAGGTCCGGAAAGACGTCCGGAAGAACACGGAGTACGGATCCAGCAGGGCGTCCGCGTGACGCTGCCGCCTGCTGTCGTGGCCGGCGGGCTGGTTCGCAGCGTTATCGCCGGTAAACCCAGAGTGACGTGGGACCAGCGTGACGCACGAGGCGAAGTGACGCAAGTCACGGTCATCTCAGGCGCCGCGCCCCGACGCCCGGCGGACGGCCTCGATGAAACGGCGGGCCGCGGGCGGGCCCGGTTCGCCCGGCGCGGGATCGTGGTCGCCCAGGGTCAGCAGGTACCGCTTGCCGTTGAGATCCGCGAGCGCCCGGTCCTCGGGCGCGAACCAGGGCCGGGACGCGCGGACCGCCTGCACCGGCGCGCTGTCGATCTCACTGCCGTAGCTGGTGAGCAACTCCAGCCTGCCGTCGCTGATCCGGACCTGGCCGGCCCGGGTGAGCGACCGCAGCCGCTTGCCGATCCGCACGCCCGTGGCCGTGAACTCCGGCTCCGCCATGCCACCCGCCCCCTTGTGCGCGTCGGTGTGACCGGACCGCGCTCCGCGGGCCCGGCTCGTGTCCGGAAGCAGGTGTGCCCCGGTACGGGGACCTGCTCCCGCCGGTGCAGTCTGCCCCCGTCCGCCGTGGAGCACCAGTGCGCGCGCCCCCGTTCCCCGGGGCGCCCGGAGCACTCGGGTCCTCATGCCCCCGCGTTCATGCGCCCCCTTTGCCCCAGGGTGCCTTTGAGCCGCCCAAAGGAGCGTTTATGCAGGTGGGAAGTGGTGCGGAGGGTGCCTATGATCGGTGCGCCGACCGCACGGGACGCCGTCGGCGCTCAGCGTAAGGAGCCCGCCGTGAGCACCTCCCCCTTTGCCCCGACCGGCGCCACCCCCGACGTCGACCACGGCGACCCCGCCTACCGGGCCTGGCTGAAAGAGGCCGTGCGCAGGGTCCAGGCCGACGCCAACCGCTCGGCCGACACCCACCTGCTGCGCTTCCCGCTGCCCGAGCGGTGGGGCGTCGACCTCTACCTGAAGGACGAGTCGACCCACCCCACCGGCAGCCTCAAGCACCGGCTGGCGCGCTCCCTCTTCCTCTACGGCCTCTGCAACGGCTGGATCCGGCCGGACCGTCCGGTGATCGAGGCCTCCAGCGGTTCGACGGCCGTCTCCGAGGCGTACTTCGCGAAGCTGATCGGCGTGCCCTTCATCGCCGTCATGCCGCGCACGACGAGCGCCGAGAAGTGCCGCCTGATCGAGTTCCACGGCGGGCGGTGCCACTTCGTGGACGACCCCCGCACGATGTACGAGGCGTCGGCGGCCCTCGCGGCGGAGACCGGCGGCCACTACATGGACCAGTTCACCTACGCGGAACGGGCCACGGACTGGCGCGGCAACAACAACATCGCCGAATCGATCTTCCGGCAGATGGAGCTGGAGCGGTTCCCGGAACCCGCCTGGATCGTCGCCACGGCCGGCACCGGCGGCACCTCGGCGACCCTCGCGCGCTACGTGCGCTACATGCAGTACGACACCCGCATCTGTGTCGCCGATCCGGAGAACTCGTGCTTCTTCGAGGGCTGGACCACCGGCGATCCGGACGTCACCTGCGACCGCGGTTCCCGCATCGAGGGCATCGGACGGCCCCGCATGGAACCGAGCTTCGTGCCCGGCGCCGTCGACCGGATGATGAAGGTGCCCGACGCGGCCAGTGTGGCCGCCGTGCGGGCCCTGGAGCGGGTCATCGGCCGCAAGGCGGGCGGCTCGACCGGCACCGGCCTGTGGAGCGCGCTGAAGATCGTCGCGGAGATGGTGGCCGACGGGCGGCGGGGGAGCGTGGTGACGCTGCTGTGCGACCCGGGGGACCGCTACCTCGACAAGTACTACTCGGACGCCTGGCTGGCCGAGCAGGGCCTGGATCCCGCGCCCTACGCGGCGGCGATCGACTCCCTGCTGCGGACGGGGGCCTGGCCCGGCTGACGGACGGGCCCCGCCGTCGGGCCCGGGGGGAGATGGGGGTCATGGGCCGAACCCCCTTGACCGGGGCCGGGGTTGCGGCGGGCCGGACCCCGCACCCCGGCCGGCGGCCCGTCAGGTGTCCGCGGGCTCCCCGTCCTCCTCCTCGGGCTCACCCGCCACCACCAGCCGCCGCAGACGTTCCGCGATCTCCTCGCGCGCCTCGTCCGGCAGTCCGGCATCGGTCACGAGGGTGTCGACCTGGTCCAGGGAGGCGAACGAACTCAGCCCCACCGTGCCCCACTTGGTGTGGTCGGCGACCACCACCACGCGTCTCGCCGACTGCACCAGCCGCCGGTTGGTCTCGGCCTCCGCGAGGTTCGGCGTCGACAGGCCCGCCTCGACGGATATCCCGTGCACCCCGAGGAACAGCAGGTCGAAGTGGAGCGCCGCGATCGCCTGGTCGGCCACCGGACCCACCAGCGAGTCGGACGGGGTGCGCACCCCGCCGGTCAGCACCACCGTGGCCGCCCCCTGCCGGGGACCCGAGGTGCGCTGCGCCGCGTGGAAGACGTCCGCCACCCGCACCGAGTTGGTGACCACCGTCAGATCGGGGACGTCGAGCAGCCGGTGCGCCAGCGCGAACGTCGTCGTACCGCCCGAGAGCGCGATCGCCGCGCCCGGGGAGACCAGTTCGGCCGCCGCCCGCGCGATGTCCTCCTTGGCGCTCAGCTCCAGGCCCGACTTGGCCTCGAACCCGGGTTCGTGCGTGCTCGCCTCCACCACGGGGACCGCCCCGCCGTGCACCTTCTCCAGCACGCCCTGCCGGGCCAGCGCGTCGAGGTCGCGGCGGACGGTCATGTCCGACACGCCGAGCTTGCGGGTCAGCTCGTTGACCCGGACCCCGCCCCGGCGCCGGACCTCGTCGAGGATCAGGGCGCGCCGCTGCTCCGCGAGGAGGTTCTGATTCTCGCTCACGTACGCTCCGGTCCTTTCGCTCGAAACCGTCCGACACGCCGCCCCGGGCACCCCTTCCGACGAGCGCGTTCTCCGCGCCGCCGGTGCGCGGACGTCCCATCCTCGCACGCCGGGACCCGGAGGGCGCCACCGGTGGATCGCCGCGTGCATGTCAGTGATGTCCCGTAGGGTGCCTGCCCGTCACGCGGATCGGGGAGATTCCGTGACGAGAGGTGTGAGCCGTCCCGGCACGGGAGATCCTGTGCCCGCACGGACGGAGCCGACGACGTGTCACCGGGGGAAGTGCGCATCAGTGGAACGTACGCGAGAGCCGCGAGAACACGGGCCGGCCGGGAGCACGGACGGCACCGCCGCACGGCCCGGGCCGTCCGGGGCCGCCCTGGAACTCCTGGTCCACGGGGTGGGCGGCACCACCCCCGAGGAGATGCTCGACGACCCGCGCACGGTCCGGATCACCGGTGACGACGTCGCCGCCGTGTTCCGGCGCGCCGACGACGCCGACGCGGAACAGCGGCCCGACGACCGCCGGGACGGACCCGTCCCCGAGGCCTACGTCTGGTGCAACCTCACCTCCGGGAACGGCACCCGCGCCCTGTGGCTGTTGCTGCTGCCCTTCATGGTGGTCAACCTCGCCCACTGGATGCGCCCGTGCAGCCGGGACCGCGCCCGCACGGTCCGGCTGTACGGACTGCTGGTCCGGCTGGCCGGGCTGAGCCTGACGGTGCTGCTCGTCGCGGCCGCCTGCGAGGTCGCCCTGGACCTGGCCGCCTGGCAGTGCGCGGGCACGCGCGCGTGCGCCGCACGGCACTCCTGGCTCGGCTTCCTCTCGCCCGAGGCCTCCGACGGCGGCTGGTGGAGCCTCCCGGGCCGCAGGCTCGCCCTCGCCGCCCTGGTGCCCACCGCCCTGACCGGCCTGCTGTGGTACCTGTCGCTGCGCACCTGGAGCGCGTACGAGTCCCAGCAGCCGATGACCCACGACCCCGAGCCCGAGGAAGCCGGCGACCGCACCGCGCTGAACCGGCCCGGCTTCTGGTACGGCCGGCGCCTGGTCGCGCGGCTGCGCGCCGCGCACACCGCCGCCGGACTGCTGACGGTCGCCGCCGCGGTCGGCTCCGCCGCCGCCCGGCACGACCGCGAGCCCGGCGGCCCCGCCGTCCTGGGCGTGCTCGGCGTGCTCCTGGAGGCGGCGCTGGTGGCCGGGGCGTGCGCGGTGGTGTGGGTGGTGTGCCGCCGGGGCCGCAGCGAACGCCGCCCGGACGACGTGCTCGACGCGGCCCTGGTGCGGCGCCTGCCCCTCGCCGCCCTCGTGCTGCTCGCGCTGACCCTCCTGTACGCCGGCTGGGAACGCGACGGGTGGGAGTCGGCGGGCCGGCTGCCCGGCGACCCGGCCTTCGGCGCCCTCACCCTCGCCCAGGGCCTGCTGGTGATCCTCCTCGCCGGGGCCGCCCACGTCCTGTACCGCTCCGCCCCCGACCGGCGCGCCGCGATGCGGGGCCTGGCCGGGCCGGCGGTCGCCATGCTCGCCTGCGCGCTCGGCGGGGTGATGTCCGGCGGCGTGTCCCAGCGGATGTCCGACTGGCTGGACGGCACCGGGACGTCGATCCCCGGGCCGCCGGTGCTGCTCACCTGGCAGGCGTCCGTGATCCCGCCGCTGCTGGTGCTGCTGGTGGTGCTGTGCGGCTGGCTGGCCCGGCGCGCCTGGCACGTCGCGCGGGCCGAGCGCGCCGCCGTGGAACAGGAGTACCCCGGCGAGACGGGGGACGCCGGCCGCACCCGCCGCATCGCCACCGCCCGCACCCTGGCCGCGCTCACCGACCGCGCCCCGCGCGTCGTCGCCGCCACCTCCGCCGCCACCCTGCTGCTGGGCGCCGGCGCCCTCGTCGGCGCCACGCTCACCGACCGGACGCCCGGCGCGGCGGCCCGGGACTCCCACGCCGTCGTCCACGGCGCCGCCGAGACCGCGCAGGCGCTGGGATCCTGGCTGATCGGGCTGGGCTTCGTCCTCCTCGTCGCCTGCGGCCGGCGCGCCTACAAGGACGCCTCCGCGCGGCGCACCATCGGCGTCCTGTGGGACGTCGGCACCTTCTGGCCGCGCGCCGCCCACCCCTTCGCGCCGCCCTGCTACGCCGAGCGCGCGGTGCCCGACCTGACCTGGCGGATCGCCACCTGGACCCGCTCCACCGGCGGGCGGCTGGTGATCTCCGGCCACTCCCAGGGCAGCGTCCTCGCCGCCGCGGCGGCCTGGCAGCTCCCGCCGTCCACCCGCAGGCGCGTCGCCCTGCTGACCTACGGCTCCCCGCTGGAGCGGCTGTACGGCCGCTGGTTCCCGGCCCACTTCGGCCCGGCCGCGCTCGGCTCCCTGCACCGGGAGGTCGACTGCTGGCGCAACCTGTACCGGCTCACCGACCCCATCGGCGGTCCGGTGCGGCTGCCCGGCGGCCGCGGCCCCGAGGTGGACCGCGCCCCGCTCAGGGACCCCCTCGCCTACGGCCGCACCGAGGCCCATCCGCTGCCCGCGCCGATCCTGGGCCACTCCGACTACCAGGCGGACCCGGCGTTCGCCGAGGAGCGCCGCCGGCTGCTCGCCCGGCTGCGGCCGGACGTGCCGGCGCCCCGGCGCACGGCGGACCCCGGGGGCGGCGGCCCGGCCGGGCCCCCCGTGCCCTCGGCGTAGCGGCGGGCGGTGCTCAGGGCAGCGCGGGCAGGTCCTCGGCGTAGAGCAGGGTCAGGTCGTCGGTGGTCGGCTCGTCGAGCTGGGCGACGCGGCCCGCGTGCCGCTCGACCATCGCCTCGAACGTCCGCCGCGCGGTGCGCCCGTTGCCGAACGCGGGCCCCTTGGGGACCTCCGTGAAGTACTTCAGCAGCGCCTCGCCCGTCCCCGGCGCCAGCCGGTACTCGTGCTCCTCGGCCTGCTGCTCCACGATCCGCAGCAGTTCCCCGGGGCCGTAGTCGCCGAAGGTGATGGTCCGTGAGAAACGGGACGCCACCCCCGGATTGACCGAGAGGAAGCGCTCCATCTCGGCCGTGTAGCCGGCGACGATCACCACCACCGCGTCCCGGTGGTCCTCCATCAGCTTCACCAGGGTGTCGATGGCCTCCTTGCCGAAGTCGCGCCCGGCGTCCTCGGGGGAGAGCGCGTACGCCTCGTCGATGAACAGCACACCGCCGCGCGCCTTCTCGAACGCCTCCTGGGTGCGGATCGCCGTGGAGCCGATGTGCTCGCCGACCAGGTCGACCCGGGACACCTCGACCAGGTGTCCCTTCTCCAGCACGCCGAGCGAGGCGAGGATCTCGCCGTACAGGCGGGCGACGGTGGTCTTGCCGGTGCCGGGAGAACCCGTGAACACCAGGTGCCGCTTGACCGACGCCGCCTTCAGCCCCGCCCGCTGCCGGCGCCGGCCCACCTCGATCATGTCGATGAGGGCCCGTACCTCCCGCTTGACGCTCTCCAGGCCCACCAGCGCGTCGAGTTCGCCGAGGACGTCCTTCGAGGAGCGCGCCTCCCGCTCCGCCACGGGCTCCGCGGCGGGCTCCGGGGCGGGCGGCGCGGGTTCGGCGCGCCGGCCGGGAACCGGGCCCAGCAGGCCCGGGGTACCCCCCGTCGTCTGCACGGCCGGTTCCGGCGCGGGCGCCCTCAGGCTCCCGCTCTCGTCGCTCGTGCAGTCCTCGACGACCGGACCGCCCGCGCCGGGGGCCGCGTCCGCGCCGCCCTCGGCGAACTCGTAACCGCCGCGCGCGCAGCGCTCGGTGCGGCACTTCCTGAGCGTCGTACGGCTGCCGTCGATCACGTGGAAGCCGTAGCCGCCGCTGCCGGTGACCCGGCAGTCGAGGAAGGTGCCGCGGCCGCCGGCCGAGACGTAGACGCCGGCCTCGGCGGGGGAGTCGACCGTGCAGCGCTCGACGGTCGGGTCGGCGCCCTTGGTGACGATCACACCGGTCTGCGTGCCGTCCAGGGTGCAGTTGCTGAGCGTGCCGCCGCTGCCGTGGTCCCGGAACCAGGCGCCGGTCGACGCCTGGTGGATCCGGCAGTCGTCGAGCTGCGCGGTGGCGCCGTCGCTCACCGACACCGCCGTGTTGCGCACCTGCGACAGGTCGCTGTCGACCACGTCCGCGCGCGAACCGCGGTCGAGGACGAACAGCGCGTCCGGCACGTCGTGCACCCGGCAGGAGTCCAGTACGGCGGTGGCGCCGTCGCTCACCCACACCGCCGGGTAGTCACCGGTGCTGTCGAAGATCTCGCACTGGTTGGCGTCCACGCGCGTGCCCGGGTCCCACACCGACAGGCCGTTGCGGCCGAACTGCCGCACGCTGGTGCGGGTCAGCGTGAGCACCGACCGGGACCGCAGGTCGACCGCGTTCTCCGGGATGTCGTGGATCCGGCAGTCGGCCAGCGTGAGCACCGCGTCCGTGTCGAGGGTGACGCCGTCCCCGGTGGTGCGGTGCACCTCGCAGTCGGTGAGGTGGGCGGTGGCGCGGTCCGTCACCTGGACCCCGCTGCCGCGCACCTCGTAGACCTCGCACCCCACCGCCTCCAGCGCCGAGTGCTCCCCGGTCGCGGTCAGTCCCGAGCCCGAGGCGTGGTGCACCCGGCAGCGCTCCAGGCGGGGACGGCCGCCGTCGCGCACGGCCACGGCGGCCTGCCCCGCGGAGACCACCTCGCACTCCTCGAAGACCCCGCCCCCGCCGTCCAGCACGGCGATGCCGATGCCCGCCGGGTTGTCGACCGTGCAGCGGCGCACCGTGGGCCGGGCGCCGCCGCGCACCTCCAGGCCGGCCGCGGAGCGGGTGACCACGCGGACGTCGCGCAGCTCCGGGGTGCCCTCCTCGAGGAGTATCGCCGGGGCGGCGGCGTCCTGGCCCTCCACGTGCAGGTCCCGCACCACCGCCGAGGCGCGCACGGTCAACGGGACCCCGTCCGCGGGCGCGAGGCGCACCGACCCGGGGGAGCCCTCGGGACCGCGCAGGGTCACCGACCGCTGTATGACGAGGTTCTCCCGGTAGGTGCCGGGGGCGACGGTGAGGACGTCGCCGTCGGCCGCGGCCTCCAGGGCGGCGGCGAGCGTCGCGTACTCACCCGTGCGGCGGCGCCACCTCGATGTGCCGGTGTGCGTCACCTGGACCGTGCCCTGTGCCATGGTGTAGCCGTGCCCCCACCTCGTCGTGCCTGTGGCTCGTTCGCCCGTCGGACGCCGCGGCCGGCCCCGCGGCTCGCGCGGGTCGCCGCCGACCTGTCCGGCCGGACCACCGTAGCGTGCGCGCGGGCGCGAGGTTGACCGGAGCCGGGACGCGGACGGCTGCCGGTGCCCGTCCCGCCCGGCCCGGGCCCGCCCTCCCCGGGCCCGGGCCCCGTCCGCGCGGGCGCGAACCGCTACGCCGGGACCTCCACGGGGTCGCCGACCCGGATCGTGCCGGTGGACAGGGGCACCAGGTTCTGCCCGAAGAGCAGCCCGTCGCCGGTCCCCCGGTGGGCGGCCAGGGTGCGCAGCGGTTCCCGTCCGCGCCGGGCGGTCTCCTGGTCGGTGGTCGTCACCACGCACCGGCCGCAGGGCTTCGCGACGCGGAAGGCGACCTCGCCGATGGTGACGCGCGTCCACGTGTCCTCCTCCCAGGCGGAGGTGCCCTCGACGACCACGTTCGGCCGGAAGCGGTTCATCGGCAGCGGGCCCTCGTCCGGGTGGTCGCCCGCTGCGATCAGGGAGTTGAGACGGTCGAGCGAGGCGGTCGTGGTGAGCAGCAGCGGATAGCCGTCGGCGAAGGTGACGGTCTCGCCCGGCCGTGCGTACTCCGGGTCGACCGGCCGGCGGGTGGCCGGATCGTCCAGGTGCACGAGGCGTACGTCGACGCCGAGGTAGGCGCTGCACCAGGCGTGCGCGGCGTCGTCCTCGGCCGGGACCGCCTCGACCTCGTCGCGGAAGATCGTCACCGGGACCGTCCCGCCGGACCGGGGGACGGGCACCGTCACCGGCTCCGCCCCCGGCGCGGACAGCCGGACGCCGCCGCCGGGCAGGAGCTCGGCGACGGCCTGTGCGAGGCGCGGCTGTTGGCGCTGTGTGACGACCTTTCCCCCGTCGTCGACCACCATCCAGCGCCGGTCCCCGGCCGGCCCCCAGGGCTCCACGGCGACCTCCCGGAGCGCCAGGCTCCGGAAGGCCTTGACCGGGTGGACGTGGAGCGAGTGCAGGCGCGCGTTCCCCATGGGGCCATCCTGCCAGCCGGCACGACGGCCCCCGGGCGGCTCAGTACCCGCGGTACTGCTGCTGGTTCTGGTACGGGTCCTGGTACGGGGCCGGGGCGGGCCGGGGCGCCGCGGGGCGCATCGCCTCGTAGCCCGCGCCGGGAGGAGCCGGGCGCGGCGGCTGCGGCTGGGGTCCGGGGTACCCGCGCGGCGCGGTGGCCTGCTGCGGGATGTACGCCGCGGGCGCCTGCTGGAGCGGAGCCGGCTGCGGCGCCTGCGGGTAGCCGTAGGAGGGCTGGGACGGGGCCGCCGGGAGGGCGGGCAACGCCGAGGGGAGCGCGGGCAGATGACTGGCCGGCGCCTCGTACGCGGAGGGGACCCGGATCGGGGCGATCTGCGGGGTGCCTCGCTCGGCCACGAGCGAGTCGTAGATCGGGGTGTCCGGGAAGGAGGCGGAGTAGTAGCCGCCACCATAAGTGGAGCGGGGGGAGGTCATGGCACATAAGTTAAGCCCACGATGTGCTGGTTGGGGAGACCGATAAGAGGGTTGTTTTCCGTGCCCGCCGTGTCCTGGCATCCCCAATACGAGCGAACTTGGGGAAAACGGGCGATCTGCCGGGCGGATTTCGTGTAAAGGGCGAGTTCCGGGCGGGTTACCGGCGGTCGGCCACCGGTCCCCGCGCATCCCCGCGGGAGTCCCCCGCCCGTGGGGCATGGGCGGTGCGGACGGGAACCCGACGGACGCCGGGACGCCACGGCCCGGCGCGGCGGCCCGCGATGGGGGCGGACATGTCCATACCGGAGGGATCGGACACCCCGGTGCCGGCCACGGCGCTCCGGGTGGACCCGGGCTGACGGTCCGGCCCCGGCGTGCCCGAACGGGGAGCGAGCCCCCAGCGCACGGTCGACCGCGCGTACGGATGGGGCATGGGCTGGACCCCGGCCGGAAGTGAGCCCGCACGGCCCCGTGCGGCACCGGACGCTCAGCCCTCGTCGGGCACGGCGTCCGGGCGGGCGTAGGTGCGGCCCTTCCAGGCCGCACCGCGTCCCCGGTGGTGCCGCACCGCGGAGTCGACCGTCATCAGGAGGTACAGGAACGCGGTGAACGGCAGCAGGGGAGCGAGCCACGGCGGCTGCCGGTAGTAGCGGAGCATCGGGAGGTACGTCCCCGCCATCACCAGCCAGGCCCCCGCGCCGAGGACCGCCGCGACCGCGTTCCCGGCGACCGCCCCCGCGAGCACCGCCGCGGGCGGCACCAGGTACACCAGGGCCAGCCCGGCGACCGTACCGGCCAGCACCACCGGACTGTGCCGCAGCTGCGCGTACGCGCTGCGCGCCACCATGTGCCACAGGTCGCGCAGCCGCGGGTACGGGCGCACGCTCTCCACCCGCTCCGCCAGCCCCAGCCAGACGCGTCCGCCGCGGCGCTTGACCGCCCGGGCCAGGGCCACGTCGTCGATGACGGCGTGCCGGATCGCGTCCGGGATCCGCGCCCGCCCGGCCGCCTCGGCGCGCACCAGCACACAGCCGCCGGCCGCGGCGGCCGTCCGCGTCCCGTCCCTCCCGGTCCGGCGGAACGGGTAGAGCTGCGCGAAGAAGTAGACGAAGGCCGGCACGACCAGCCGCTCCCAGGGGCTCTCCACCCGCAGCCGGGCCATCTGCGACACCACGTCGTACCCCCCGGTGCGGGCCGCCGCCACCAGTCGGCGCAGGCCGTCCGGGGCGTGCGCGATGTCGGCGTCCGTCAGCAGCAGGTACTCGGGGTCGCGCGCGCGGGCCAGCGCGATGCCGTGCCGCACCGCCCACAGCTTGCCGGTCCAGCCGGCGGGCGGCTCGCCCGCGGACCCCACGGTGAGCGGCAGCCCGCCGGACCGGCGGGCGAGTTCGCGCGCGAGTCCTCCGGTGCCGTCGGTGCTGCCGTCGTCGATCAGGAAGACCTCGGCCCGCCCCGGGTACTCCTGGGCGAGCAGGGACGGCAGGCTCGCGGGCAGCACCGCCGCCTCGTCGCGCGCGGGGACGACCACGCACACCGGCGGCCACGCGTCCGGGTCCCGGGAAGGCGGGAGCCGGACGTCGGTACGCCAGAAGAAGCCCCGGCAGAGCAACAGCCACAGCCAGGCGGCGAGTGATCCGGCGGCGGTCCACACAACGGCGCTCACGTGCGCAGTCTGCCCCACGGGAACGGCCCGGAGCGGCCCATCGTCTATCGTGGCCGGGTGAAGATCGCGCTCATGGACTCCGGAATCGGCCTGCTGGCGGCCACCGCCGAGGTACGGCGCCTGCGCCCCGACGCCGATCTCGTCCTCTCCCTCGACCCCGACGGCATGCCGTGGGGCCCCAGGACGCCCGAGGACCTCACCGAGCGGGCCCTGGCCGTCGCCGAGGCGGCCGCCGCGCACCGGCCCGACGCGCTGATCGTCGGCTGCAACACCGCGACGGTGCACGCGCTCACCGCCCTGCGCGCCCGTCTCGAACCGGACCTGCCGGTCATCGGCACCGTCCCGGCGATCAAGCCCGCCGCGGCCGGCGGCGGACCGCTGGCCATCTGGGCCACCCCGGCCACGACCGGCAGCCCCTACCAGAAGGACCTGATCCAGAACTTCGCCGACGGCGTGGCCGTCGCCGAGGTGCCGTGCTGGGGGCTCGCCGAGGCCGTGGAGCGGGCCGACGCGGCGGCGATCGACGCCGCCGTCGCGGCGGCCGCCGAACTCACCCCGAGGGACGTGGCGACCGTCGTCCTGGGCTGCACCCACTACGAGCTGGTCGCCGAGCGCATCCGGGCCGCCGTGCAGCGCCCCGCCGGCCCGCCGGTCACCCTGTACGGCTCCGCCGGGGCGGTGGCCGCCCAGGCCCTGCGCCGCATCGGTGAGCGGCCCGCCCCCGGCGCCCCGGCGAGCGGCACCCTGACGGTGCTGCTGAGCGGACGCGAGGGCGCGCTCCCCCCGCCCGCCCTCACCTACCCGGAAGGCCGGCTGCTGCGGCAGGTCACCGCCGCCGGGTGAACCCGGAGCCGGCGCCGGCCGGCCCGCGCAGCCGGCGCGGCGCACGCCCGGTCGGCCCAGTGGCGCCGCGCCCCGCGGCTCCCGCGCGGCGGATCCTGAGTAACCTCGAACGCATGAGGGACCACCGCCACGGCCCGCACGCCCCTCGCCCCGAGGTCTGGACCGGTCGCGCGACCAACCGCTACCAGTGGCTCCTGGCGCTGAGCGGCGCCGCCTGCCTGGCGCTCGGCATCACGCTGGCCGTCGACTCCGCCTGGACGACCGGCGTCGTCCCCCTGGCCATGGCCGTCGTCGGGTGCATCGCCGCAGGGCTGCTCGTCCTGTTCGGGACCCTCGCCTTCGTGCACGTCGCACTGCGGGTCGACGTGGACCACCTGGAGGTGCGCTGCGGCCACATGGGAGTGCCGCGCCGCCGCATCCCGCTCTCCCAGGTCGCCGGCGCGGAGTTCGCCCCGCACGTCACACCGCGGCACTGGGGCGGCTGGGGCTACCGCTGGCGGCCCGAGAAGGGCACGGCGGTCGTCGTGCGCCGTGGCGAGGGCATCGTGCTGCAGCTGTGGGACGGACACACCTTCACGGTCACCGTGGACGACGCGGAGGCGGCGGTGCACGTCATCCGCGACCGGCTCGGTCCGCACCGGCCGGGCGCGCCGCGCTGAACCTCGGAGGGGCCGCCCGGCCACCGCGGCCGTCCGGTCCCCGCTCCACCGCGGCGGCCGTCCCGCCGCGGTGGAGGCGTCCCGGCCGGGTGGCGCGCCTCCTCGTCGGAGGCGTCCTCGCCGGGAGCGTCCCCGCCGGGTGCCGCGCCTCCTCGCCGGAAGCGTCCGCGAGCGGCCGTTCCGTCTTCCGCCGTCCGTCTCCGGAGCGGCGCACGCCGTCCCCGTGGAACCCGCCCCGTGCCGCGTCGCCCCGGCCCGTGGCGGCCCCGGCCGCCGCCGCGGCCGTGCGGGCTCCGGCCGGCCGAGCTGCCGGCCCCGAGGTCACTCCCCGTAGACTCCCGGAGTGACCGTCACCGCAACCTCCGTCGGCGAGTCGGGCCCGGTGCCGCCGCAGACCGCGCACACGGCGCGGGGCAGGCGACTCGCCCGCCTCCTGCCGGCCGCCGCGGCCGCGCTCTCCGGCCTGCTCCTCTACGTCAGCTTCCCGCCGCGCACCCTGTGGTGGCTGGCCCTGCCCGCCTTCGCGGTCCTCGGCTGGTCGCTGCGCGGCCGCGGCTGGAAGGCGGGACTCGGTCTCGGCTACCTCTTCGGTCTCGGCTTCCTGCTGCCGCTGCTGGTGTGGACCGGCGTGGAGGTGGGCCCCGGACCGTGGCTCGCCCTCGTGGTGATCGAGGCGGTCTTCGTCGCACTGGTCGGCGCGGGCGTCGCCGCGGTCTCCAAGCTGCCCGGGTGGCCCGTGTGGGCGGCCGCGCTGTGGACCGCCGGAGAGGCGGCACGCGCGCGCGTGCCGTTCCACGGGTTCCCCTGGGGCAAGGTCGCGTTCGGCCAGGCGGACGGGGTCCTCCTGCCGCTCGCCGCGCTCGGCGGCACCCCCCTGCTCGGCTTCGCCGTCGTGCTGTGCGGCTTCGGGCTCCACGAGACCGTGCGCCTGGTCCTGCGGGCCCGGCGCACCGGCACGGTGCGGCGGGCCGCGGCCGTCGCCGGCGTGCTCGGTGTCACCCTCCCCGTCGCGGCGGCCGTGGCCGCCCGGCCGCTGGTCGGCGACCGGGCCGAGGACGGCACCGTGACCGTCGCGGTCATCCAGGGCAACGTGCCGCGGCTGGGCCTGGACTTCAACTCCCAGCGGCGCGCCGTCCTCGACTACCACGCACGCGAGACGGAGCGGCTGGCCGCCGAGGTGGAGGCCGGCCGTGCCGAACGGCCGGACCTCGTGCTGTGGCCGGAGAACTCCTCCGACATCGACCCCTTCGCCAACAGCGACGCGCGCACCGTCATCGACCGCGCGGCCAAGGCGATCGGCGCCCCCGTCTCGGTCGGCGGCGTGGTCGGCAGGGACGGCCGGCTGCTCAACGAGCAGATCCTGTGGGACCCGGTGAAGGGCCCCGTCGACACCTACGACAAACGGCAGATCCAGCCGTTCGGCGAGTACCTCCCGCTGCGCTCGCTCGTCGGGGCGATCAACGAGGACTGGACGTCGATGGTCCGCCAGGACTTCAGCCGGGGCGACGAGCCGGGCCTCTTCCGCATGGGCGGTGCCGGGGTCGGCCTGGTCACCTGCTACGAGGCCGCCTTCGACTGGGCGGTGCGCGACACGGTCGCCGCCGGCGCCCAGATGATCTCCGTGCCCAGCAACAACGCCACCTTCGGCCGCAGCGAGATGACCCACCAGCAGCTCGCCATGTCCCGCGTCCGGGCCGTCGAGCACGGCCGCGCCGTCACCGTCCCGGTGACCAGCGGCGTCAGCGCGGTCATCATGCCGGACGGACGGGTCGCGCAGCGGACCGGCATGTTCGTCGCCGACTCCCTGGTGCAGGAGGTGCCGCTGCGCTCCTCGCGGACCCCGGCCACCCGCCTCGGCGTCCTCCCGGAGACCGCCCTCGTGCTCGTCGCCGCGGGCGGGCTCGGCTGGGCCGTCGGCGCCGGTGTGCGCGGGCGGCGCGCCGGTGACGTGCGGTAGTACGCCCGTCGCGCACCCCCCGAGGTGCCGGGGGAACCCTGACCGGGCGGTTAGGGTCGGGGGCATGGCCACTCCCGACTTCATCCGCTCCCTGCGCGCCTCCGCCGGTCATCAGCTGCTGTGGCTTCCCGGG
The DNA here is from genome assembly GCF_055574875.1 of Streptomyces sp. NPDC034670. NCBI lineage: Bacteria > Bacillati > Actinomycetota > Actinomycetes > Kitasatosporales > Streptomycetaceae > Streptomyces > Streptomyces sp. NPDC034670. The sequence goes on from NZ_JBVITR010000017.1 coordinate 68,062, forward strand.
GTCACCGCGATCGTCTTCGACGACGAGGGCCGGGTGCTGCTGAACCGCCGGTCCGACACCCGCCGGTGGGCGGTGATCGGCGGCATCCCCGACCCCGGGGAGCAGCCGGCGGCCTGCGCGGTGCGGGAGGTCGAGGAGGAGACCGCGGTGCGCTGCGCCGTCGAGCGGGTCGTCCTGGTCCAGGCGCTGGAGCCGGTGACGTACGGCAACGGCGACATCTGCCAGTACATGGACATCACCTTCCGCTGCCGGGCCGTCGGCGGGACGGCGCGGGTCAACGACGACGAGTCGCTGGACGTCGGCTGGTTCGCGGTGGACGCGCTGCCGGAGCTGAACGAGTTCGGCCGCTTCCGGATCAAACAAGCCATGGCGGATGCACCCACATGGTTCGACCCCACTGGAACCGGCTGAACTATAGGGCGTAGCCACATGGGGTGGGGGGTGGGCACTACCTAGGGTCGAAGCCATGACCGCGCCCCGTGCCTTCCCGGCCCCCCACCCGTCCCCGCTCGACCTCGGCGGTCGCACCGCCCTCGTCACCGGTGCCGCCAGTGGCATCGGCCGCGCCTGCGCGCTGCGGCTCGCGGCCGCCGGAGCCAAGGTGAGAGCCGTCGACCGGGACGCCGAAGGACTGCTGGCCCTGGCCGAGGAGGCGCACGGTCTCGGGGGAGCCGTCGAGCCGCACGTCCTCGACCTCACCGATCTGGACGCCGCCGAACTCGCCGCGGTCGGCACGGACGTGCTGGTCAACAATGCCGGGCTGCAGCTCGTCCGCCCGATCGAGGAGTTCCCGCCCGACGTCTTCCACACGGTGCTCACCGTGATGCTGGAGGCGCCGTTCCGGCTCATCCGCGGAGCCCTGCCCCACATGTACGGCCAGGGGTGGGGCCGCGTCGTCAACGTGTCCTCGGTCCACGGTCTGCGCGCCTCGGCCTACAAGTCCGCCTATGTGGCCGCCAAACACGGTCTGGAGGGCCTGTCCAAGACCACCGCCCTCGAAGGCGCACCCCACGGTGTCACCTCGAACTGCGTGAACCCCGGCTATGTGCGCACCCCCCTGGTCGAGCGGCAGCTCGCCGACCAGGCCCGCACGCACGGCATCCCCGAGGAACGCGTCCTGTCCGAGGTGCTGCTGCGGGACAGCGCCGTCAAGCGGCTCATCGAGCCGGAGGAGGTCGCCGAGGCGGTGGCCTACCTGTGCGGCCCGCAGGCGTCCTCCGTGACCGGCGCGTCGCTGGTCCTGGACGGAGGCTGGACCGCTCACTGAGGTCCCGGCCGGCGGCCCGGCCGGGCCGTCCACAGGCCTGACGGAGCGGCCGTGGGATGAGGTAATCCTGTGAGCATGTCCCGTGATCACGTGCAGTCCGCCGAGCACGCCGTCCCCGGCGCCGCGACGCCCGGCCGGACGCTCCCCGGCACCCGCCCCGCGCCCGGCGGCGCCGAGACCCCGTTCCTGGAACTGCTCGCCCGGGGCGCGCCCGCCGAGGAGTACGAGCGGCCGGTGCTGCTCGCCCGGGCCGAGGGGCTGCCCGCCGAGCGCGTCACCGCGCTCGAGCGGGCCAAGCTGCTCGCCCTGCGCGTGCGCTCGGAACTGGAGGACCGGCGCCGCCGGGAGGCCGAGCTGTCCGCGCTCTTCGAGACCGCCCACGACCTCGCCGGACTGCGCGACCTGGACGCCGTGCTCCAGGCGATCGTGCAGCGGGCCCGCTCGCTCCTCGGCACCGACGTCGCCTACCTCAGCCTGAACGACCCGGCCAGGGGCGACACCTACATGCGGGTCACCGAGGGCTCGGTCGCCGCCCGCTTCCAGCAGCTGCGCCTCGGCATGGGGGAGGGGCTCGGCGGCCTGGTCGCCCAGACCGCCCGCCCCTACGTCACCGACGACTACTTCCGCGACGACCGCTTCCGGCACACCCACAGCATCGACACCGGCGTGCGGGACGAGGGACTCGTGGCCATCCTCGGGGTGCCCCTGATGCTCGGGCACCACGTCATCGGCGTCCTGTTCGCCGCCGACCGGCGGGCCCGGGTCTTCGAACGGGAGCAGATCGCCCTGCTCGGTTCCTTCGCCGCCCTCGCCGCGGCCGCCATCGACACCGCCAACCTGCTCGCCGAGACCCGCTCGGCCCTCGCCGACCTGGAACGCGCCAACGAGATCATCCAGGACCGCAGCGGGGTCATCGAGCGCGCCTCGGACGTCCACGACCGGCTGGCCGAGCTGGTCCTGCGCGGGGGCGGGGTGCACGACGTGGCCGCCGCCGTCTCCCAGGTCCTGGACGGCACGGTCGAGTTCGCCGAGGCCGCCGGCGTGCCCGTCCGGGCCCTGGAGTCCTCGCGGGCCGAAGGGCACGCGGTGCGGCACGGGGACGACTGGATCGCCGCCGTGACCGCCGGGGGCGAACTCCTCGGCGCCCTCGTCCTGCGCGGCCATCCCGGTCTCGACCCCGTCGACCAGCGGACCCTGGAGCGCGCGGCCATGGTCACCTCGCTGCTGCTGCTCGCCCGCCGCTTCGCCGCGGAGGCCGAGCAGCGCGTCCGGGGCGAGCTGCTCGACGACCTGCTGGACGCCCGCGACCGCGACCCGCGCCTGCTGCGCGAGCGCGCCGCCCGGCTGCACGCCGACCTCGACGCCACCCACGCGGTGCTGGCGGCCCGGCTGGAGGGCGGCGCCGCCGACGCCGACCAGGAGGCGGACGCCCGCAGACGCCTGTGGGCCGCGGCCTCGCACCTCGCGGCCACCCGGCGGGGCCTCGCCGCCGCACGCGACGGCGGCACCGTCCTGCTGCTGCCCCTCGCCCCCGGGGACACCGCCACCGGCCTGGCCCGCCGCACCGCCCGGCACCTGGGCACGGCCGTCCACGAACCGGTCACCGTCGGCGCGTCCGCCCCGGTGGAGCGGCTCACCGACCGCCCCGACACCGCGGCGGCGGCCTACGCGGAGGCCCGGCGCTGCCTCGACGCCCTGCGGCGGCTGGGCCGCTCCGGGGACGGCGCCGCCGCCGAGGACCTCGGCTTCCTGGGACTGCTGCTGGCGGGGGAGCGGGACATCGCGGGCTTCGTCGACCGCACCATCGGCCAGGTCGTGGCGTACGACGAACGGCGCGGCACCGAGCTGCTGCGCACCCTCGACGCGTACTTCGCCAGCGGCATGAGCCCCGCCCGCACCAAGGACGACCTGCACGTCCACGTGAACACCGTCGCCCAGCGCCTGGAGCGCGTCGGCCGCCTCCTCGGCGACGACTGGCAGAACCCCGCCCGGGCGCTGGAGATCCAGCTCGCCCTGCGCCTGCACCGGCTGTCCGCGGGGGCGCCGCCCCCACGGCACTGACCCCCGTACGCGCGGGCGTGCGGGGGCCGGTGGTCCGCGGGGCCGGTCCGCGGGATCAGACGGTGTGCGCGTCCCGCGCCGCCCGGGACCCGTCCGGTTCCCGGGCGCCACCGGACGGGTCGACCTCGGTCAGGTCCCGGTGCCGGGTCTCCTTGGCCAGGGCCACGGCCACGACCGTCAGCAGGCTCGCCGCGATGACGTACAGGGCGATCGGGGTGGAGCTGCCGTGGTCCGAGAGCAGCGCGGTGGCGATGAGCGGCGCCGGCGCACCCGCCGCGATGGAGGAGAACTGGGCGCCGATGGAGGCGCCGGAGTAACGCATCCGGGTCGCGAACATCTCGGAGAAGAAGGCGGCCTGCGGCGCGTACATCGCCCCGTGCAGCGCCAGGCCCACGGTCACCGCGAGGAGCAGGTTCGCGAAACTCCCGGTGTCGATCAGCGCGAAGAACGGGAACATCCACAGCCCCACGCCGGCCGCGCCGATCAGGTAGACGGGACGGCGGCCGATCCGGTCCGACAGCGCTCCCCAGGCCGGGATGACGGCGAAGTGGACGGCCGAGGCGATGAGCACCGAGTTCAGCGCGGTCTGCCGCGAGACGTCGGCGGCGGTGGTGGCGTACACCAGGATGAACGCCGTGACCACGTAGTAGCTGATGTTCTCCGCCATGCGCGCGCCCATCGCGATCAGCACGTCGCGCCAGTGGTGCCGCAGGACGGCCACGATCGGCATCCGCTCGGCACCGGCACCGGCCTGCGCCTTGCGGGCCTCGGCCTGCGCCAGCGCCTGCTTGAACACGGGCGACTCGTCGACGGAGAGCCGGATCCACAGGCCGACGACCACCAGCACACCGGAGAGCAGGAACGGGATCCGCCAGCCCCAGGCCTCGAACGCCGACTCCGACAGCACGGCGGTCAGCAGGGCCAGCACACCGGTCGCCAGCAGCTGCCCCGCCGGCGCACCGGTCTGCGGCCAGGAGGCCCAGAACCCGCGTCGCCGCGCGTCCCCGTGCTCGGACACCAGCAGCACGGCGCCACCCCACTCGCCGCCCAGCGCGAACCCCTGGACGAGCCGCAGCACGGTGAGCAGCACCGGCGCGGCGCTGCCGATGGTGGCGTGCGTGGGCATCAGCCCGATGGCGAAGGTGGCCCCGCCCATCAGCAGCAGGCTCAGCACCAGCAGCTTCTTGCGCCCGAGCCGGTCCCCGTAGTGCCCGAAGACCAGGGCGCCCAGGGGCCGCGCGGCGAACCCGACGGCGTACGTCATGAACGACAGCAGCGTGCCGACGAGCGGGTCGGAGTCCGGGAAGAACAGCTTGTTGAAGACGAGCGCGGCGGCGGAGCCGTAGAGGAAGAAGTCGTACCACTCGATGGTGGTGCCGATGAGGGACGCGGTGACGATGCGCTTGAGACTGCTCGGCGTCGGGGGAGCGGTTGCTGGGGAGGCCATGTGCGCCACTTCCTCGTGTGCGGTGGGGACGGGTACGTGTCGGCACACCGTAGGAACACGCAGATCAGGGGCACATGTGGCGGGGCACCATAGTTCGGGGCCCAGGTATACGCGCGGCCACCATGCTGGCCCGGGGAAGAGAGGCCCAGGGGCCGACGAAGGCCGAAACGAGCACTGTCCGGGAAATGGAGTCGGGGAAGGTCTGGCGGCGCGGTGCCGGCTCCCGTGAGCCGCGCCCGCCCGGAGCGGCTCCCGCGGACGGCGGTGGCACGGACACGGCCGCGCCGACGGTGTGCGCTCCCCGCACCACCACTGCCTCGGTTCCACACCATCAGGGGAACGAGGACGGGTTCTCCCTACGTCCGACCGCTTCGCCTCCGATAGTCGACCCGCGGCATCCGATGCACCGCGACGGCTCCCGTCGTCTCCGTGTGCCTTCGCCGTACGAGCCAGGCGACAAGCAGGACGAGCAGGAAGGAGGGCGCACGCATGCACCTGACTCCGCACGAGCAGGAGCGGCTCATGGTCCACGTGGCGGCGGATGTCGCCCGTCGGCGCCGCGAGCGGGGACTGCGGCTGAACTATCCGGAGGCCATGGCGCTGCTCACGGCACATGTGTACGAGGAGGCCCGGACCGGTGCCACGGTGGACTCCGTCATGGAGTCCGGGCGCCGTGTCCTGACCCGCGACGACGTCATGGACGGCGTCCCGGAGATGATCAGCAACGTCCAGGTCGAGGCCACGTTCCCCGACGGAACGAAGCTGGTGACACTCCACGACCCGTTCGACGAGGCAGCCGAGGAGGTGACCGTCCACCCCGGGAAGACGGAACTCCTCCCCGATGAGGACAAGCACGCGGTGACGTACAACGAGGGTCACGAACCCGTCGCGCTCGACGTGAGCAATCCCTCGGACCGCCCGGTCCAGGTCGGCTCCCACTTCCATTTCGCCGAGGTCAACGAGCACCTCTGTTTCGATCGCGACGCCGCGCACGGCATGCGGTTGCACATCCCCTCCGGGACGTCGGTGCGTTTCGAGCCCAGCCCCGACGAGAACACCGTGCACACTGTGCACCTCGTACCCATCGCGGGCGAGCGCGTCGTCCGGGGGCTCCGGGCCGGCAAGAGCGAAGAGGAGGCGCGTCTCGATGGCTGACGGGACCGAACCGACTCCGGGCCTGCTGACACGGTCCAGGTACGCCGACCTCTACGGCCCGACGGAAGGCGACCGGATCCGGCTCGCCGACACCGATCTCGTCCTGCGGATCGACGCGGACTGGTGCGGCGGCCCCGGCCGCAGCGGCGACGAGATGCTGTTCGGCGGCGGCAAGGTGATCCGCGAGTCGATGGGGCAGTCGCACCTCCCCCGGAGCCATGCCCGCGCGCCGGTGGACACGGTGATCACCGGCGCGCTGATCCTCGACCACTGGGGCGTGGTGAAGGCCGACGTCGGTCTGCGCGACGGCCGGATCCAGGCGATCGGCAAGGCGTACAACCCCGAGACGATGACGCCGCGGCCCAACGACGACCCACGTGCTTCGGACTTCGTCGTGGGGCCCGAGACGGAGGTGATCGCCGGCAACGGGCGGATCCTGACCGCGGGCGGCGTGGACACCCACGTGCACTTCCTGTGCCCGGGACAGATCCACGAAGCGCTCGCGTCGGGCGTGACCACGCTGATCGGTGGTGGCACCGGTCCCGCCGAGGGCAGTACGGCCACCACTGTGACGCCCGGCAAGTGGCACCTCCAGCGGACGTTCGAGGCCCTGGACTCCTTTCCGGTGAACATCGGCCTGCTCGCCAAGGGCAGCACCGTCTCGGAGAAGGCCCTGCGCGACCAGGTGGCCGCCGGCGCCCTCGGCTTCAAGATCCACGAGGACTGGGGCGCGACCCCCGCGGTGATCGACGCGGCCCTGACGGTGTGCGAGGAGACCGGCGTACAGGTCGCCCTGCACGCCGACTCCCTGAACGAATCCGGCTTCGTGCACCACACCTTCGCCGCGACCAAGGACGGCGACCTCGACACCGCGGACGCCAAGTACCGCAGTCTGCACGTCTTCCACATCGAAGGCGCCGGCGGCGGTCACGCACCCGACATGATCAGTCTGGTGAGCCGGCGGAACGTGCTGCCCGCGTCGACGAACCCGACCCGGCCCCTGACGGTCAACACCGTCAAGGAACACGTCGACATGATGATCGTGTGCCACCACCTCAATCCGGAGGTCGAGGCGGACATGGCGTTCGCCGACTCGAGGATCCGGCCCTCCACCATGGCCGCCGAGGACCTGCTGCACGACATGGGCGCCATCTCGATGATGTCCTCCGACGCCCAGGCCATGGGCCGCATCGGCGAGATGATCATGCGGACCTGGCAGACCGCGCACGTCATGAAGGCCCGCTACGGACACCTGCACGAGGACAGCGCCGAGGCGGACAACTTCCGGGCCCGCCGCTACGTCGCCAAGTACACGATCAACCCGGCCATCACGCACGGCATCGACCACGAGGTCGGTTCCGTCGAGCCCGGCAAACTCGCGGATCTGGTGCTGTGGGAGCCGAAGTTCTTCGGCGTGAAGCCGCACATGGTCATCAAGGGCGGCCAGATCGCCTACGCGCAGATCGGTGACGCCAACGCCTCGATCCCGACGCCGCAGCCGTTCCTGCCGCGTCCGGTGTGGGGGTTCACCGGCCGCTCTCCGAGGAGCAACTCGTTCAACTTCGTGGCCGAGCGAGCCGTCGACGGTGAGCTGTCGGAGATCGGCCTGCTCAAACCGCTGCGGGCGATCAAGTCCACCCGCGAGGTGACCAAGGCCGACATGGTGCACAACGACGGCCTGCCGGAAATCGTCGTCGACCCCGACACCTTCGAGGTCACCATCGGCGGAGCCACCACCACCGACGTGCGCACCAGGGTGGACGGGCAACTGGTCGGCCGGAACTACGCCACCGAACTGCCCATGGCACAGCGGTACTTCCTGTTCTGAACGCCCCCCGGCCCGGCCTGCTCATGCGGCCGGGCCGGCCCTCCCGAGAAAGGCCGGTCACCGACCCGATGAACCGTGCCGCCCTGCTCGTCCTGGCCGACGGCCGCTTCCCCGCGGGCGGGCACGCCCACTCCGGGGGCGTCGAGGCCGCCGTCGCCTCCGGAGGCGTGCACGACACCGCGAGTCTGGAGGCCTTCTGCCGCGGGCGTCTGCACACGGCCGGGCTGACGGCGGCGGGACTCGCCGCGACAGCGGCCGACGGCCACGATCCCGTCGAGCTGGACGAGGCCGCCGATGCCCGCACGTCCGTACCCGCGCTGCGGCAGATCGCCCGCCGGCTCGGCCGGCAGATGCTGCGGGCCGCCCGGGCCACCTGGCCCTCGCCCGTTCTCGACCACCTCGCCTCCGTCCGGCCGCACGGAGCGCACCACCCCGTCGTGCTGGGTGTCGCCGCGCACGTCGCCGGCCTGACTCCGTCCGACGCCGCGCAGTGCGCCGCGTATGAGAGCGTCGGGGGACCGGCGGCCGCGGCGGTACGCCTGCTGAGCCTCGACCCGTTCGACGCCACCGCGCTGCTCGCCCGGCTCGCGCCCGAAATCGACGACGTGGCCGCGACCGCCGCCGCCGCGGCGGCTCGCGTTCCCGCCGAGGGCACCGGCGTCCTGCCGTCCGCATCGGCCCCGTTGCTGGACATCACCGCGGAGCAGCACGCCGCCTGGACCGTCCGCCTCTTCGCGTCCTGACCTTCTCCCCCCTCTCGCTTGGAGCCGCCGTGCACCTCGATCCCCCCGTGACCATGCCCGAACGGCACACCCACAGCGCCGACGCCCACCGCCCCGACGGCAGCCGCCGCGCACTGCGGATCGGCCTCGGCGGCCCCGTCGGCTCGGGCAAGACGGCCACCGTGGCCGCGCTGTGCCGCGCGCTGCGCGACACGCTGTCCATCGCCGTCGTCACCAACGACATCTACACCCGGGAGGACGCCGAGTTCCTGCGCCGCGAGGCCGTACTGCCACCGGAACGGATCACCGCCGTGGAGACCGGAGCCTGCCCGCACACCGCGATCCGCGACGACATCTCCGCCAACCTGGAAGCGGCCGAGCAACTGGAGCGGGACCTGCACCCGCTGGACCTGGTCCTCATCGAGTCCGGCGGGGACAATCTCACCGCCACCTTCTCCCGCGGCCTCGTCGACACCCAGGTGTTCGTGATCGACGTGGCCAGCGGTGACGACATCCCCCGCAAGGGCGGGCCCGGCATCACCACCGCCGATCTGCTCGTGATCAACAAGACCGACCTCGCCCCGTACGTCGGGGCCGACCTGGACGCCATGGCGGCGGACGCCGAGAAGCAGCGAGGTTCCCTGCCGGTCGCCTTCACCAGCCTCACCTCGGCCGACGGAATCCGCCCGGTCGCCGACTGGGTCACCGGGCGGCTCGCCGCATGGCGTACCGGGACCACCGCATGAGGAGCACCACACGGCCGCCGGTCACGCCGGCGCCCTCCGCCGCGCGAGCGGGCACGGTCCACCCCTCTCCCGGAACCGGAACCCGTCCGCCGGAAGGGGCCACCGCCTCCGCCCCGTCCGCCGTCCGCGCCACGGCCCGCATCCGGGCCGCCCACAACGGCCGCACGACGACGCTCCCGCTTCTGCACTGCGACGGCCCCTTCCACCTGAGGAGGCTGCGGTCCCGCGACGGCCGGGCCCGCGTCGGTGTGATCGGTGCGATGAGCGCGCCGCTCGGAGGAGACCGTCTCGGGCTCGACATCGAGGCAGGGGCCGATGCCGACCTGGAGGTGACCACGGCCGCCGCCACCATCGCGCTACGCGGCCCCACCCCCGCGCCCGCCACCTACGACCTGCGGCTCACCGTCGGCGAGCGGGCGTCCCTGCACTGGCTGCCCCGGCACTTGATCAGTACCCGGGGCAGCACCCTCCACCAGTCGTGCGCCATGGAGCTCGCCCCCACCTCCCGACTCCTGTTCCGGGAGGAACAGGTCCTCGGCCGCACGGCGGAGCCGCCCGGGCACCTGACCACCCGTTTGACGGTGCGGTGGGACGGTCGGCTGCTCCTCGACCAGCGGACCGCTTACGGCGGTCCGGCGCCGGCCTGGGACGGTCCCGCGGTGCTGGGCGGACACCGGGCCACCGGACAGCTCCTCATCGTCCACCCTAGGGCCGCCACGGACGGAGAACCACACCTGATCGGCGACGACCCCGCGGAGGGGCGCGCCGTCATCGCCCCCCTCGCGGACGGGCCGGCACTGCTCACGACGGCCGTCGCCCCCAGCCCGGCCCGTCTGCGCCACCTCCTCGACAGGGCACTGGCGCACGTCCGGGGAGCGTGAGCCCGGGGCCGCGAGCGTCGGGCGAGTGCCGCCCGGGACCTCGCCGACCGACTTTCGTCGATGCGCCGGCAGGATGTCCCGCACCCGCCGGGGGCAGGGCCGGCCGCCGCCTCCTCGAGCAGCCCCGTCGGAGTCCGGGAGAACCTCGTCGGCTTCGCCGCTTCTTCGCCTCCGGCGGCCTTTCGAAAGGGTTCCGGTGACGGACAGGGCTCAGCCTCCCGCCTCCCGGTGCAGTCTCCACGCCTCCGCGCGCAGGTCCGCGTCGAGGAGCAGGTCCGCGGCCGTGCAGGCCGGCGCGCCGGTGACGGCGACGAGTACGTCGCGGGCCCGGGGGGAGGCGGCCGCCGCCGCGAACTCGGGGGCGTGGTCGGACCCCTCGTCCATGATGGCGACGAAGGGATGGATGGCGGGCACGCGCGTACTGACGTTGCCGATGTCCGACGATCCAGGTAGACGCCAGGCGCGGGCGGCGTCAACGCGATCCCCGCCCCGGACAGGTGCCCGGCGAACGTCTCGGACAGCGGGCCGCTGTCACGGAAGTGCTCGTAGCGGAGCGTGGCGCGTTCCACCTCGCCCCCGGTGCCCGTGGCGTGGGCGACGCCCTCGGCACCGGCGCGCAACTGCCCGATCAGGTCCTCCAACGCCCCGGTCGTCGCCGCGCGCAGGCCGAACAGCCCCTCCGCGTACTCCGGGACGATGTTGGTGGCCCTGCCCCCGTCGGTGACGATCCCCTGGACGTGGGAGGCGGCCGGCAGACGCCTGCCCAGGGCGGTCAGGACGTTGAACAGCTCGACCAGCGCCAGGAGAACGTCGACGCCCTCGGTCGGGTTGCCGGTGAGGTGCGCGGCACGGCCGTGGAAGGCCACCCGGTACGGCACCTGCGCGGTCAGCGGTGCCCGGGACCAGTCGTACACGCCCGGGTGGAACGTCAGCGCGGCGTCGAGGTCGTCGAACACGCCGGCCTCCACCTCCGGGACCTTTCCGCCCCCGCCCTCCTCGGTCGGCGTCCCGACGGCCACGACCCGTCCGGTCGAGGCGTCCAGCACCGCGTTCAGCGCGAGCGCCGCTCCCAGACCGGCGGCTGCGGTGAGGTTGTGCCCGCAGGCGTGACCGAGGCCCGGCAAGGCGTCGTACTCCAGCAGCAGTGCCACGGCGGGACGGCCGTGACCCGAGCGGGCGGTGAACGCGGTGGGCACCCCGGCCGTCCCGCGCTGTTCCATCCCGGGCTGCCGGCCTGGGGCATGAACGCCGAGGCCGACCTGGTGGTCACCAGCGTCCACAAGATGGGCGGGGCCATCGAGCAGAGCTCCGTCTTCCACCTCCAGTACGACCGGGTGTCGCCGGAGGCCCTCGACCAGCGGGAGGGCCTGCTGGGCACCACCAGCGCCTCGTCGCCGGTCCACGCGGCCCTCGACGGCTGGCGCCGTCAGATGGTCGAACACGGGCGCGAACTCCCGGACGCCGCGCTGCACCGTGCGGAGCGCATCCGGTCGGCCGTCGGTGATCTGCCCGGTCTGCGGCCCATGGGCGGGGAGGCCGTCGAGGAAGGGTGCGCGGCCGCGTTCGACCCGCTGAAGATCGTGACCGACGTACGGGAGCTGGGTGTCAGCGGCATGCAGGCGGCCGAGTGGCTGCGGGCGAACCGGCCGGTGGACGTCGGCGGCTCCGACACCTGCCGGATCAGCGCGTCCATCACGCACGCCGACGACGACGAGACCGAGAAGGCCCTGCTGGACGCCCTGCGCGCGCTCGTCGAGGGCGCCGACTCCGTCGAGAGGCGGCCGCCGGTGCGCCTGCCCGAGCCCTCGGCCCTGGAACTGGAGCAGGCGATGCTGCCGCGGGAGGCGTTCTTCGCCCCGGTGGAGCACGTGCCCGCCGAGCGCGCCGAGGGACGGATCGCCGCGGAGACGATCAGCCCGTACCCGCCGGGGGTGCCCGCCGTCGCTCCCGGTGAGGTCATCACCGACGAGGTGCTGGACTACCTGCGCAGCGGCGTCGAGCACGGGGTCCTGATCCCGGACGCGGCCGACCCTTCGGTCAAGACGCTCCGTGTGGTGGTGCGGGGCTGAGGACGGCCGACCGAGGACACGCGCGGACGAAGGCCGGACCCGGCGGGGACCGACCTCGTGGCGCCCCCTGGTGCCGCCGCGGGAAAGGCAGGCCCCCGAGGCGCTCCTGCGGGTTCCGGGAGCCGTCGCCGCACCCCCGGGCCGGGGGTGCGGCGGAGTTCGGCGTCCGCAAGGTGCGGACGGCGGCCCGAGGCTGCGAGGAGCCGGTCCGTGAGCGGGAGGAACGCGTCCGGTCCGCGCAACTCCGGGCGGGGCGGGACGTCCGCGGGACCGGGGCGGCCCACGTCACGGGCGGTGCCGCCCACTTCGCCGGGGCACCGGGGCGGACGGGCCGACATGCGCCGCCCCCTCCCCTGTGGACACGATGGACCTGCCGGCCGGCCCGGTGCGACGCGGGCCCCGCCGGGGGACCGCCAGGACAGCGAGGAGACCACCATGGCGAGCATCAGCCCGATCGACCTGCAGAAGGCGCTCAAGGGCGCCGAGTACCCTGCCAGCCGCGACGACCTGGTGAAACTGGCCAAGGGAAACGGCGCGGACGACGCCCTCGTCGAGAAGCTCGTCGATGCCCCCGCGGACGGGTTCGACGGCCCGAACGACGTACAGAAGGCCGTGTTCGGGGACGAATAGCCCGGACGGCTCCGGAGAGCGCCGACGACGAGCCGTCGCCCCTCCCGGAGAACGGCACGAGGACCGGCGGACCGGCGCAGCCGGACAGGCCGGGACCCGGTGCGTCTCGTGGCGTACGTCGACCGGACGGGTGCCGGCCTCGAACCGCGCGGAGCGGTCGGACCGCGATCCGCGGGGGCAGGTCCGGGAGGGAGCGGCGCCCCGCGCACCGCACGGCTTCGTCCGGCTGGTCCGAGCGGCGTTTCCAGCCCGAGGCGCGGGAACACCCGGGAGCCCGGCACCGGCGGGAGCGCCGACCCGTCCGGCCCGACGGGCCGGAGCCGGGCCGTGAGACGTGGGCGGGTGCCCGGTCCGACCGGGGGCCGGCGCGCCGGAGCGACACCCGGACGCCGGGGGAGAGCGGCCCGACGGCGGTATACGCGGACGACGCGTCGCTGCGCGCGTACCGCCGCCACCGCCGCCGACGTACCGGTCGTCCCCCGGCGGACGAGGACGGCACGGACGCCACGGACATTCCGGCAGGCGGCCCGGGCGCCCTTCCGGGCTGGACCTGAGGGACGGGCGGCTCCGGTGCGCAGCGGCACGAGCGAGAGAAGAGCGGCACGAGCGAGAGAAGGAGGTGCCGGGACATGACCGAACGAGGCAGCAACCCGATCAGTCCGCGTACCGACGACGAGATGAAGCACGAACTGGAAGGACACCTGCGTTCCGGTCGGCCGACCCACGTGGAGGAGGCGAGCGACCCGGAGCCGCCGGCGGACGACGACGTCCGGGTGGACCCGGGCGGACCGGTGCCCCCGCCCGGCGAGGAACGCGACCGGGCGCGCGCCGAGGCGGAGGCGGACTCCCTGCGCCTCGAACTGGCACGTCACCTGGACCGCACGGCCTTCCCCGCCGACCGGCGGTCGGTGCTGGAGGTCCTGCAGGCGCACCACGCGCCGGACCCGGTGCTGGAGGCGGCGCGGGCCCTCCCGGAGGGCGGCACGTACGCCGACGTGACCGAGATCGTCGAGGCACTGGGCCACCGGCCGACACGGTGACGACGGGAAGCCGGCGAACGGCTCCCGTGCGGCCCGGCCCGCGCACGGGAGACGAGACGGCGGTACGGTCCGGGCCCCGCGGCGCCGGCCGTACCCGGCACGCGCGTGCGTACGGCACACCGCCCGAGCGGCGCGGTCGTGTCCCCCGGGGCGTCACCCGCTCCGGACGGGCGCTGGGACGCCGGGCACAGGGCGGCGTGCGCGTCCACGGGCCGTCCCCGTGCCCCCGGCCGGGGAAGAACCGGGGCGGCCGGCTCTACGTGTCCTCGTCCGTCTCGCCGCCCGTGCTCGAGAAGCCGAAGTCCAGAACCGCGGCGACCTCACGGCGGGTTTCTTCCGCGGTGAGCGCGGCCACCGCGACGACGTCGCCGCGTTCGGCTATCAGGCGGTCGTAGATCGGTGCGGCAGCTCTTTCAGCGGTGTTCACGTCTTCGTCCGTTCTGTTCGGGTCTGTTCGGGGCGGAGGCACGGGCACGCGCATGAGTGCGGCCCGGGAAGGGTCAGCCGCCGCTCAGGAGGGAGTCGTCCTGGGGCCGGGCGCCGGGCAGCCGGTGACGGGCCGCGATCAGGGCCGCGTCGATGTCGCGGGTGCCGGTGGAGACGCACAGGGTGTAGGCGATGTCCTCCATGCGCTGCCGCACCCGCGCGCTGTCCGCCTCGGAGGCGTCCAGAGCCACCAGGGCCTCGTACTGCTCGATCAGATCCCGCAGCACTGCAGGGTGGGCCATCAACATCAGGGGTTCTCCTTCCACACCGCCACGGGTCCGGGGCGAGGTCGCCGCTCGTTTACCCCGTTCCCCGCCCCGCATGCCCCACGGCCACCAGGGAGCCGGTGACGTCCGGGGAGCGCCGCACGTCCCGGGACGGGAAGCCGTCCGGCCCCGGATCCCGCCTCCCGGGCCTCCGGACCGCCTCGGCCGCCCGGCGCGACCCGCCGCGGGGCGGCTCGGTCCGCGGCCCCGACCGCACCGGGCCCGCGCCACACGGCGGTGCACGGTTCCCGGGGCGGCGCCCGTTCGACCGGTGCGGTCAACGCGGTCCGTTTCGCCCGTTCGGCCGGTCCTCGGGGGCGCGGCGGCTCCCGGCCAGCCCCGCCACCCCCAGGGCGGCCCAGGCCAGGGCGCTGACGGCGGCCCCCGCACGGCGGACCCGGCCGGGAAGGGCGGTGCCGAACAGCACGGCGTCACCCACGTCGGAGGCGATGCGCACGGCGGTCGCCGTGGCCAGCGCCGGGCCCTCGGGAGCGACGAGCATCGCCAGGCCGGTGGCGGCGTCCCGCCACGCCATGGGGCGCACCGCCAGGGCGTGGTGCGGCTCGACACGGCCGTGGGGATCGACCAGCCCCAGGGGACGGGCCAGCAGGCCGGGCCGGTACGCGGCGGCGGCCCCGTACGCGCACGTCGCCGCTCCGAGTGCTCTGAGCAGTCCGGTGCGCACCGCCGACACCTCCGCAAGCCGATGACCCACCTGTCCCGTTCCACGGCCGAGTACCCGCTTCGGCGCACGGCTCCCCGTCCGGGCCGGAAGCGGGTCGACGGGGCGGCGCCCGTGCCGGCCCGGGCAGGCGATCAGGCCGTCGCGCGTCCGGGGCCGGCGCATGGGCGGGTCACAGGCGTCCGGCCGCTGCTCCGGCCGGTCGGTGGCGCGGGCCCCGC
This sequence comes from Streptomyces sp. NPDC034670, assembly GCF_055574875.1. NCBI lineage: Bacteria > Bacillati > Actinomycetota > Actinomycetes > Kitasatosporales > Streptomycetaceae > Streptomyces > Streptomyces sp. NPDC034670. The sequence continues at coordinate 83,563 of NZ_JBVITR010000017.1, forward strand.
CCCCCCACGGCGCCGTGCCCGCGCGGAGAACGTCCCCCTTCCCCGGAGGTGACGCGTCGTCGCCCCCCTGGGCCGTCCGGGGGCCGGGTCCGGTGCCGTGCGACCGCTCGGGTGGCGCGAGGGCACGTCACGTCCCGTCGTCGGACTCCGTGCGGGCCTTCGCCGCCCGCCGCAGCCGGTGGTGGCGCGCCCGGTCCCGCTCCGCGACGACGTCGCCGACCATCGTCCGCACGACGTCCTGCAGCCCGTGCAGCGCGTGGTGGCGGGAAGGCCCCGCGGCGGGGTCCTGCCGCAGTTCCCGCAGCAGCGCCCAGCACAGCAGCAGCATGACGACCACGAACGGCAGCGCCACCAGGATCGTCGCGGTCTGCAGCGAGTCCAGCCCGCCCACCACCAGCAGCACCGCCGCCACCGCGGCCATCAGCACGCCCCACGCGACGACCAGCCACGACGGCGGGTGCAGCGCCCCGCGGCTGGTCAGGGAACCCATCACCAGCGACGCCGAGTCGGCGCTCGTGATGAAGTAGGTCATGACCAGGACCATCGCGACGAACGACGTGACCGTGCCGATCGGCAGCGCGTCCAGCATCGCGAACAGCGACGCCTCGGCGCCGTCCTCCATCGCGCCCGCGAGGTCCGCCTGCCCGGTCGACTCGAGCCGGAGCGCCGTGCCGCCCATCACGCAGAACCAGACGACGGTCGCCCCGCTCGGCACCAGCAGCACGCCGATGAGGAACTCGCGGATGGTCCGGCCGTGCGAGATGCGGGCGATGAACGTCCCCACGAACGGCGCCCACGACAGCCACCAGGCCCAGTAGAAGATCGTCCAGGCGCCCAGCCAGGCGTGGTCCGAGAAGGCGCCGGTCCGCGTGGCCATGGGCAGCAGGTTCTGCAGGTAGCCGCCGACGGACGCCGGGATCGTGTCCAGGACGTAGACGGTCGGGCCGAACAGGAAGACGAACACCATCACCGCCGCCACGAGCACGATGTTCAACGTCGACAGCCACTTGATGCCCCGGTGCAGGCCGGAGAAGGCCGAGACGACGAACGCCGTCGACAGGACCGCGATGATGATCAGCTCCGTGGCCCGGGAGACGCTCACCCCCACCGTGAGGTCGAGGCCCCCGGCCACCTGCAGCGCGCCCAGCCCCAGGCTCGTCGCCGTGCCGAAGACGGTGGCGAAGACGGCGAGCAGGTCGATCGCCCTGCCCTGCCACGACCCGGCCCGCCGGGCGCCGATGAGGGGCACGAACGCGGCGCTGAGCCGATTGCCGCGGCCCTTGCGGAACACGGCGTACGCCAGGGCGAGTCCCACGATCCCGTAGATCGCCCACGGGGTGAGCGTCCAGTGGAAGAACGAGTACTCCAGGGCCGTGCGCGCCGCCGCACCGGACTCGGGGCGCACGCCGCTCGCCGGGGGCGGTGCCAGGTAGTGCGTGAGCGGCTCCCCGACCCCGTAGAACATCAGGCCGATGCCCATGCCGGCGCTGAACATCATCGCGATCCAGGCGAGGTTCCCGAACTCCGGCTCGGAGCCGTCCGCGCCCAGCCTGATCCGGCCGAACCGGCTGAGGGCGATCACCAGGCACAGGACCAGGAACACGTCCGCGGCGACCACGAACAGCCAGCCGAAGTTGTTCAGGACCCACGTCAGACCCGTGGAGGAGGCGCTGTCGAAGGACTCCTCGCCGAGCCAGGCCCACAGGACCACGGCGACGACGACGGCCATTCCGACACCGACGAGGACGCGGTCGGGCGCGCCGGTGACGGGAGTGGGGGGTGCGGACTCCGACGGGGGCCGGTCGGTCGGTTCCATGCTCATGAAGCCCCACTATGAGACGCCTGCCGTCACGGCAGCGGGCGGCACGCCGCCCGGCGGCCGAGTAAGGACGCGCAGTGCATCGTCCGCACTGTGCCGCCGGCCGTCGGCCTGCCCGTCATCGCCGTCGACGAGTCCTCCGGGCGATCCTCGAACGAGGCGGCCCAGCCCGCAGACGGACCGGTTCGAACCGACTCCGGGTTCGAACCGGATGGGCTGTCCGCCGTTCGGCTCTCCTCGGGAACGGCCGGGTGCGCCCACCGCCCTCTGCCTCCTGCGTGTCCGGCGGACTCGCGGGACGTGGGCGGTCGGGCGTGCCGGCGGCCCGGCGACCGCGGGCGTCCGGGGCTCGGTCCGCCTCCCGGCGGCCGGGTTCAGGTGACGGCCGCGGAGGCGATCAGCGCCTGGGGGGCGGCCTGCTTGATGCGGGTGTTCAGCCACTTCAGCTGGCGCTGGGTGTCGGTCTTGCACGCGTCCACGACGTCCAGCAGTTCGCGGTCGCGTGTTCCCTGCGCCGCTTGGCCCAGGACGGTCCAGGTGATGTCCACGAAGGAGGCCAGGGTGTAGAGGTCCTGCAGGTCGCGCAGGAGACCGACGCCGCCGGAGCGGGTGCGGGACAGCCCCTCGGCGTGCAGCCGCTCGGGCTCGTCCTCGCGCTGTTCGCCGTAGCGCTCGGCGACCGGCGCGAGCCTGCCGACGTGCGCGTCGCTCATCCGGGCGAGGGTGCGGCAGAGGGAGCGCACGTCCGGTTCGGCGGCGTGCCCGTCGGCGACCTGGCGGAAGGCATCGGCCAGCGTCCGGGACGCGGTGTGCTGCAGGCCGACGTAGGTGGCGAGGTGCATGGGGTCTCAGTCCTCCGTGCCGAGGGCGGACGTCGTGGTGCCTCCGGAGGCGGGCTGCTCCGGCGAGGCTTCCGGCTGTCGCGGGGGCCGCGGCGGCGCGGCGGCGTCCGGGTGTTCGTGCACGTCCGCGTCGGGACCGCCGACGGTGGCCGGGACCGCGTCCGGGTCGGCCGGCGCGGACGCCGTGGTGGTGGGCGCGGGGGAGGGGCCGGTGGCGTCGGCGATCTTGGTGACTCTGACCGCACCGATCTTGTACAGCGGCTGTTTGGAGACCGGGTCCCATTCGGTGATCGTCAGTTCGTTCGCCGCGCGCGGACTGTCGCCCGGTGCCGCGCCGTCGGTACCGGGCTGGTCCCAGTAGCCGTAGTGGAACGGTGCGAAGACCACGCCGTCACGGCCGCGGCCGACGCGCACCGGGGCCCGCAGGGCACCCCGGGGCGACTCCACGCGCACCAGGTCCCCCTCCCGCACACCGAGGCGTGCCGCGTCGCCGGGGGACAGCTCCACCCACATCCCCGGTGCGGCGCCGCGCAGTCGGCGGGACCGTCCGGTCTTGGTCCGGGTGTGGAAGTGGTAGACGGTGCGGCCGGTGGTGAGGACGAACGGGTACTCCTCCCCGGGGCCCTCCGGCGGCGGGACGTAGGGGGCGGCCTTGAGGAACGCGCGGCCGCCCGGATCCTCGGCGCGGTACTCCTGGGCGCTGAGCACCCCGCCGGTGAGCAGGTCGTGGCCGTAGGTCTCGCAGACGTCCGGACGGGTGGGGAAGTCGGCGTCGGCGTACAGGCGGTCGGTGCCCTCGGGTGCCTCCTCGTTCACGGGCCAGGGAATGCCGCTGCCACCGCGCAGCTTGTCGTAGGTCAGGCCGGTGTAGTCCACCGGGCGGCCGCGGGTGCACTCCTTCCACGCCTCGAACGCCCCTTGCGGGTCGGACCACTTGATCAGCGGGGCGCCGTCCTTGTCGCGGAAGTCCATGCGCCGGGCGTAGTCCAGCCAGATGTCCAGGTCGCTGCGGGCCTCGCCGGGCGGGTCCACCGCCTTGTCCGACAGGTGCACGGTGCGGTCGACGTTGGTGAACGTGCCCTGCTTCTCGCCCCACAGGGCGGCCGGCAGCACGACGTCGGCGTAGCGGGCGGTCTCGGTGAGGAAGCCGTCCTGCACGACGGTGAAGAGGGAGTCCCGCTCGAGGATCTTGCGGATGCGGGGCAACTCGGGCAGGGAGACGGCCGGATTGGTGCCGGAGATCCACAGCAGGCCGATCGAGCCCTGTTCGCAGTAGCGCCAGATCTGCAGGGCGTGGGTCGGCGGGGACCAGTGCGGAACGACCAGGGGGTCGACGTTCCACAGGTCGGCCAGTTGCCGGACGTGGTCGGGGTTGTCCCAGTTGCGGAAGCCCGGCAGGTCCCCGTCGGCCCCGCACTCGCGGGTGTTCTGGGCGGTGGGCTGGCCGTTCATCTGCAGGATCCCGCACCCGGGACGGCCCAGCATCCCGCGCAGCAGGTGCAGGTTGTTCACCGCGCAGGAGGCGGCGGTGGCCTGGTGGGACTGGAAGAACCCCTGCAGCACCGTGGACAGCACCCGCTCGGAGGTGCCGAAGATCTCCGCCGCGCGGCGGATGTCGCCGGCCGGGACCCGGCAGATGCCGGCCGCGTGCTCGGGGGTGTAGGGCTCGACGACGGCCTTCAGCTCGTCGAATCCCAGGGTGTGCGCCGCGATGTAGTCCTCGTCCAGCCAACCGTGGTGAATGACCTCGCGGACGAGTGCGTTCATCAGCGCCTGGTTGGTGCCCGGCAGCGGCGCCAGATGCACCCCGCCGGTGGTCCGCGCCGCCTCGGCGACCTTGGTCGTGCGCGGGTCGACGGCGACGATCCGCGGCGGGTTCGGGCCGTGGATCCGGTCCAGGACGCGCATCCACAGCACGGTCTGGGTCTCGGCCATGTTGTGCCCGAACAGGAACACGGCGTCGGTGGCCTCGATGTCGCTGTAGCTGCCCGGCTGCCCGTCCGAGCCGAAGCTCTCCTTCAGCGCGGCCGCCGCGGTCGCCGTGCACAGCCGGGTGTTGCCGTCCATGTGCGGCGTGCCCAGCCCCGCCTTCCCGATCACCCCCAGGGTGTAGTACTCCTCCAGGAACAGCTGGCCGGAGGTGTAGAAGGCGTGGCTGAGGGCTCCCGCGTCGGTCGCCAGCAACTGCCGTGAGCGTTCCACGACGCGGCCCATCGCCGTGTCCCAGTCGCTCTCGACCAGGTCCCCGCTCCCGTCGCGCACCAGCGGGCGGGTGAGCCGGTCGGTGCGGCTCCACTGCCACGACCCGTACAGCCCCTTGGGTCCCAGCCGGCCGTGGTTGACGGTGTCGGCCGCGCGGCCGCGGACGCCGACCATGCGGCCGTCCTTCACCGCGATGTCGCATCCGCACCCGTTGCTGCACAGCACGCACGCCGACTGCACCCACCGGTCCACGTCCTCCTCGCGCAGGGACGCGTCCAGATGGGTGTCGACGCGTACGGGCCAGGGCGTGTCCCTCGCATGCGGGGTGCGCGCCCCCCAGATGTCCGCGATCCGGTCACTCACAGCAAGCCTCTTCCACTCGGAGGAAACGCACGGGCGACCCCCAGGTACCCGTCCACCGGTGGCCCACATCCGGGCGGGACGGAGAACCACCCGCCCGACGGAGACAGCGGCGGTCACCGTCGCCCGGGCCCCTGCCGCGGGCCCTCCCCGCCGGACGTGTCCCGCCGACCGCCCACGGTGCCCCGCCCGTCCCGCGCCCCGGGGGCGCTATGCGCCGTCGGGGCGCGAGCGCCGGGCGGCGCGGCGGCGCAGGTACAGCGGCAGCGCGTACCAGCACAGGCCGAACCACAGCATGACCCCGCCGACGAGCACCTCGGCGAGGACGCCGGGAACGACGAAACGCAGGATCAGCAGCAGCGTGCAGCCGATGGTCAGCGCGAGCAGGACCATGCCGCACCTCATCAGGCGGCAGGCGATCTCCACCACTTCGTCCTTCATGCGCTGGCCGGACAGGAAGCGGTGGAGGGAGACGGGCGCGATGAGCGTTCCCGTGGCCGACGCGCCGAGCACCACGGTGACGACGTAGACGGCGCGGTCGAACGTCCCCAGCTCCCGGAACAGCGGGGTGAAGGCCACACTGAGCAGGAACCCGAAGAGGATCTGCACGCCCGTCTGGGTGACCCGGGTCTCCTGCAGGACCTCGTTCCAGCGGCGGTTGACCCGCTCACGCGGTGTCTCCGGCGCTTCGGCGCCGGGCCCCGGTCCGCGGTCGTCGTGGCGCGCACAGCAGGCGGTGTCCTCTCCCACCAGTTCGGCCGGCTGCTCCGTCATGGTCATGGCATCCTCCCCGATTCCAGACCGACCGCCTGCCCGCCCGATCCCCTTTCATGCAGGTCACGGGGTACAGGAGGGCCGGTCCGGCCGCGGCGGGCGGTGGGGGTGCCCCCCTGGACACGGACGGACGGCTGTGCGGGCAGCGCGACGGGTCACTCCAGGGCGCGGCGTACGAGCGCGTCGTAGGCGCCCGGGTCGTCGCTCTCGACCACGGGGTAGCCGGCGCCGGGATCGCCCTCCCAGCGCAGTCCGATGCCCGGGTTGTGGACGTCCGACCCGTCCGGGAGGAAGAAGTGCGGGCTGCCCTGGACCTCGTCGCGGTGCTCGCGGTAGTCGCGCATCATCGCGCCGCGGGCGCTGCCGGCGTCGAGTGCTTCGGCCAGCGCGTCGGTGTCCACCCGGTCGCAGCCGGAGGCGACGTCCAGGATCTCGTGGCGCAGCGAGATGCACCGGCTGTCACGGAAGAACGCCAGCCGCAGCGCCATGTCCAGCTGTTCCGCGGCCTCGTGCGACCGGGCTTTCGCGGCGTGCACGGCCTCGTCGGCCGGGGCCGCGGTCACCGGCCAGGCCGACGGGTCCTGCTGCCACGGCCTGAACCCGAGCTCCGGAGCCAGGGGGCCCACGACCGGGATCTCGGCGTCCAGGTAGCGCTTGGGAACGGGGAAGCGGTTGATGTCCTCCAGCAGGAACAGGCGGTGGTCCACCCGGAGCCGGTCCTGTGCCCCGGCCCGCTCCCGGGCGGCGTACAGCCGTGCCAGTCCCACCGTGGACCACGCGCACGCCACGTCCGTGTAGACGACGATCGTGCCCGGCGCCACCTGGATCGTCATGACCTCACCTCCGATGCCGTGTCGCCGACCGGCTGTGCTCCGGTGCGTGATGTCGGGAGTACCCCTTTGCCCGGGGCCGATACTGCCGCCCGGGTCGCCGGACGGGAGCCGGAAGGCCGGCGCCCGCGGCCCTGCCACGGTCGGTCCGCCGGTGCCCCGCGTACCGCGGGGCACGGAGGTGCCCGGCGGTACGCGGGGCGCGCGGGGTCGGGCACGGGCCCGGTGCGTCCGGGGGCCGGTGGGATCACCCCCCGGCGGCCCGCTCGATCAGGTCCGCGGCCGTGCGCAGTCCGTCGCGCGCCCGGATCGTCTCACCGACCTCGGTGAGGGTGCGCCGCAGAGCCGTGTCGCCGAGCAGACGGTCGATCGCGCCGTGGAGCCGGGCGTCGGTGAAGCGGTACGGGTCGAGCCGGACGCCGTAACCCAGTTCGGCCATGCGCTGGGCGTTGTCGTGCTGGTCCCAGAACAGCGGCAGCAGGATCATGGGCTTGCCGAAGTGGAGGGCCTCGGTGGTCGTGTTGTTGCCGCCGTGCGTGATGACGAGGTCGACGAGCGGGAGGATCCGGGGCTGCGGCAGGAACTCCTCGCCCCACATGTTCGGCGGCAGCGCGATCTCCTCGTGCAGCGGGCCCTTGGAGACGATGTAGCGGTGCGGGGTGCGGGCGAGCGAGGCGACGACCCTGCGCATGAGGTCCACGTCGGCCGAGCCGAGCGAGCCGAGGCTGAAGTAGATCAGCGCCCCGCCGCCGTCGGCCAGGCCGGGCGGCAGCGTGAACTCCTCGCACGTCCGGCGGACCGAGGAGTCCAGCCGGTGCCAGGTGGGGCCCAGCGGACGGGCGTCCGTGTAGTCGGCCGGCTCGGGATAGACGTACAGGTTCAGATCGCCCTCGTGGATGAACTCCAGGTCGGGCAGCGGACGCGCGCCCTGCTCGGTCACCCAGGCGTTGAAGTCGCTCCACAGGCTCCGGTGCGTGCGGTCGTACGCGGCGCGGAACCCGTCCCACTCGCTCCGGTCCCCGGCCGGGTACCCGGAGAACGGCGGCGGAACGTGCTCGCCCTTCATCTCCAGCGGGTTGCACGAAACGATCCGCACGAAGGGAACGCCCGCCGTGGTCAGCGCGGGGAAGCACACGACGTTGTCCTCGACCACCACGTCCGGCCGGACCCGGTCGACGATCTCCTTCAACCGCGGTTCGCAGTACCGGGCGCCGGAGACCAGCTCCTCCCACACCGGCTTGATCCAGGTGCTCAGCTGCTCGATGGTGGGCTTCCGGAACTCGGGCGCGGTGCCGCGGACGAAGTCCTTCCAGAACTGGCCCGCGTCCTGGGGCCGTTCGGGCGGCGGGGCCAGATCGACCAGCTCCTCCTCGAAACCGAGCGGTGCGAGACGGCCCTTCCAGGACGCCTCCGCGGCGAACACCACACGGTGCCCCCGGCGGCGCAGGACGTCCCCGATCCCCACGCAGTTGTTCGTCGGCCCGTACGCGCTCTCCGGTGCGAAGAGGACGGTCAGGGGCCGTAACGGCCCTCCCGTGGATGACAAGCCCGACTCCTTCGTCCGAAAGGCGGTTCAGAAGTCTCGCACCGGGTCCGGACGCCGGGCAAGACCGCCGGGACCGCCGTCCGGCGGCGGGCCTCGCGCCACCCGTGGTCCTGCTCGGCCAGGACGGCTCGGGCCGCACGGGGAAGCGGTGCGGGGGGGGGGGGGGGGGGGGGGGGGGGGGAGGGGAGGGGGGGGGGGGGGGGGTCTGCGGTGTGTTGGAGCCAACCAAGCAACTGCTGTTGCCTCTGTGTT